>NZ_CP047950.1:327734-655468 GCF_014280075.1 Synechococcus sp. A15-62
CTGATCCGTACGGAAGCCGACGGCATCAGCGAAGAACTATTGATTGAGGATCTGGAATCCTTGCTGCGCCAGTGGGAGGCGATTCAGCAAGCCGCTGAAACGGCTGCACCGCCGGTGCTGCTCAACCGCGACGAAGACTTCATCCATCGGATTCTGCGGGACCACATGGGCCCGGATCTGGCTCGGGTTGTGGTGGACGATGCCGCCGCTGTGAGCCGTGTGAGCAGTTTCCTCGGTGCTGATGCCAGCAATGTGCTGGTGGAAGCCCACAGTGAACCCAGCGAGTTGCTGGAGCATTACAAGGTCAATGCCGCCATCCGCGATGCGCTGAAGCCACGGGTTGATCTGCCGTCCGGTGGCTACGTGATCATCGAGCCCACCGAAGCGCTCACGGTGATCGATGTGAACTCGGGCTCGTTCACACGGTCGGCCAATGCGCGCGAAACCGTGCTGTGGACCAACTGTGAGGCGGCGATCGAAATCGCTCGCCAGCTCAAGCTGCGCAACATCGGTGGGGTAATCATCATCGACTTCATCGATATGGATTCCCGTCGTGATCAGCTCCAGCTGCTGGAGTATTTCACGACAGCTGTCCGTGACGACTCAGCCCGCCCGCAGATCGCACAGCTCAGCGAACTGGGCCTGGTGGAACTCACCCGCAAGCGACAAGGGCAGAACATCTATGAACTGTTCGGTCGGGCTTGCCCCAGCTGTGGTGGTTTGGGCCATGTGGCCGTTCTCCCTGGCAAAGACCTGCTTCAACCTCTGGCGACGGCCACGGGATTGGTGCGTTCGGCGGCCTCTGCCCGCGCCGAAGTTGTTGCGCCAGGAGAGAACGGTGGCAATGGCCGGCGGCGGCGCGGTGGTCGAGGGCGCGGCAGTCAGGATGCCGTCCTTCCTGTCGAGACGTCCGATACCACTGCCCCTGAGGTGTCGACCCAAGAGGCTCAGGAGCCCGCGACCGCCCGTCGTCAGGACCCTGAATTGGTTGCCGTCCCGATGACGGACGAGCAACAGCAGTTGTTTGGTTGGCTGGGATTGAACCCTGCCCTGTTGCTGGAGGAGCCCCCTGCATCCGACAACGTCGTGGTCCGGGTTGTGCGTCCTGGCGAGGACGAGCAGGAGGTGCTGGAGGCGGCGCGTCAGCAATTGGCGGCCAGTTCCGGACGACGCCGTCGTCGCGGCGGACGGGGCGGTCGTTCAGGCGCACGCAATGGTGCGAGTCAGCCCACTGCGACCCCTGCCGCTGAGACGTCCGTTGTGGTTACCTCATCCGCCCCGGATGAGGCGGCTCCCCTGATGGTGGAGATCACTCCCTTGGAGGCGGTGACCAACCTGACGATTACCGAACCAGAACCGGCCCCCATCAGCGAACCCGCTGAGCCGGAGCCTGTGGCTGTTGTGGAAACAGCTGAGCCTGAGGAGCCTCGCCGTCGCCGTCGCCGCTCTTCTGCTGTCGCCACGGTCTGAGCCGGATGACCGCGCAGGAGTCCCTCCCTCTTGGGAGGGACGTGGCCGGTGTGGATGAAGTCGGTCGCGGTTGCTTGTTCGGTCCTGTTTTTGCGGCCGCTGTGGTGCTCGAAGTCTCAGCGGCCGAATGCCTGTTGAAGGCAGGCCTGACCGACAGCAAAAAACTCTCGGCCAAGCGTCGGGCTGCCCTGGTTCCCTTGATTCAGTCGCTGTGTGTGGCGTCCGCTTTGGGCCAGGCGTCAGCGAGAGAAATTGATGCCTGCGGCATCCGCGTTGCCACGGAACGCGCCATGTTGCGGGCTCTGCAGCGACTGCCCCAGAGCCCTGGGCTTGTGCTGGTGGATGGCAATCTTCCCCTTCGGCTGTGGCACGGCCCGCAGCGCACAGTGATCGCAGGGGATAGCCGTTCAGCAGCCATTGCTGCGGCCAGTGTTCTGGCCAAGGAAGCCAGGGATGCACTCATCCGCCGCTTGTCGGCTCGCTTTCCTGGTTATGGACTTGAACGCCATGCGGGCTACGGCACGGCACAGCATCGTCAGAGCCTGATGGCCTCAGGCCCCACGCCCCTGCATCGGCACACGTTCCTGAAGCGTCTGCTCGGTTGAGCGTTGTCCCTCTGTTTCCCGGCACCAGCAGCGGTAGTCGTCGATCAGTTGTTGGCCAACCCGGGCTTTGATGCCAATGAGGATGCCACTCAGAATTGATTCGCCCGTCGATTCCAACACCCGTTTGGGGATCAGCTTGAGCAGCGATGGCTGGCTGACGCACACTGATAGATGGGCATGCCCCTGAAGCCCGCCGGGTGTGGAGGTGAGCCGTGCCTCCAGGTTCAGGGCGAAGTCGTCAACGATTCCCAGACCTTCCAGTTCGCAGTCGAGGGCCTGCATCACCAACGTGTCGCCTTCCATATGGATCTGGAGGGACACCACGGGTTTCACGTGGAGTTGAAAGACCTGCAGGCTGGTCACCACGTAGCGGTAACGCCCTGGCTGCAGGCGGGTGAGCTGTTTGGCGTCCAGCAGTGCCCCGAGGACGCGCTCCTCCTCCAGCAGGTAGGTGGGCAGCCGTTCTGCTCCGGTTCTGACAGGCAGATCAAGCTTTTGACTGGCTTCGAAGGCCAGGGGCATGGACTTCACCTGACGCGGCATGATCTTATCGAGTCCATGCAGTGCGGCTTCGATGCCTACACGTCTCGCATTTCTTGGCCCAGCCGGGACCTATGGCGAGCAGGCCGCCCGGGTGCTGATCGAACAGGACGCTCTCGAGGATGTTCAGCTGATGCCCTGCGTTGGGCTTCGATCGGTTGTGGAACAGCTGGCGGGGGGGGAGTGTGATGCAGCCGTTGTCCCGATTGAGAACTCGGTTGAGGGGGGGGTGACAGCGACCCTCGATGCGCTGTGGTCCCACCCCGAGCTTTGTATTCGCAGAGCTTTGGTACTGCCGATTCAGCACGCTTTGCTGGGCAGTGGGCCGCTCAGCAGAGTCACCGAAGTGCTGTCCCACCCGCAGGCTCTGGCCCAGTGCAGTGGCTGGTTGGCCCAGCATCTGCCCGATGCCTTGCAACTGCCCACCTCATCCACGGCTGAAGCAGCTCGCATGGTGGCGGGCAGTCCCTTCCGTGCTGCGATCGCCTCCCAGACCGCTGCCCATGAACACGGGTTGGATCAGCTGGCCTTCCCCGTTAATGATGTTGCGGGCAACCGCACCCGTTTTCTGCTGTTGCGTCGTGGGCAGCGCACTGAGCATGGCGATGTGGCCAGTCTGGCGTTCTCGCTGCATCGCAATGCGCCGGGGGCCCTGCTTGAGGCACTGGCCTGTTTGGCTGAGCGGGGCCTGAACATGAGTCGGATTGAATCACGACCGTCCAAACGGGAGCTGGGGGAATACGTCTTTTTTGTGGATGTGGATCTTCCGCCGGTGCCCTCAACGGCTCTGGCGGAGCTGATCGCCCAGTTGCAGCCTCTGTGTGAGCATCTCGCCCATTTCGGTGCTTACCCCAGCAGCGATTTGAGTGGCTCTTGAAGATCAGTCTTTTCTGATTCGGAAGACGCCGAACTGCATCAGCCCGGTGGCGAAGGCCCAGTGCATCAGCAGCAACGTCGGCGTTTCTCTCAGGCCTTGCAGGACAGCTTTCGGCCCCAGGCTGAGCACGGCCCAGGGACGGCGGACGCCCTCGATGATCGAGTCAATCCATGAGGGGAGCGTGGCCTGGGTCCAGTCACCGGTGACGATCTCGCCACGGTTGTGCACGCTGTTGTCGAGGTTCTGGCGGAACCCCTTGATGCTGGCGAATTCAGGGTGGGCCCATTGGTTGAGCAGCTGACGCATCACCCAGCGTTCGGTTCGCGTCATGCCGCCGTCAGATGGATCCCGGCGGTTCCAGTCGGCCACTGCAAGCAGCCCTCCAGGGCGCATCACCCGCAGCAGCTCATCGGCATAACGCTGTTTGTCCGGCATGTGGGGACCGGCCTCCACACTCCAGACCGCATCAAAGCTCTGATCGGGCAGTTGAAGATCCAAGGCGTCCATTACCTGGAAGCGGCAGTTCAGGCCTGATGGGGTGAGTTGTGTGGCTCGTTCTACCTGAGCAGGGCTGATGCTGATGCCGAGAACGTTCAATCCGTAATCCCGCGCCAGGATTCGGGCACTGCCACCGATGCCGCATCCCACATCCAGCACCCGGCTGCCGGCGGGGAGTTGGTCCAGACCGCTCCATCGCACCAGCTCGTGGACGAAGGCTTCCTTGGCTTCGCGGAAGTCGCAGGAGCCGGGCGGGGTCCCGTAATGGCCGAGATGGACATGCTCTCCCCAGAGCTGCTCCAGCAAGCGGTCTTCCGTCCAGGCGTCGTAGGCGGAGGCGACACTCTCCGATGATTCGTAGCGCCGGTCGCGGCGAAGCCACAGCGCAACTCCGGTTGCTCCAACGGCGCCGGCTACCACTAACAGAGATCCCAACATCACTTCAGATCCATCAACACAGTGCGGGCCGCCAGTTGGCGTCGGGTGTGGTCCAACATTTCAAATTGCTGACTCAACCGTTCGTGGGTGTCGGTTAGTTCCAGAAGACTCTGTTGCTCCGAAGCAGCCTGATCCAGATGGGCGCTGATCCAGAAGGAGAGTTCCCGCGGTAGATCAGGCAGATCGTCAGGCAGTTCCACCTCTCGGTTCTGCAGTTTGCTGGTCAGCTGAACGACGTCGCTCAAGGCTTCGCTCACCTTGTCCCGCAGGCTGTTGAGCTGGTCGGTGTCGGCCACGGGCTCATCCTCCAGCCAGCTCACCATCCCTGTTCGGTAGGGCGTTTCCCGCGTGATGTTGAGCAGCCGGAACCGCTGTTGGCCCAGCGAAACGATGTAGCTGCGACCGTCTTCGGTTGTTTGGTGCTGAAGCACCTCAGCGCAGCAACCGATTTCGGCCATTTCGCCGTTCTCGGGGTTGATGCGAACGATGCCGAATCGTTTGTCGGTCTCCAGAACCGTCTGGAGAAGCATCCGATAACGCGATTCAAAAATGTGCAGCGGCAGGAGCTGCTGCGGGAACAACACGACGTCCGGCAGGGGGAACAGGGGAAGCTCCCTCACAGAAAAATCGGACACGAACGCCGTGTTGTAGGCAACTGAATCCTAGGAAAATGAAGTTCTGATCGAACGGATCAGAGCTTCACTTCGATGTCCACACCACTGGGGAGATCAAGCTTCATCAGCGCATCGATGGTTTTGGCCGAGGGGCTGTAGATGTCGATGATCCGACGGTGGGTGCGGGTCTCGAAGTGCTCGCGGGAGTCCTTGTCCACGTGGGGAGAGCGCAGAACGCAGTAGATCTTGCGTTTCGTGGGCAGGGGGATTGGACCGATCGCGGTTGCAGCGGTGTTATCGGCCGTTTCAATGATTTTCTCGCAAGAGAGATCGAGCATGCGGCGGTCGAACGCCTTCAGGCGGATGCGGATCTTCTGCTGAGCGATGGCAGTGGACATAGGAAGGGAGCGAAAAAGCTTCGAGGTCGAAGCAGGACTTCAGTTGTCGAGGTTCTGAGAAATGTAGGAGATGGGGGGCTGAGCCCCTCCATCTCCTGACGTGTGGTTCAGCTTGCGCTGATCACTCGATGATCTTGGAGACCACGCCAGCACCGATGGTGCGGCCGCCTTCGCGGATGGCGAAGCGCATGCCTTGCTCGATGGCGACGGGGCAGATCAGCTCACCGGTCATCTGGATGTTGTCACCAGGCATCACCATTTCCACGTTGGAACCGTCTTCCGCGGTGAAGGCAGTGATTTGGCCGGTCACGTCCGTTGTACGGATGTAGAACTGCGGGCGATAGCCAGCGAAGAAGGGAGTATGGCGGCCGCCTTCTTCCTTCTTGAGCACATACACCTGACCCTCGAATTTGGTGTGAGGGGTGATGGAACCGGGCTTCACGAGCACCATGCCGCGCTCGATGTCTTCCTTTTGGATGCCGCGCAGCAGCAGACCAACGTTGTCGCCAGCCATGCCCTCATCGAGGAGCTTGCGGAACATTTCCACACCGGTGACGGTGGTCTTGCGGGTGTCCTTGATGCCGACGATTTCGATTTCTTCGCCGACCTTGACGATGCCACGCTCGATACGGCCTGTGGCCACGGTGCCGCGACCGGTGATGGAGAAGACGTCTTCCACAGCCATCAGGAAGGGCTTGTCCACTTCCCGCTCAGGCTCAGGAATGCTGGAGTCAACAGCCGCCATCAGTTCCTCGATCTTGGCTTCCCACTCAGCCTCGCCCTCGATGGCCTTCAGGCCGGAGACCTGAACCACGGGGATGTCGTCACCGGGGAAGTCGTAGCTGGAGAGCAGTTCGCGGATCTCCATCTCCACCAGTTCGATGATCTCTTCGTCATCGACCATGTCGCACTTGTTCAGTGCAACCACCAGAGCGGGAACGCCCACCTGCTTGGCCAGCAGGATGTGCTCCTTGGTCTGGGCCATCGGGCCGTCGGTGGCGGCACACACCAGGATGGCGCCGTCCATCTGAGCGGCACCGGTGATCATGTTCTTCACATAGTCCGCGTGGCCAGGGCAGTCCACGTGGGCGTAGTGACGGGTCTCGGTCTCGTACTCAACGTGAGCGGTGTTGATGGTGATGCCGCGCTCACGCTCTTCAGGGGCGCCGTCGATGTCGGCGTAGTTCTGAACTTCAGCCTGACCCTTCTTGGCGAGCACGTTGGTGATCGCAGCGGTAAGGGTGGTCTTGCCGTGGTCAACGTGGCCGATGGTGCCGATGTTGACGTGGGGCTTGTTCCTTTCGAACTTCTCGCGTGCCATGGGTGTTTAAAGAATCGAGGGTTGGATTTGGAGGAGTTTAGAGATCAGGAATTGCCCTGATTCTTGGAAATGATGGCCTCGGCCACATTGCGAGGAACTTCGGCGTAGTTGTCGAATTCCATCGAGAAAATGCCCCGGCCCTGGGTCATGGAGCGGAGCTCGGTGGCGTAACCGAACATCTCGGCAAGGGGCACCTTGGCCGAGATTTTGGACGTGCCGTCTTCGACGGACTGGCCCTCAACCTGGCCTCGACGGGAGGACAGGTCGCCGATGATCGAACCGAGGAAGTCCTCGGGAGCTTCGACCTCGACCTTCATCATCGGCTCAAGCAGCACAGGGTTGCACTTCTTGACGCCGTCCTTGAAGGCCATGGATCCGGCGATCTTGAACGCCATCTCCGAGGAGTCGACGTCGTGATATGAGCCATGCACCAAGGTGCATCTCACATCGATGAGGGGGTATCCTGCGATCACACCGGATTCGCAGGTCTCCTTCATGCCCTGCTCGGCGGGCTTGATGTATTCCTTCGGAACGACACCGCCCACGATCTTGTTGACGAATTCGAAGCCGGAGCCGGGCTCACCCGGTTCCATCTCGATGACAACGTGGCCGTACTGGCCTTTACCGCCGGTCTGACGGGAGAACTTGCCCTCGCCACCTGCAGAACCACGGATGGTTTCGCGGTAGGACACCTGAGGTGCGCCGATGTTGGCTTCCACCTTGAACTCACGCAGCATGCGGTCCACCAGGATTTCCAGGTGGAGTTCGCCCATGCCGGCGATCACGGTCTGGCCGGTCTCAGAATCGGTGTTGACGCGGAAGGTGGGGTCCTCTTCAGCCAGAGCAACCAGGGCCTTGGAGAGCTTCTCCATGTCGCCCTTGGTCTTCGGCTCAACAGCCACGGAGATCACCGGTTCGGGGATGAACAGGGTCTCGAGAACGATCGGATCGTCCTGGGTGCAGAGGGTGTCACCCGTGGTGGTGTTCTTCAGTCCGAGCACCGCACCGAGGTCGCCGGCACGCAGCGCGTCAACTTCCTCTCGGTCATCAGCTTTAAGCACCACCAGGCGGGAGATGCGTTCCTTCTCACCTTTGGTGGAGTTGAGCACGTAGCTGCCCTTCTCGAGGATGCCGGAGTACATCCGCACGAAGGTGAGCTTGCCGTAGGGATCGGCCATCACCTTGAAGGCGAGGGCACTGAAGGGGGCGCTGTCGTCGGACGGACGCACCGCTTCACTGCCGTCGGGAAGCACACCCTGGATGGGGGGAACGTCGACGGGAGCAGGCAGGTAGTCGATCACAGCGTCGAGCACCAGCTGCACACCTTTGTTCTTGAAGGCGGAGCCGCAGAGCATGGGCACCAGACCGTGCTTGAGCACGCCCTCACGGATGCCTTTCTTGAGCTCTTCAACGCTGAGTTCGCCGTTTTCGAGGAATTTCTCGATCAGCGCCTCATCGGTTTCGGCGACGGTTTCCATCAAGGTGTTCCGCCACTCGGCGACCTCGTCGGCCATGTCGGCCGGCACGTCGGCTTCTTCGATGTCGGTGCCGAGGTCGTTCTTATAGATGTACGCCTTGTTGGCGACGAGATCGATGATGCCGCTGAGCTCACCTTCGGCACCGATTGGAAGCTGGATCGGAACAGCGTTGGCTTTGAGGCGATCCTTGATCTGGCCGTGAACCTTGAGGAAGTCCGCACCGGTGCGGTCCATCTTGTTCACGAACACCATCCGGGGAACGGAATAGCGATCGGCCTGACGCCAGACGGTCTCGGATTGGGGCTGAACGCCACCAACAGCACAGAAGACGGCAATCACGCCATCCAGCACGCGCATGGAGCGCTCCACCTCAATGGTGAAGTCCACGTGGCCAGGCGTGTCGATGATGTTGATCCGATGGTCCTGCCAGGACGTCGAAATGGCAGCGGCGGTGATCGTGATGCCACGCTCCCGTTCCTGGGCCATCCAGTCGGTCACGGCGGCGCCGTCATGCACCTCGCCGATTTTGTGCACCACACCGGAATAGAACAGGATCCGTTCTGTCGTGGTGGTTTTGCCGGCATCGATGTGAGCAGCGATACCAATATTTCTGACGCGTTCCAGGGGGAAGTCGCGGGCCACAGGAAATTCTCCGGGGGTGGGGCGTGAAAAGGCGGAGAGACTCTACAGGCCAGCCATGAACATCTGTGTTGATGACTGGCCCGCGAGGCTCAGTAGCGGTAGTGGGCGAAAGCCTTGTTGGCTTCGGCCATCTTGTGGGTTTCTTCGCGCTTGCGAACGGCGTTGCCAGCTTCGTTGGCGGCATCCATCAGTTCGCCAGCCAGCTTCTGGGCCATGCTCCGGCCGTTGCGGGCGCGGGAGAAGCTCACCAGCCAGCGCAGGGCCATGGCGGTGCCGCGCTCCTGGCGGACTTCCATGGGCACCTGGTAAGTAGCACCACCGACACGGCGGGCGCGCACTTCCACCAGAGGGGTGGCGTTCTTGACGGCTGTCTCGAACAGTTCGAGCGGATCTCCGCCGGTGCGCTCGTTGATCAGGCCGAACGCGTCGGACAGGATCCGTTGCGCTGTCGACTTCTTGCCGTGCTGCATCAGGCGTACCACCATCATCGTGGCGAGACGGCTGTTGAACTGCGGGTCGGGAAGAATCGGGCGCTTCTCAGCGGCGTTGCGGCGTGACATTAGGGATCAGAACTTGATGGGGATGGGTAAGAAACCGGTGATCACTCCTTCGGAGCCTTGGCGCCGTACTTGGAGCGGGACTGACGCCGGTCTTTCACGCCAGCGGTATCCAGGGTTCCGCGGATGATGTGGTAGCGGACACCTGGGAGGTCTTTGACGCGACCGCCGCGGATCAACACCACCGAGTGCTCCTGCAGGTTGTGACCGACACCGCCGATGTAAGCCGTGACCTCAAAGCCGGAGGTCAGGCGCACACGAGCCACCTTGCGCAGAGCCGAGTTGGGCTTTTTGGGCGTCGAGGTGTAAACGCGGGTGCAAACACCGCGACGCTCAGGGCACGACTTCAGGGCTGGGGATTTGGTCTTGGCCTTGAGGCGTGAGCGCTCAGTGCGGATCAGCTGTTGGATGGTTGGCATCGATGGTCGGTGAGCGGTCGGACTCCCGACCTGATTCGACAATCGACCACGATACCGGGTGACGGTCCCCCCTCAAATGCGGCTGAATGCACTGCCGCAGGCACAGGGTTCAACACCATCGCTGTTGCGGATCAGAAAACCACCGCCACTCAGGTCGCCCCGGTAGTCCAGGCAAAGACCTTCAAGCAATTTGAGCTGTTCCGCCGGGGCGTGCAGGGTCACGCCATCGGCTCTTGCGATCGCGACGCCTGCCAGATGTCCTGCCCGGATGCGCAGCACGTGTTGTGCGCACTCCCCGGGAGTGAGATCGAGATGCATCTGCCCCGGTGTTCCCGCCACGGCCGCCTGTCGCCCCAGCTCAGCAGCAGCGGCGGCGGTCAGCCGCAGATTGGCAGCCATGCTCAGTTCCTCAGGGCCCCCACTGTTGCAGGTCTCAGAGGGGGATGAGACCCAGGCCGTTGTGGACTCTCGGGGAGCTGCTTCGGCCGTTCATCACGGTTCGTCCGGCCACCACAAGGGTGGTGGAACTGCCGCCATCCATGTTCAAGGCATCGCGCAGGCCCAGTTGCTGGGCAGCCAGAGCTGTTTCCACAAGGGTGGGATCACTGCCGGCGGCCCCGCGCAAGGTCATCAGCCACTGACCGCTCGCTCCCTGAGCCACAACTGTTCTTGGTGCCGCCAAGCTCATGAAGCCAGGGCTGAATCCCTCCTGACGTCCATTCAGCACCACGCGGCCGTTCTGCATCAGGAGGGGACCGCCCCCCAGAACATTGGGCTGTTGGGCCAGGGGAGAGCTGGATCGCTCTGTCACCTGGATTTGATCACCAGGTCGAGCCGGCAGTGGCGTGCGCCCGCGGGCGACGACCAGCGCTGCGTTTTCGGGAATGGCGATTCCGCTTTGCAGGCTGCGCTGGTCGAAGGTTGTCTCGACGCGCCCACCTCGAATTAACAGAGCTTCCTCTTCTCCGCTCAGGGCCCGGTAGCGGGGCCCCCATGCAGGTGTGTAGAGGCTCAGTCCCTTCTGGACGTAGCCGCTGTTGAGTGCCATCAGGCCCCAACGGCGACCGTTGTTCACCCGCAGCGTCTGGTTCAGCCGCAGCCGGCCGAACTGCAGATCCCCTGAGGCTCCCCAAGCGATCACGCCGCGATTCAGGATCGGACCGGACAGCCAGATCCCCTGATGCCGAACGGCCCCCAGGGGGAGTTGATTGATCCGATTGAAAAAGCCTCCGTTGACTGCGACCAGTGCCCCTGCGGGTTGGGAGAGCTGAGGCAGAAAACGCAGGCCCTGTTGCTGCTCGGCTTTGACCAGGGGCTGAAGGGTGATGCCGAGACGGCTCAGCTGGCCGCCGGCACGGAACACCTGAATGGGTTTCACCCCCACCTTGATGGTGCGTTGCTCCAAAACGAAGCCCCGCCTCAGCCATTCGGCCACAGCTGGGTCGCGCAGGGGCAGATGTGCGCTCTGGGCTGGGCGGCGACCGCCGATCTGCACGCCATCCAGCACCACCCTCCAGGGGGACGCCAGGCTCAGGCTCCTCAGCTTGGTGGCTTGTCCCTTCAGCACAAGGCCGCCGTGGCGATGCTGCTGTGGGGTGAGTCCCCACGCCTTGAGTTGACGTTGCTGGGTCCGCGACAGCTTGAGCTCCAGCAACAGGTCGCCGTTTAACCGCTGCACCAGGGCGGGGCCGTTCAGGTCAAGCACCAGGCGATCAGCTGTCGAACCCTTGCCGCGGCGCAGGTTGTTCACCGTTGGAGGGGGCAGCCGAAGCTCCAAGGTGTTTCCCCGCACTTTGAAGCGCACGCCAGTTGCGGCAAGCCAGTCGCTCACTTCGAGGCCGACTTCATCACCGAGCGAACGGGTGGCCAATGCGGTGAGGGAGACCGTTCGACCGAACCATTCCAGTGCCTCTCCATCGAGACGGGACACCCGCCGGAAACCCAGACGGGATTCCAGAACCTCCAAGGGCAGCCAAAGTTCTTCCGGTTCTGCGTCGCTGCCCTTCCAGAGCCAAACCGATTTGCTCCGTTCTTGCCCGATCAGCACCTCCTCACCGCTCTGGTTCGGCACAGGGCGAAGCTCAGGTGGTGGCGGGGGAAGTGGGGCAAAGGCAAGCATGAAATGCCTGGGCGGAGAGGCGCCTGCCTAGGATCGTCCCTCGAGATGGTTTCTGCAGAGCTCGAAGCTGCAGGCCCATGCGATCGTCCGGTTGAGTTCCCTATGTCTGACGCCATCCGTTCTGCTGTCTGGCCTTATTGCGACAGCCCTGCACCTGAGGTTGTTGCGGGTGAGAAGGATGCGTGTGGCGTTGGTTTCCTGGCTCAGCTCCAGGGGCAGGCCAGTCACTGGGTGCTGGAGCAGGCCCTGCGTGGTTTGGGATGCATGGAGCACCGTGGTGGTTGCGGTGGTGATGGCGACTCCGGCGATGGCGCAGGTGTGTTGTGTGAGATCCCCTGGTCCTATTTGAAAGCTGTTTGGCCCGAGGCGGCTGCAGCTCGTGGTCTCGGCATGATGTTCATGCCGACGGATGCCAGCCGTCGTGCTGAGGTGCGTGGCCTTTGTGATGAAGAGGCCAGAGCCCTTGGCATGCAGCCTCTGGGGTGGCGAACGGTGCCTGTCGCCCCTGAGGTTCTCGGCCCTTTGGCCCGTGCCACAGCTCCTGTGATCGAGCAGTGGGTGCTGAATGGTGATGCGGACGACGCAATCTTCGACGGGCAGCTGCTGCGGTTGAGGCGACGCATCGGTGCCCGTGTGCGGGCCGCTCTGGGTGCTGAGGTGGCCCAGGACGTTTATGTCGCCTCCCTGAGCAGCCGAACGGTTGTTTACAAGGGGATGGTGCGATCCGAGGTGCTGGCGCAGTTCTACGCCGATCTGCAGGACCCTCGATTTGAGGTGAGTTTTGCGGTGTATCACCGCCGTTTCAGCACCAACACCCTGCCGCGCTGGCCTCTGGCGCAGCCGATGCGGCTTCTCGGCCACAACGGCGAAATCAACACGCTTCTGGGCAACCTCAACTGGGCCAAGGCTTCAGAAGCCAGCCTCGAGAACGTCTGGGGTGAGGCGGCTGATGACCTGATTCCGGTGGTGAACTCTGCCTTCAGCGATTCCGCCAACCTGGATGCCACTCTGGAATTGATGGTGCGCAGTGGTCGGTCGATCACCGACAGCCTGATCACGCTGGTGCCCGAAGCGTTTCGCAATCAGCCCGATCTCGACAGCCGTCCCGATGTGACGGCGATGTACGAATTCAACGCGGGCATTCAGGAACCTTGGGACGGCCCGGCCCTGTTGGTGTTCGCCGACGGCAAGCGGGTGGGCGCCACGTTGGATCGCAACGGGCTGCGTCCGGCGCGTTGGTGCACCACCGCTGACGGCTTCGTGATCATGGGATCGGAGACCGGCGTGGTGGATCTCAGCGGCAAGACGATTGTTCAGAAAGGTCGTCTTGGCCCGGGTCAGATGGTGGCCGTTGATCTCGAACGTGGCGAGTTGCTCGACAACTGGTCGGTGAAGGAAGACGCGGCGCAGCGCTTCCCCTATGGCGAGTGGCTGCAGCAGCATCGCCGCGGTGTGGCCCCCCAGCCTTGGACCCAGGACCGGCAGGTGGGTGAACTCGATCTGCTGCGGTTGCAGACCGCGATGGGGTTCACCGCTGAAGATTTCGATCTGATCATCGAAGACATGGCGGCTCTCGGTAAGGAGCCGACCTACTGCATGGGTGATGACATCCCCCTGGCGGTGCTCTCCGACAAGCCGCACCTGCTTTACGACTACTTCAAGCAGCGCTTCGCCCAGGTCACCAACCCTCCGATCGACCCCCTGCGGGAAAAGCTGGTGATGAGCCTGGAGATGCATCTGGGTGAGCGCCGGCCCGCCCTGAAGCCCCAGCCGGAAGCGGCCTCCGTCATCCATCTGGAGACGCCCGTTTTGAACGAGGCTGAGCTGGCGGCCATCAGTGAGCAGGGCTTGCCCGTCAAGACGGTGTCCACCCAGGTTGCTGTGGAGTCGTGTGCGGGAGGCCTGCAACAGGCCATCGCGGCGCTGTGCAGCGTTGCGGAGCAGGCGGTGCGTGACGGAGCCCAAGTTCTGGTGCTGTCCGACCGGGTCGATGGCACGGGGGCTGCTGCCCCGCTGACCCCCACAACAGTGGCGATGCCGGCCTTGCTGGCTGTGGGTGCTGTTCATCACCATCTGCTGCGCCAGAAGCTGCGGCTGCAGTGCTCTCTGGTGGTGGATACGGCCCAGTGCTGGAGCACCCATCACATGGCCTGCCTGATCGGTTACGGCGCCAGTGCCGTCTGCCCTTGGCTCACCTGGGAAACCACTCGCCACTGGCTGGATCACCCCAAGACCAAGAAGCGGATCGAACAGGGCAAGTTGCCCGCCCTGGATGCCAATCAGGCCCAGGCCAACGTTCGTGAGTCGCTGGAGAACGGCCTGCGCAAGATCCTCTCCAAGATCGGAATTTCATTGCTGGCCAGCTATCACGGCGCTCAGATCTTTGAAGCGATCGGCCTGGGAGCGGATGTGGTGGAGACCGCCTTCACCGGAACGACCAGCCGTGTTGCCGGCATGACGCTGGCCGAGCTGGCGAACGAAACGCTCTCGATGCATGCCAAGGCCTTCCCGGAGCTCAATCGCAGCAAGCTCGAATTCATGGGCTTTGTTCAGTACCGCAGTGGGGCGGAGTACCACCGCAACAACCCTGAGCTGTCGAAGGCGCTCCATAAGGCGGTGGCCCATGGCCCTGGTTACGACCATTTCTCCACCTACCAGGCCTTGTTGGAGAACCGACCGGTGATGGCCCTGCGAGACCTGTTGGAGTTCAAGTTGGCTCCCACCCCAGTCCCCCTGGATCAGGTGGAGAGCATCGAGAGCATTTGCACCCGCTTCTGCACAGGCGGGATGAGCCTGGGCGCTTTGTCCCGCGAAGCCCACGAAGTGTTGGCCGTGGCGATGAATCGCATCGGCGGCAAGAGCAACAGCGGTGAAGGCGGTGAGGACCCAGCGCGCTTCCAGATCCTCAAGGATGTGGATGGGGAGGGCCGTTCCACCTCATTCCCCAGCATTGGTGGTTTGCGCAATGGGGACACCGCCTGCTCGGCGATCAAGCAGGTGGCTTCAGGCCGTTTCGGTGTGACGGCGGAATACCTGCGCAGCGGCAAGCAGTTGGAGATCAAGGTGGCCCAGGGTGCCAAGCCTGGTGAAGGCGGTCAGCTGCCAGGGCCCAAGGTCGATAAGTACATCGCCTGGTTGCGCAACAGCAAGCCAGGTGTGGCCTTGATTTCACCACCACCACACCACGACATTTATTCGATTGAAGACCTGGCGCAGCTGATCCATGACCTGCATCAGGTGCATCCCGCTGCTCCCGTGAGCGTGAAGCTGGTGGCTGAGATCGGCATCGGCACCATCGCTGCGGGTGTGGCCAAGGCCAACGCCGATGTGATCCAGATCTCCGGTCACGACGGTGGCACGGGCGCATCTCCTTTGAGTTCGATCAAGCATGCCGGCAGCCCCTGGGAGCTGGGCCTCACCGAGGTGCACCGCTCCCTGGTGGAGAACGGTCTGCGTGATCGTGTTCTGCTGCGCGCCGATGGAGGCCTGAAGACCGGCTGGGACGTGGTGATTGCTGCTCTGCTGGGGGCGGAGGAATACGGCTTCGGCTCGATCGCGATGATCGCCGAGGGCTGCGTTATGGCTCGCGTCTGTCACACCAACAACTGCCCTGTGGGTGTGGCCACGCAGAAGGAGAACCTGCGCAAGCGTTTCACCGGTATTCCTGAGCATGTCGTCAATTTCTTCTGGTACGTCGCAGAGGAAGTGCGTCAGCTGATGAGCCTGCTCGGCGTCACCCGCCTCGAGGAGCTGATCGGCCGCACCGATCTGCTCCAGGCCCGCTCGGTTGATCTGGCCAAGACCAAGGGTGTGGATCTCTCCAGCCTGCTGGCTCCGATCAGCGGTGCCGAAGATCGTTCCTGGCTTCGCCACAGCGACCAGGCTCACGGCAATGGACCGATCCTCGAGGATCAGCTCCTGGTTGACGCTGAGCTGATGGCTGCCCTGGAGAACCACGGTGCCATCAGCCGCAGCATCGAGATCATCAACACCGATCGCAGTGTCTGTGCCCGTCTGGCCGGTGAAATCGCCCAGCGCCATGGAAACCGCGGCTTCAAGGGACAGCTCGATCTCACCTTCCGGGGTGCCGCAGGCCAGAGCTTCGGGGCCTTCCTGGTGCAGGGCATGCAGGTTCGTCTGGAAGGCGAGGCCAACGACTACGTGGGCAAGGGCATGAACAGTGGTTGCATCACCCTGGTGCCATCAGACGGTTGTGCCTCTCCAGGGGATCAGGTGATCCTCGGCAACACCTGCCTCTACGGGGCCACCGGCGGAGAGTTGTTTGCCCATGGCCGGGCAGGCGAGCGCTTCGGTGTTCGCAACAGCGGTGCCCGCACGGTTGTGGAGGGAGCTGGTGACCACTGCTGTGAGTACATGACAGGTGGTGTCGTCGTCGTTCTCGGCAGCACCGGTCGCAATGTCGGCGCTGGCATGACCGGTGGTGTGACCTTCTTGCTGGATGAAGAGGGGCGTGTTGCTCCTCGGGTAAACCCGGAGATTGTTGAGGTCTGCACCATCACCACCCATGAGCAGGAGTCTCTGCTGGAGGGTCTGCTGGAAAGGCATGTGGCGCTCACGGGAAGCGAGAAGGCTGCTGCTCTCCTGGCCGATTGGTCTGCGGCGAAGGGTCGCTTCAAGGTGTTGGTCCCCCCCAGTGAACGGGAGGCGATGGGATTGGCCGACAAGCAGGCTGTGGCGGCCTAGCGCCGTCCCCAGTCCGTGGCCTGGTTCGTCAAGACTGAAACATTCACGGCTGTCGCCGCCGCCCTCCCTGTTGAGCAGCGGCGACCCACCTTGGAGGCTCACCGCCGTTGGGTTGCAGATGAAGCTGCAGCCGGCCGCCGTCTACGCAGCGGTTACCTGGTGGATGGCGACCGGCGTCCGGGCGGCGGTGGGCTACTGATGTTTGAGGCGTCGTCCTACACCGATGCCCTGGCGTGGGTCCAGAACGACCCGATGATCATCGCCGGCCTGGTGGACTGGCAGGTGCAGGAATGGATCCCCGTCAGCGGGGATGGCTGGCCATGAGCCGTTGCACCTCGCCGGCGTGGTAGCTGCTGCGGGTGAGTGGTGTGCTGACCACCTGGAGGAAGCCCAGCTCCTCTTCGCCCACTGTTCTGTAGGTCTCGAATTGAGCCGGAGTGACAAAACGGTCGACGGCCAGGTGCTTTGGGCCAGGTGAGAGGTACTGACCAATGGTGACGATGTCGACCTTGTGTTTGCGCAGATCCCGGAGAGTCTCGATCACCTCCTCATCGGTTTCCCCGAGCCCCACCATCAGTCCCGACTTGCTGTAGGCCTTGGGCCATTGCTCCCTCACCCGTTGCAGCAGCTCCAGGGAGCGTTCATAGATGCCCTGGGGCCGCGCCAGGCGGTACATCCGCGGCACCGTTTCAATGTTGTGGTTCAGCACGTGGGGGGCGGCGGTCATCACCGTTGCCAGGGCATCCCAGTTGCCGCAGAAGTCGGGAATCAGCAGCTCGATCGTGGTGAGCGGTGAGCGTTGCTTCACCTGTTCGATGCAGGCAACGAACTGGGACGCACCTCCATCGGCGAGATCGTCGCGGTTCACCGAAGTGATCACCACGTGCTTCAGGCCCAGACGGGCCACAGCTTCCCCAAGCCGTTGCGGCTCGGTGGGATCGAGCTCACGGACGCTCTTGTCGAAGTCGATGTCGCAGTAGGGGCAGGCGCGGGTGCAGCCGGGCCCCATGATCAAAAACGTGGCGGTGCCGCCTGCAAAGCATTCGCCGATGTTGGGGCAGCTCGCCTCCTGGCAGACCGTGTTCAGATTTAAGTCCAGCAGCAGGTCGGCCACGGCGCCGATTCGCTCGCGCTGCGGAGCTTTAACGCGCAACCACTCCGGCTTGAGCACGGCGAAGCATCTTCAATCCACGACCCTAGTCGCTGCTGAGATCTGCCTGGATTTCGCTCCACTGTGATCTTTTAAGATTGCAGTGCCGGGATGTGGCGCAGTTTGGTAGCGCACTTCGTTCGGGACGAAGGGGCCGCAGGTTCGAATCCTGTCATCCCGATTCTTGGTTTGCATGGCACTGCCAGGTCTTGATGGAGACCTGAGCTAAGCCGGAAAAACTCAGTCCTCATTGAAGACTTGCCCCGGGGTACCCCCGCGGCGTCACCATCCAGTCACCATCGGCACGGCTGCTGCTGTTCCCGATCAGAACAAGCGTGAGCATGTCCACGGATTCCGGCTCCAATCGCTCAAGACTCGTGAGCTCACGGGATTCCTCTGCGCGGCCCAGCTGCCGCGCCAGCGTCACCGGGGTTGTGGGGGGGCGGTGTTTCAACAGGATCCCCTTGGCGTGTCCCAGCTGCCAGTCCCGGCCCTTGGACCGCGGGTTATAGAGGGCGAGCACAAAATCTCCAGCAGCGGCGGCCTCCAGTCGCTTTTCGATCACGGCCCACGGCGTGAGGCGATCGCTGAGGCTCACGCAGCAGAAGTCATGCATCAGTGGCGCCCCGGCCCGGGCGGCGGCCAGCTGGAAGGCTGAAATGCCTGGATGTACCGAGAAGCTGGGCCGCTCCTGCTCGGGTTGCTGAAGCAGCAGCTCCAGGGCCAATCCCGCCATGCCGTAGATCCCGCTGTCGCCGGAGGAGATCAGAGCAACTTTGGCCCCTTGTTGGGCCAAGCGCAGTGCTTCGGTACAGCGGTCCCATTCCCGGGTGAGCTGGCCATCGAATCGGACCTGATCCGGGCGGCGCAGGGGCTCCAGAAGATCGAGGTAGAGGCTGTAACCAACCCAGGCGCAGCAACGGGAGAGGGCTGCTTTGGCGTCTCCGCTGAGCAGGGACAGATCCCCTGGACCACTGCCCACCAGGTGCAGCTCTCCCCTCTCTGGCGCATAGGGGAGGGCCGCCTCGGCAATGGCCACCGTCACGGCACCCTGCTCCCCTGTTGCCGGACGGCTGATTCTCTTGGGCTGGATCAGATGACCTTGTTCGCCCGCAGCCAGCAAGGCCGCTGCTTCAGCCACAGACGCAGTCCCCATTTCCTGGCGCACCACTTCGGAGGGATTTGGCACGTCGATGGATGCAAGGGCGTGCTCCACAAAGGTTCGGAACGGCCATGCCCTGGTGCGGCTTAGCTCTTGCAGGGCCGGTTCATCAGCTTTCCGCGCTGCGCTGGCCATTCCGGCGACAGCCTCCTCCGCCAGTCCTGCTGTTGCCAAGGCCTCGGCAATGGCCTTCTCCACCAGCGAAACACTGGTGTTGCGCTCACAGCCGATGCCGATCCAGAGCGTTGCTGGATGCCACTGGCAATCACCCTGACGGCGCGCTCCGATCACAAGATCAGCGGCGTCTGCCCCCCCCCTGGGATCGATGTTGTGCAGCAAGGGATGGCCTTCAGGGCCTCGCCAGGCGGTGGATCCACTGCTCTGGTGAACGCTGATGCTGGATCCCTGGGATTGCCGCACCATCAGATCGCGCCAATGGGCCACCGATCCCCTGCGTTTCCAGCCCCAGCCCTCCCCAAAGGCATCCAGGGGGAGACGTCCTTCATGGGCGCAGGCGCCCGTGATCACCGCCTGCCCGCCGAGATCCATCGCGATCTCTCGGGCGCGCTGTTCGGCGCCTGCGGAATGGCCTCCCAGAAGCGGAATAATGAATTCTCCTTTCGGGTCAAGCACCAGAACGGCTGGATCCTTCTCTTTGCCTTGGATCCGAGCTGCAATCAGGCGCGTCACTGCTCCCACGGCGCCCACGAACAACACGACGTTCTCTGCCGTCCAGTGCACATCAAGGGCGGTGCTGATGTCTTGATCGGCTGGCTTGATCCGCTCGATGTGGCCGCGCAGCAGCAAACGCTCCAACAGCGGCATGGCGCTGGGGCTCAGTCCTAGGCCCAGAGCGGGAGCGGCAGATGTGGGGTTCAGGGCAGGAAATCCGGATCAGGGCTTGCGCAAGCGCCCATCGCTGTTGAGCAACTCACGGGCTGATCCTCCCAGGCTGCTGCTTGGCTTCAGCTTGGGTTCCTCGTTGGCTGGCTGCTGAGACTCCGCTGGCTTTTCCTGGGCGGGAGTGGGAGGAGTGGGCCGAGCCGTTTCTGATTTGGATGGCTGTTCGGCAAGGGGCTGTTCAGCTATGAGCGGCTCAGGCTCCTGCTCTTCGTTTTCCTCTGGTGCCGTGGGCTGAGGGACGGCCGTGGTCTGGGTATCGACCTCGTCCTCGACGACGGCCTCGGCTTTGAGCTCAGCCTGAGGGAGGTCTCGGGGCTGTTCTGTCTGCTCTTGTTGTTTCTCCTCAGTCCTTTGAGGAGGCTCTGGCGTGGATTCAACCACCTCCAGAACTTCAGGCTCAGGGGAGCCGCTCAGGCGCGCGAGCTGGCTTTCGCTGAGGCGTGGGCGCATCCAGCCCGGCTTGGCACCGGATGCAGCTTTCAGATGGATCAGCTGATTGTTAAAGACCGGTGTGATCGGCTCACCCAGCCCATTCAGCAGTTCCATCTGAATGTCGTGGCTGCCTGCGCCGTTCGATCCTTTGAGCCAAAGGGCTTCCTGGTGATCAACCAAAAAGCTGTCTCCATCAATGCTGATGCGGAGCCGCCAGCGTCCATCGCCCTCCCGCAGGTTTTGCAGCGGAGCATTCCAGATCAGCCAATCCACCAAAAGGGGTTGCAGGCCCTGCTCTCCGGATGGCGAGACAGGGACCAGCCAGGGAGCATCGCGTTCGGGTTGTGTGCCCTGCAGTTTTTGCCAGAGGTGCAGGCGTCCCTGGATTGAGGCTCCCGGTGTTTGAACGGCTTCTCCCCAGGGGTAAGCGGCCCAGGCGCTGAACCGGTGACTGCCCGCTTCCAGGTCATCGATGCGGACTTTCAAGCGGTTTCCATTGCTTTCGCTCAACCGCAGGGGAGCGCGGTTGTCGATTTGGAGCACCACATGGGGCCCTAGACCCAATTCGGGGTCGCTGCTGAGGGGCCAGTCGTCGATTTCGAAACGCAGCTCAAGGGCGTCAGAGGTAACGATGCTGTCGTTGCTTGGAGCGATCAGCCGCAGGGAGGGGCGGTGCTGTTGCAGGTTCTGTCGCAGCTGTTGCACTGCCCCTGGAGGAGCCACTTCCTGGAGCTTCCCGCTGGGGGCTGAACTCGGCAGCGGTTTGGCAGCGGACCCTGAATCACGATTGAAGAATCCAGGACGCGCATGAACAGGTAAGCCGGCACCAAGAAGCAGCACTGCTGCCAGCAGAACAGCCCATATCGACTTCAGGCCAGGGCGACGCATCGGGCATGAACAGATCCGATCATTCTGAACAATCCGCCCTTCACTGTCAGAGTTTTAGTTATTTAGGAAGGAAATATGCGTGAAATTGTATTGCTTACTGCTTGAGATCTTTGTTGTTTCGCTGATTCTCAGCCTTCTGCAGACGCCTGTCGCTGACTGGTCCGCCACAGGATTGAACCTTTGTAACTCAGGGCCCTTTAACCCCCTTCTCCGCCCCTATGCTTCCGCCAGCGGTCCCCTCTTTGGGGCCCCAGCATCAGTGCAGACAAGGGGTTTCGACTCCTTTGCCGTACTGACGCCCGGATGCTGATTCCTTGTGGATCCGTGTTCGGGGCCCCGATTGGCTTCGGCCCTTCGGAGGGGTGGCCCACCACCTCGAAACCCGTCCCTCGAGGAACGACTCGATGACCATCAGCCCACCTGAGCGTGGGAGTGACGCGAAAAGCCAGGTCGAGAAGGTTGACAATCCAGCAACCTTCGAGCTGTTCGGTAAGCCCGGACACTTCGACCGCGCTCTCGCGAAAGGTCCCAAAACCACCACCTGGGTTTGGAACCTTCACGCCAACGCTCACGACTTCGACGCTCACACGAGCGACCTTCAAGAGGTCTCTCGGCGGATCTTCTCCGCCCATTTCGGCCACCTGGCCGTCATCTTCATCTGGCTCAGCGGTGCCTTCTTCCATGGCGCCCGCTTCTCCAACTATTCCGGTTGGCTTGCTGATCCCACCCATGTGAAGCCAAGCGCCCAGCAGGTCTGGGCCGTCTTCGGCCAAGAAGTCCTCAACGGCGACATGGGTGCCGGTTTCCAAGGCATCCAAATCACCTCAGGCCTCTTCCAGATGTGGCGGGCCTGGGGCATCACCAGTGAAACCCAGCTCATGGCTCTGGCCATCGGTGCCCTGGTGATGGCCGGCCTCATGCTCAACGCCGGTGTTTTCCACTACCACAAGGCTGCGCCGAAGCTGGAGTGGTTCCAGAACGTTGAGTCGATGCTGAACCACCACCTGGCAGGTCTGCTGGGTCTCGGTTCACTGTCCTGGGCTGGTCACGTCATCCACGTGTCTGCTCCTGTCACCAAGTTGATGGATGCCATTGATGCCGGCCAACCGCTGGTGCTGAATGGCAAGACCATCGCTTCGGCTGCAGACATTCCGCTGCCCCACGAGTTCTTCAATCAGGACCTGCTGGCGCAGCTGTATCCCGGCTTCAGCGCTGGTGTCGGTGCCTTCTTCTCCGGCAACTGGGCTGCCTACAGCGATTTCCTCACCTTCAAGGGTGGTTTGAATCCTGTGACGGGAAGCCTCTGGATGACCGACATCGCCCACCACCATGTGGCGATTGCCGTGATGTTCATCGTTGCCGGTCACATGTACCGGACCAACTGGGGCATCGGTCACTCCATCAAGGAGATCCATGAAGGCCAGAAGGGTGATCCCCTGCTGTTCCCTGCCACCAACGGTCACGACGGTCTTTACGACTTCATGACCAATTCCTGGCATGCCCAGCTGGCGGTCAACCTCGCCATCGGCGGTTCGGTGAGCATCATCGTTGCTCAGCACATGTACGCGATGCCTCCGTATCCGTACCAAGCGATCGATTACCCCACCCAGATCGGGCTCTTCACCCATCACATCTGGATCGGCGGCTTCCTGATCGTTGGTGCCGGCGCTCACGCCGCCATCGCCATGGTTCGCGATTACGACCCCGCCAAGCACATCGACAACGTGCTGGATCGGGTGCTCAAGGCTCGCGACGCCATCATCAGCCACCTCAACTGGGTCTGCATCTGGCTCGGAGCCCACAGCTTCGGCCTGTATATCCACAACGACACCATGCGTGCCCTGGGTCGTCCCCAGGACATGTTCAGCGATTCGGCCATCTCCATTCAGCCGATCTTTGCTCAGTGGATTCAGAACGTGCATGCCGCAGCTGCCGGCAGCACGGCTCCCAACGCCCTCGCGGGTGTGAGTGAAGTGTTCAACGGTTCCGTTGTCGCCGTCGGCGGCAAGGTTGCCGCTGCTCCCATGCCGCTCGGCACCGCCGACTTCATGGTTCACCACATTCATGCCTTCACGATTCACGTGACGGTGCTGATCCTGCTGAAGGGTGTCCTGTACGCCCGTAGCTCCCGCCTCATCCCTGATAAGGCCAATCTGGGCTTCCGCTTCTCCTGCGACGGTCCTGGTCGTGGTGGCACCTGCCAGGTCTCCGCTTGGGACCACGTGTTCCTGGGCCTGTTCTGGATGTACAACTCCCTGTCAATCGTGATCTTCCACTTCTCTTGGAAGATGCAGAGCGACATCTGGGGAACGGTGAATGCCGACGGTTCCGTCGCGCACATCACCAACGGCAACTTTGCCCAAAGCGCCATCACCATCAATGGCTGGCTGCGTGACTATCTGTGGGCTCAGGCCGTTCAGGTGATCAACAGCTATGGCTCGAACACAGCCGCCTACGGAATCATGTTCCTCGGCGCCCACTTCGTGTTCGCCTTCAGCCTGATGTTCCTTTTCAGTGGCCGCGGCTACTGGCAGGAACTGATCGAGTCCATCGTCTGGGCTCACAACAAGCTGAAGGTGGCTCCCGCCATCCAGCCCCGTGCTCTTTCCATCATCCAAGGCCGTGCCGTGGGTGTTGCCCACTACCTCTTGGGCGGAATTGCGACCACGTGGGCCTTCTTCCACGCCCACATTCTTGTGGTCGGCTGACCTCACCTGACCTCTCCCTCTAATGGCAACGAAATTCCCTTCGTTCAGCCAGGGTCTGGCCCAGGACCCGACAACCCGCCGTATTTGGTACGGGATCGCCACGGCTCACGACTTCGAGAGCCATGACGGAATGACGGAGGAGCGCCTCTATCAGAAGCTCTTCTCCACCCATTTCGGTCATCTCGCGATCATCGGCCTGTGGGTTTCGGGAAACCTGTTCCACATCGCCTGGCAGGGCAACTTCGAGCAGTGGGTCGCCGACCCCCTGCACGTGCGCCCCATCGCTCACGCAATCTGGGATCCCCACTTCGGTCAAGGCGCCATTGACGCCTTCACCCAAGCGGGCGCTTCCTCCCCGGTGAACATCGCCTACTCAGGCCTTTATCACTGGTTCTACACAATCGGCATGAAGACAAATGCCGAGCTGTATCAGGGTTCCATCTTCATGATGATCCTGTCGGCTTGGGCCCTCTTCGCCGGCTGGTTGCACCTGCAGCCCAAGTTCCGTCCTTCCCTGGCCTGGTTCAAAAACGCTGAATCGCGTCTGAACCACCACCTTGCTGTCCTCTTCGGCTTCAGCTCCATCGCCTGGACCGGTCACCTGGTTCACGTTGCGATCCCCGAAGCCCGCGGTCAGCACGTTGGTTGGGACAACTTCCTCAACGTTCTGCCTCACCCCGCTGGTCTTGGACCCTTCTTCACCGGCAACTGGGGTGTGTACGCCGAAAACCCCGATTCTCTGAATCAGGTCTTCGGTAGCTCCGAAGGTGCCGGCACCGCCATCCTCACCTTCCTTGGTGGCTTCCACCCTCAGACAGAAGCTCTCTGGCTGACGGACATCGCCCACCACCACCTGGCCATCGGTTGCCTCTTCGTGATCGCCGGCCACATGTACCGGACCAACTTCGGTATCGGTCACTCCATCAAGGAGATCCTCGAAACCCACAACCCCCCGAAGGGCACCCCCGGTGACCTCGGTGCTGGCCACAAGGGTCTCTACGACACCATCAACAACAGCCTGCACTTCCAGCTGGGTCTGGCTCTCGCCTCTCTTGGCGTGGTCACCAGCCTCGTTGCGCAGCACATGTACTCGATGCCGTCGTATGCCTTCATCGCGAAGGACTACACGACTCAGGCAGCCCTGTACACCCACCACCAGTACATCGCCATCGCGCTGATGTGTGGTGCCTTCGCCCACGGTGCGATCTTCTTCATCCGTGACTACGACCCCGAAGCCAACAAGGACAACGTCCTGGCCCGGATGCTCGAGCACAAGGAAGCGATCATCAGCCACCTGAGCTGGGTCTCGCTGTTCCTCGGTTTCCACACCCTCGGCCTCTACGTCCACAACGATGTGGTCGTTGCCTTCGGTACACCTGAGAAGCAGATCCTGGTTGAGCCCGTGTTCGCCCAGTTCGTTCAGGCCGCCTCTGGTAAGGCCATGTACGGAATGGACGTGCTGCTCTCCAACGCCTCCAGCTCCGCCAGCCTTGCTGCCCAGAACATTCCTGGTGAGCACTACTGGCTGGACGCGATCAATGGCAACACCGATGTGTTCCTGCCCATCGGCCCTGGTGACTTCCTGGTTCACCACGCCATTGCCTTGGGTCTGCACACCACCACCCTGATCCTTGTGAAGGGTGCCCTGGATGCCCGCGGCTCCAAGCTGATGCCCGACAAGAAGGACTTCGGCTACTCCTTCCCCTGCGACGGCCCCGGCCGTGGCGGCACCTGCGACATCTCTGCCTGGGACGCCTTCTACCTGGCTGTCTTCTGGGCTCTGAACACCGTGGGTTGGCTGACCTTCTACTGGCACTGGAAGCACCTGGCCATCTGGTCCGGCAACGTGGCCCAGTTCAACGAATCCAGCACTTACCTGATGGGCTGGTTCCGCGACTATCTGTGGCTCAACTCCTCCCAGTTGATCAACGGCTACAACCCGTTCGGAAGCAACAACCTCGCCGTCTGGGCTTGGATGTTCCTCTTCGGACACCTGGTTTGGGCCACCGGCTTCATGTTCCTGATCTCCTGGCGGGGTTACTGGCAGGAACTGATCGAGACCATCGTCTGGGCTCACCAGCGCAGCCCCATCGCCAACATGATGGGTTACCGCGACAAGCCCGTGGCACTGTCCATCGTTCAGGCCCGTGTTGTCGGCTTGGCTCACTTCACGGTTGGCTATGTCTTGACGTACGCCGCCTTCCTGATTGCCTCGACTTCAGGGAAATTCGGTTAATTCCTTCCTGAATTAACCCGCGACGAGTCGTTCCTCGTTTCAAACGTCCCCACCCGGTTCTCCGGGTGGGGATTTTTGTTGTCTGTGCTTCGCAGTGGTTCTGTTAGACCGTGTTGTTGTTCTCGTATTGCTCTGGGCCTTGCCTAGCCTCAGGCCTCGATGGTGAGCGGGCTGAACGTGGGCGAATGGGAGCACCTGCAGCGGAACGTTGGTGAGTGGCGCGGCTGGTTCGACAGCCTGGACAGGACGCTTCAACGCACCAAGCGTCAGCCCTCCCTGCTCAGGCTCGAACCGGCACCCGCCGGCGTGCCACTGAATCTGACCCTGCTGCTCTGGCCTGAGGAAGCGGGATCGAGTTCTCCCCATCAACCGCCTGCAGGTGAGCCAGAAAAGCGGATCGTTCAAAGCTTCACGCGGTTGGATCCCGACATGGGGGTCTTCGGCACCGGCAGTTTTTCAAGGGGGACGCTGCACCGGTGCACCTGGGCCAAGCTCTACGCCGAGTTTGGGTTCCTGCATCACCAACGCCGTCACCGCCTGGTGCTGCTGTGGGATGGTGCGGGGCAATTGGATCGGATCGTTCTGATCCGTGAGTTTCTCGCCGGAAGTCCAGCGCTGGAATGTCCACCCCTGGAGGCAGATCAGCTGATCGGTGACTGGCGTTGCGACCTCCCTTCGCCAGGGGACAACATCTGTTTTGCCGCAAGCGATCTTGATCGCTGGATCTTTTTGCCGGATGGAGGAGCCTTTCTGGCGCCTGCCCAGATTGATCCCCACCAGCCCTTCAGCATCGAAGCGCTTTGGCTCTCGAGTGCAGCGCGCCTCGAGCGAATTTCACGTCGCTATTCAGAACACGGTGCCCTGACGTCGGTGAACCACCAACTGCTCACCCGTTGAGCCTGGGTTGGCTATGGGGTGTTGCTTAAGTCAGCCCGGCCTCTGTTGCTGAAGGCAATGTCGAGGGTGCGCAGATAAGTGTGCAGGCCTGCATCCTGAATCGGCAGTACGTAGGCGTCGGCTCCGGATTCGTTGTGGTGGGAGTGCCAGTAACCGGGCGGTGTCACGAAGGCTGCGCCGGCTGCCCAGTCTTCCCGGTGCCCATTGCGGATCATCCCGTTCTCGTCCAGCTCGGTGCCGATCATCGTGTAGCAACCCGGTTGGCAGGCCACCGCAAAATCAAGGGCGATCGACTGATGTCGGTGGGGGCGCTGCACCTGGCCTGCGGGGAGGATTCCCAACATGGCCCAGAGGGTATGGGTGACGGTGCGCGTCTGCGGGAAGGCGTTGTTTCCCAACAGCACACTTACGCGATTGGCGTTGGCTCCGCGGGGATTGCTGGCGATGGCATCCAACTGCGCGCGAGCATCCTGATGGCTGTAGAAGCAGGGTTCGAACACCGGTTTAACGGTGCTCACGCCCAGATAACGAAGCAGTGGGGCATCGTGCACCCAATACAGGCCGGCGTGGCTGTCGCTGCTGTGAATGGCTTCGCCGCCTGCCGGAAGCACGAACGTGTCTCCCTCGCTCCAGTGAAAAACCTGACCACAGGCTTCAGTTTGCCCATGGCCTCGGGCCACGAAGAACAGCTGACTGGTCGCATCTGCATGGGTTCGCAAGGACGCCTGGTCCAGTCGAATGAAGTTGCCGCAGAGCGATGGACCCGTGGCCGGACCTTCGCAATCGAGCTCCGGGCTGAGGTCTAGCGGCATCAGCTCATTGCCGCTCCCGTCAAAGAAACTGGCGGGAAAGCTCCGATAAGGGATTCTGCTGATCAAACCCTTCTGCAAGGGGTTGGCTGCAGAGCTGTAGTCAAAGAATTGGGCCTGGGCGCTGGTGGGGGTACTCGCCTGTGGGGTGACCGTCATCCTGCTCTAAATACGACGCGTCTTCGACGCAGTGAACGGCACCTTACGCCGCTGACTTTCACGGCTGTTGTGGCAACTGTTGCGCTCCGCAAAACAACGCGGCTCATCAGTCGTTCGATTGGCTCCCGCAGCCGATGCAGTCGGCGGTGCGTCTGGCGCCGATGAATGCGCAACAGAAGATGATCGGCAATACGGTGCATCTGAACGGTTTCCTCGGGCCCTGAGGGTACAAAACTATTCTCGGGCCGATTTAAGAGTGCTTTGTCATGGATAAATACCTCCTTCCATGGACGGCCCCAGGCCGCTTGTGCAAATAAATTGTTGTTGGCTTTGAAATGGTCCTGAACGCGATGGGCTAACGCCGCATTAAATCCCCAGAATTTGCCGTCATCCCAACCGCGAAATGCGGTTTCCTTGGGAATGATGGTTGTTGATCCTGAAATTGCTTTCGGGGAGATTCCGTGATGTCGCAGCCTTTGTGAAAGCTCCCGCGCCAGCCAGGTTCCCCTCGGCCCTGTTCCTGAATTCAGGCTGCTCTCTCTGTGTTCGGCCCAGGGCAGAGATGGGTCAAGATCGAGTGAATGCAGAAACTGGATGAATGGATCTGGATGGGTTTGACGGAACGGAATGAAACGCACATCAAGTTCGCAGTTGCGCACATTTAGAAGAGAAGAAAAGTAGTTCCAGAAATCAAAGATATCGGATCGTCTGTTGTCTTTTTCGACTGCTTTGCCTTTGATCATTCGTTCGCCGTCCAGGACGTCTTGGACGTATTCGGCAAAGGTTTTGCTGTGATAAAAACGTTTTAAGCTGTATCCATATCGTGAATTGATGTAATCGAGCTGGGAGCGGATAAAGATGATAATTGTTAGCTTAAATCCATGTTCTCTGGCGATTGTCTGCAGGGCGCTAACGGCCCCAGCACATGTGAGCTGCGGGCCAAATTGTTCGGCGCTGATCAATACGTCTGCATCGGTCTTGCTCCAACGCTTGAGATAGGAATGCCATGGATCCCAGTGCTCCTTGCTCATGGCTTTCACGAGCTGTTTGAAATCCCACTGATCCTCGTCAGGGAATTGGTAAATGATCTTCTGGTCCGCCAGCAGCGATGCACTGCGGCGCACCCGGCACTGAATGTCTGACGATGCTGTCTTATGGGTGCCTGCATGCAGGATCAGTCGTCGAGTTCTCGCCATGGCAGGGGGTTCGCTCATGCCGATCTCCAGCGCTTCAGCAACAGGTAAACAGTTGGTACCACATAGAGAGACAGCAATGAGGCCACCAGCAGTCCGCTGAACACCACGGTGCCAATGCTGATCCTGCTGGCGGCTCCCGTGCCCTGGGCGAACAGAAGCGGCAGGAAACCTGCCAGGGATGTGACCGCTGTCAGCAGGATCGGGCGCATCCGGTTCACGGCCGCATCCACAATTGCGTCATGTAGGGCCAGGCCTGCTGCAATCCGCTGGTTGGCGAACTCCACGATCAGAATTCCGTTTTTGGCCGCCAGGCTCACCAGCACCAGGAGTCCCATCTGGCCGTAAACATCCAGTGGAAGGCCCCGCAATTTCAAGCCGATCAGGGCTCCGAGCAGGGCCAATGGCACCGTGAGCAGGATGATCAACGGGTCGATGAAACTCTCGTAGAGAGCGGCAAGAAGCAGATAGACCACCGTCACGCCGAGGGCGAACAGCACCCAAGTCACCTGCCCAGCCCGTTGCTCTTCCAACGCCAGGCCCGTGAAGGCCAGGCCGATGTTGCTGCCTCCAATGCGATCACCGGCCTGGGTCAGGGCATTGATGGCTTCACCGCTGCTGACCGTTGGTGCGGGGATGGCCGTGATCCGGATGGCCCGGTTGAGCCCGAAGTGGCGAATGTTGTTAACGCCCTCCTCGCGGGTGAGGCTGGCCAAGCTTGCCACCGACACCAGTTCACCGCTGCGGTTGCGCACCATCAGACCCGTCAGATCCTCCGGACGACGTCGCTCGCGGCCATCCAGCTGAAGAACAATGGAGCGGATGCGACCGTCGTCGTAGGTGTCATCGATGTAGCGGCCGCCGAAGGCGGTGCCGATCTCCCGCAGCGTTGCGCTGTAGTCGAGGTCGAGAGCAGCCAGTTGGTTGCGGTCGAGCTCCAGCCGCCAGCGGGGGAAGCTGGCATCAAAGCGGGTGCTCACCCGTTCAAACCGCTCTGTCGCCTTGGCCGTCTGGATGAAGTCCTGGGCGACTTGGCCGAATTGCTCCAGGCTGAGTTGCCCTCCGCTGCGGTCCAGCAGTTCCAGGGAGAGTCCTGATTCACTGCTGAAGCCCCGCACGGTTGGTGGTGTGATCAGCACGACCCTGGCATCACCAATTCGTTGCTGCATCTTTCTGTTGAGACGACGTTTGATGGCGTTGCTGCTCTGCTCTTTGCCGGGTCGATCCTTAAGTGGCTGAAGGCGCAGGTAAAACGATCCACGGTCTTCTCCGCTTTGCCCGAAGGAGCTGCCGGCATAAAAGTTGCCAGTGCGCACCAGGGGCTCTTCACTCACGACGCGTCGGATGTCGTCCATCACGGCCACGCTGCGCTCCAGGCTGGCGCCGTCGGGAAGTGTGAAGTAGCCGCGGATCTGACCTTGGTCGTCATCGGGGATGAACGCCGTCGGCATGACGGCCAATCCTGAGGCCGTGATGACCAAGCCGCTCAGCAGCACGAGGGCGATGCGTCGCCTGCGCTGCAACCAGTGCTCGAGTTGTTTCGCGTATTTGGATTGCAGGGTTTGCATGCCCTGCCGAAGCCAGCGGCTCAGCTTGCCGATGGCCCCAGGAAGACGGCCGCCCCCTGGGCCCAACACCCGGGCGCAGGCCATCGGGGTGAAGCTGAGCGCATTCAAGGTGGAGAACAGAATCGCTCCGCTGATGGCCAGGGCGATCGGTTGATAGAGGCGTCCGATCGATCCGGGAATGAGCAGAACGGGCAGGAACACGGCTGCCAGCACCAATGAGGTGGCCACAACGGCCGTCGCTAGCTCAGCCATGGCGTCCTCGGCCGCCTGTTCGGGGGGTGTGCCCCGTTCGATGCGTCCGGCGATGTCTTCGCTGACGACGATGGCGTCATCCACAACGATCCCGGTGGCCAGCACCAGCCCAAACAGGATCAGGCTGTTGAGATTGGAACCGCTCAGTTTCACCAGGCTGAGGCTTCCCACCAGCGCCACCGGCACAGCAAGGCCAGGGATCAGGGCGAGACGCCAGCGGCCCAGAAACAGCACCAGTACCACCAGCACCAGCAACACGGCATCGCGCAGGGTGATGAAGGTGCGATCGAGGTTGGCCTGAACCGTGTCGGCCACATCCACGATCATCGACAGTTCGATGCCCGGGGGAAAGCTCGCTTCCAACTGCTGCAGCTTGCGCTTGATCGCCCTGCTCACGTCCAGAGCATTGGCCCCATCGCGCTGGTAGATCCCCACGGCCACCGAGCGCTCGCCAGCCAGATTCATGGCCTCGCGTCCGTAGTTGCGCTGTCCGAGGGCAACCCGTCCCACATCCTTCAGGCGCAGCAGCCCGCCGTTGTCCAACCGGCGCAAGACGAGGTTCTCGAAATCCGATTGGCTGCGAAGTCGCCCTTCCGCTTCCACCGGAAGGCTCAGCACTTGGCCCGCTGGAACTGGGGCAGCCCCGATGCTGCCAATGGCAGCCAAAACGTTCTGTTCAGCCAGGGCTCGGCTGACGTCGCCAAGGGTGAGGTTGGTCTGTTCGAGGAGTTGCGGATCCAACCACAGGCGAAAGGAGAGTTCACTGCTGCCAAAGATCTGTACATCACCGATGCCAGGTGTGGTGAGCAGTTCATCCCGCAGGGTCTGGTTCAGCCAGCCCGTGAGAAAGGTGGGGACGTATTGATCCGGTGGGTGGCTGAACCCCAGGATCATCAATAGGTCTTCCGAGGAGCGCCGCACCTGGAGCCCCTGGCGCGTTACGGCCTGGGGCAGCCGTCGGCTGGCCAGGTTCACCTCGTTTTGAACCTTGATCGCATTCAGCTCGGGATCACCCGCGTTGAAGCGCAACGAGATGCTGGCGCCGCCCTGCCTGCTGGTTGAGCTGATGCTTTCGACCCCTTCCAGGCCATTCAGCTGTTGTTCCAACACCCGGGTCACGCTCTGCTCCACCACCTCCGGTGAAGCCGCCGGGAAGTTGGCACTCACACTCACCCGGGTGGGAGCGAGGGGCGGAAGATCCTCAAGCCCTAGGCCGAACAACGCCGTGCAGCCCGCTAAAAGGATCAGCAGGCTGCAGACGACCGTCAGAACCGGCCGCCGAAGAAACGGCTGGGAGATCGACCGCACCGGGACGTCTCAAATGTGAATGAATCCTGCCAGGAAAAATCCCCCGGCTGCCTTGAATCAGGCAACCGGGGGATGAATGGTGTTGGTCAGTGGGTTCAGTGAACGGCTTCAGCCGACGCTCCAGACACCAGCAGCGATCTTGAACAGCTCCTGAACGTGAACGGTGTTGCAGAGGAACCAGGCGAAAACGGCACCGCCGCAACCGCCAAGCCAGAAACCACTGGTGAAGTCGGCCCAGCCGGTGCGGGTGAACAGGTCGGCGGGGGGATTCTCAACCGTCACATCCGCAGGGGGGATGTTGGGTTGCTTGCCGGGCTGGTTGTAGAGCAGGAACAGCAGGCTGAGGATGTGCACAGCGCCGATGGCAGCCAGCAGGCCAGCAGTTTGCTGATACTCCGTGGCACGCAGGGGACCACAGATGGTGAAAGGGCCGTAGAGCAGGTAACCGAAGGCTGCGCCGGTTTCAAGACCACGGAAATTCGGAGAAATTCCGGGGCGGTACAGGGGCAGGTTGTTAATCAGACCCTTGATGAAATAGCCGCTGTTGACGGGTGTCGCAAGGTTGCCGACGCAAGGATCAGCAGCAGGAGTGACGGTCATGAGGTACGAGTGCTGAGGGGTTGAAACGGTCCGCAGGTCGCGGTCACTCGGCAGCGGTGATCACTCGACCAACAAGGACGATGAACACTGCGGGGAACACGATTCCGGTGATGGGCACGAAAATCGCAGGCAGCCAGGCAGCAGCGAAATCTCCAGTCATGTCGAGGCCAAAAGCTTCGCAGCTACTGTAAGTAGGTCCGTTCTGACGGCCTGCTTTAGGCCCCAACGGCGACATAAAAGTTCAATCCGCATGCAGAACGTTCTCCTCCCTGGTGCCGTCGTGCTGCTCACGGTCGTGCTCTGGTTGCGCAGGAAACCGGTGAAGCCGATGCTCTCCAGCACGGATGCCAGCCGTGTCGCACAGATCAACCGTGCTCAGCTGGAACTGGTGATTGAGCCTGCCGCTGAAGGGGAATTCGCCGATGCTTCCCTCGAGTCATGGACGGCGCCGACAACTCCCCTGGAGCGTCTTGCCCTGGAGCATCGCCTCAAGGCTGATATGGAGGCTGGCCCTGAGGAGCGCTTGCGCGCCGTTCGTTTGGCCGCCCGATGGGGACATCGTTCGGCTCTGCCCCTGCTGCGCCAGGCGCTGCGGGACAGCGATGCGCGTGTGGTGGAAGAAGCCGCCGCTGCGATTGCACCGTTCCGAGGGGCGCCGGCCGCTGCCCCGATCCGTCAGCCGGCGCGGCCGCCGCGCAACGTTTCACGGATGCGATAGATCGGTCGGTCCTGGCTTTCGTGGTAGGTGCGGATCAGCAGTTCGCCGAGAAGGCCGAAGCAGAACAGTTGAATGCCGGCTAAACCAAGCACCACCGCCAGGGTGAGCAGTGGGCGATTGGCGATGTCGCCTCCCATCACCTTGATCACGAAGAGATAGGTGCTGGTGGCGATGCTGGCGGCGATGGCCAGCAGTCCTCCGAAGCCGAACACGTACATCGGCCGGGTCAGAAAACGCTTCATGAACCAGACGGTGAGCAGATCCATCAGCACACGGAACGTGCGATCGATCCCGTACTTGCTGCTGCCGAACTGACGCGCCCGGTGGTTCACCTTCACTTCGGTGATCCGAGCACCCTCGATGAAGGCCAGGGCGGGAAGAAAGCGATGCAGCTCTCCATAGAGACGCATGTCTGAGAGAACTTCCCGTCGATAGGCCTTGAGGGAGCAGCCGTAGTCATGCAGCCGCACACCGGTCACCCGGCCGATCAATCGGTTGGCGATCCGGGAGGGAAGTTTGCGCTGGAGGGCGGCGTCCTGGCGCTGATGGCGCCAGCCACTCACGAGGTCGTACCCCTCACGCAATTTGGCCAGCAGCATGGGGATGTCGGCTGGATCGTTCTGAAGATCTCCATCCAGACTGACGATCACCTCCCCGCCAGCCACATCAAAACCAGCCGCCATGGCTGCGGTCTGGCCATAGTTCTTGCGCAGCAGCACAGCCACCACTTCGGGCACTTCTGCGCTGACCTCAGCCAGCACTTTCGCGGTGCGGTCGCTGGATCCGTCGTCGACCAGGACCAGCTCAAAAGTCTCGTCGGTTGGACGCAGCGCTGAAAGGAGCTGCTCAACCAGGTGGGGCAGGCTTTCCTCTTCGTTGTACAGCGGCACCACCACCGAGAGATTCAGGGGTGCACTCATGCCGGTCGCGCTGTCAGTCGCTCAACTTAAGCCGGGGCCCTGTCGATCCGGCTGACAGCGTCAGGAGAGATGCGATCCGTCATGGCAACGCACCACACGGCCTGCGCCGCGGAATTCAGCCCTGTAATGGCAAGCCACCGGGTGTTGATCGCTGCTGTGCAAGCTGTCGATGCCGATCCCATTACGCCCATGGTCCTGGCCTGAGCTGTGGCGGTAGCGGCCATCGCCGAGGTGGAGCCCCACATGGGTGCAACGCTGGCGTGTGCCAAAAAACAAAAGATCTCCCGGGCGCAGCAAGCTGTGATCGTCGGGGAGAGCGGCAACTGGTTGGCAGAACCGCTCCTGCTGGTAGGCATCCCGCGGAATCCAAATGCCCTGGCTGGCGAAGGCCATCTGCATCAGCCCGGAACAATCCATGTCCGGCTCGGTGGTGCCACCCCAGAGGTAGACGTTGGGACGTTGCTGGGCGATTTCGCTCCAGGCCAGCACGCCGGGCAGGCGTCGTTCAATCTCCGTCGCGCTCAGCGGCGACGGTCGCCAGGCTGCGCATCGCTCAGCTCGCCCCAGAACCGCCTCGAGTTCGAGCCAGCAGCGGTAGCCATCCTCCAGCAGCTGAACAGCGATCCTCTTGCGCTGCTTCTCCAGGATGCGAAAGCGGCGTCCATGACAGGCCTGGGTTGTCAGGCTCTCGCCATCAGATCGCGAATAACCATTGACGTCAGCGCACAGCTGCCAACAGGAGCCTGTCTGAATCAGGTCTGGGGCCAGCAGGGTGCCTAACGTCGCCATGGCCCAATTGAATCGCTATGGCGTTCTACCGTCCCGATCCCGCAATGGCGGCTCGGCTTGAGGCGGCCCTCGATGGGCTCGATGCCGACGGTCGCCCAGGGCTGCGCAACAGCCTGGCGATCACCTGGGTGCGGTACGACGACACTGCCCCGGAGGCGGGTCAGGGCAGCGGTGCTTCCTGGAACCAAGACCGGATTCTCTATCCGGCCAGCGTGGTGAAGCTGTTCTATGCCGTCGCCGTTGAGCAGTGGCTGCAACGGGACCTGATCCCTGAAAGCGACGAACTGGCGCGCGCGGTGCGCGACATGATCGCCTACTCCAGCAACGATGCCACGGGGCTGGTGGTTGATCTGCTCACAGGCACCACCAGCGGCCCTGCTCTCCATGGCGAACGCTGGGAGCTTTGGACGCAGCAGCGTCGCTTGATCAATGGCTGGTTGCAGAGCTTGGCCTGGCCGGAACTTGAGGCGGTGAATTGCTGCCAGAAGACCTGGGGTGATGGTCCCTATGGCCGGGAAAAGATGTTCTATGGGGCCGACAACAGCAACCGCAACGGCTTGTCCACCGCTGCAACAGCCCGGATGCTGGAGGCGGTGATGACCCGTGCGGTGGTGTCGCCGCCGGCCTGTCATCGGCTGCAGGGTCTGTTGCGGCGCTCACTCGATCAGCATCAGCGTCGCGCTGATCCCGAAAACCAAGTGGATGGGTTTCTCGGTGAGGGCCTACCCGATAACGCGCTCCTTTGGAGCAAGGCCGGCTGGATGAGTCAGGCCCGTCATGACGCAGCTTGGTTTCAGGCCTCCGAACAGCAGCCCCCTATCTTGCTTGTGGTCTTCAGTACGGGGCCTGATCGCGCCAGGGACGCATCGCTTTTGCCGGAGCTGGCACGGCAACTCAACCAGTTCAGCAGCTCCGAGGAACCGGCGGATTGAGTCAATGAACTTGGAACGGAGAGGGAGGGATTCGAACCCTCGACAGAAGTTGCCTCCTGTAACTCCTTAGCAGGGAGCCGCTTTCAACCACTCAGCCACCTCTCCAGCGGCGCACCCAGAGTACCAAGTGCTCGGCAGTTGGTCAGACTTCAACGCGGGGCAGGCGTCGTTTGAAACCACAGAGGATCTCCCAGGGAATCGAGCCGCATTGGTTGCTCCAGCTTTGAGGGCTTAACTCCAGGTCACCGTCCTGGCCAAGCAGAGTGACGATGTCGCCTGGCTCCAGCCCAGCTGCATCGGTGGCATCCAGCAGGAGCTGGTCCATGGTGATGGCTCCCACCTGCGGCAGCTGGCGATTGCGATGCAGGGCGTGAATGTGCCCGCTGAGGGACCGCAGAACACCATCGGCGTAGCCGATGCCCACCACGGCAAGCCGAGTGGGGCGCTGGGTGATGAAGCGATGGCCGTAGCTGACCCCTGTGCCGGCGGGCACGTCACGGATCAGGCTGACCCGGGCGCGAACCGCCAGGGCGGGTTGCAGGGGAATGACGTTGTTCAGATGACTTGCAGGCGCATGGCCGTATAGGGCCAACCCAACGCGAACGAGGTCGTGATGCAGCTCCCGGTTGAGCAAGGTTCCTGCCGAGTTGGCCAGATGGCGGGTGATGCCGGCACTCGCTCGGGGCAGGGCCGAGAGCATGCTCACGAAGCGCTCCTGCTGGAGGCTGGTCAAGGCATCGTCCGGCTCATCGGCACAGGCCAGATGGCTGTAGATGCCTTCCAGATTGAGGTGTTCCAGGCTCAGCAGCGCCGCCGCGGTCTGATGTCCCTCGCTGAGGGAGCAGCCCAGCCGTGCCATGCCCGTGTCGATCTTCAGCTGCACGTCAAAACATCGACCGCTGTCGGCAGCTAGAGCGTTGCAGAGCTGGGCATCCCTGAGGCTGCTCAGGGTGGGCATCAACCGCCAGTGCAGGCAGGTGCGCAGGTCGTCCGGTTCATTGAGGTTGCTGAGCAACAGCACCGGTGCCTCCAGACCGGCCCGCCGCAGTTCAAGACCTTCCTGGAGCGTGGCCACACCAAGGCTCGTTGCTCCACCCTGAAGCGCCGCCCGTGCCACCGTCTCGGCACCGTGGCCGTAGCCATCGGCCTTCACCACCGCCATCAGTTGGGTGCGAGGTCCGAGGTGCTGGCAGAGCGCCCTGGCATTGGCCCGAATCGCTGCAGGTGAAACCTCCACCCAGGCGCGCTGACGTGGATTCAGCTCCGGAATCACAGGCAGTGCTCGGCGCTACCGAGACAGCTTCACATCGCCGATAGCATGACTATTATTGAGTGGGCTGGCATGGGCCAGGTTCTCGTTCTCAATGCGTCCTACGAGCCGCTCAATATCACCACCTGGAGACGGGCAGTGGTGATGATGCTGAAGGGCAAGGCCGAGAGTCTGGAACACGATCCCTGTCGGCAATTGCGTCAGGGCACCCACCTGCCGACGGTGATTCGCCTGCGGCAGTACGTCCGCGTCCCGTTTCGTCAGCTGCCCCTGACGCGTCGCAACCTCTTCCAGAGGGACAACCACACCTGCCAGTACTGCGGCAGTCGTGACAATCAGTTGTCCATCGACCATGTGATCCCCCGCAGTCGGGGAGGCGGTGACACCTGGGAGAACGTGACCACGGCTTGCCTCAGCTGCAATGTTCGAAAGGCCAACCGAACTCCGAAGGAAGCCTCCATGCCTCTGCGTCATGTCCCGCGGAGGCCGGCCAGCAGCCTCAGTTTTGAGGCCCGGCGCCAGATTCATTCCGGTCATCACCAGGAATGGGCGAAATACGTGATCGGTGCTTGACCGTCAGGCCTCGGCCTGATCGCTCAGGGCCTCTAGTTTCTGACGTTGCTCTTCGGCGATGCAGGCACCGATCAGGTCTTCCAGCTGGCCCTCCAGCACAGGTTCAAGGGTGAAGTTTCGGCCCAGCCGGTGATCGGTGGTTCGGTTGTCTTTGTAGTTGTAGGTGCGGATTTTTTCGGAGCGGTCACCACTGCCCACCTGGGCACGTCGGTCGCTGCTTTCGCGTTCTGCGGCAGCCGCCTGCTCCCGCTCCAATAACTTGGCGCGCAGGATCTCCAGGGCCCGTTCCCGGTTCTGCAGCTGGGAGCGTTCCTGGGTGCAGAACACGCGGATGCCTGTGGGTTTGTGGAGAAGGTCCACGGCTGTTTCCACCTTGTTGACGTTCTGACCTCCAGCACCGCCTGAACGCGCGGTGCTGATGTCGAGATCCTTCGGGTCGAGCTGAACTTCCACGGCATCGGCTTCGGGCATCACGGCCACCGTGGCTGTTGAGGTGTGGACCCGACCCTGGGATTCCGTGGCCGGGACCCGTTGCACCCGATGCACTCCCGCTTCAAATTTCAGTTGGCTGTAGACGCTGTCGCCACGCACCGACAGGATCAGTTCGCGAAACCCGCCCAGGTCGGCCTCGGTGCAGCTGATGGATTGCACGGCCCAGCCCACTTTCTGGCTGTAGCGCTCATACATCCGTGCCAGATCACCGGCCCAGAGACAGGCCTCATCGCCGCCTGCACCGGCACGAATTTCCAGCATCACACTGCGCTCATCGCGGGGATCCCGCGGCAGCAGAGCCAGGGTGAGCCGCTCGGTCAGCGTTGCGTGCTGTTCCTGGAGGCTGGCCAACTCATCCTGCGCCAGTTCCTCCATCGCAGCGTCACCGCGACTGTCTTTCAGCAGTTGACGTGCTGAATCCCGCTCGGATTCGAGCCTCTGGAGTTCCTCGAAGTCGAGCACGAGCGGCTCAAGTCTTGATCGCTCCCTTGCGATCGATTCAAGCCGCTTCGGATCAGCGGCCACATCAGGATCGGCCAGCTGCCGCTCGAGGTTGCGGAAGCTGGCTGTGGCTGTCTCCAGCCGTGTGAACAAGGTCGAGGCGTCCATGCCCCGTTCTCACCCTCAGGCCTTGGACTCGGCCTTGGCGGAGTCGGCACCTTTCTTCTTGGTGCCCATGCCGTACTTCTTCATGAAGCGATCCACACGGCCCTCGGTGTCGAGAATCTTCTGGGTGCCGGTGAAGAAGGGGTGGTTGCCGCTCCAAACGTCGACGTGGATCTCCGGCTGGGTGGCGCCCGTGGTCATGACCACTTCGCCGTTGCAGATCACCTTGGCGTCGGGATACCAGGTGGGATGGATGTCGGGTTTTGGCATAGGTAAAAAAATCAGCGCTTGGAGAACTGAGGAGCCTTACGGGCTTTCTTGAGGCCGTACTTGCGGCGTTCCTTGGCACGGGGGTCGCGGCTCAGGTGACCTTCCGTTTTCAGCGGCTTGCGGTTGTCGGCGGACAGTTCACACAGGGCGCGGGCTGCACCTTGCTTGATGGCGCCGGACTGACCGGTGAGTCCACCACCATGAACGTTGACGAGGATGTCGTACTCGCTGCTGAGGCCGAGGGTCTCCAGGGGAGCCTTCACCGCTGCGATGTACGAAGGGTTGTAGTTCAGATAGTTGTCACCGGGACGACCATTGATGGTGATCGTTCCATTGCCGGGGACGAGGCGAACACGGGCTACAGAGGTCTTGCGACGACCGGTGCCCCAGTAGACGACGGAATTGCTGCTCATTTGGCGGATGCGGAGGGGTTGAGCTGAAGAGGCTGGGGCTTCTGAGCGGCGTGGGGATGCTCGGTGCCCTTGTAGACCTTGAGCTTGCGGAACATCTGGCGACCCAGGGCGTTGTGGGGAAGCATGCCTTTGATGGCCTTCTCCACGATCCGCTCGGGGATCCGTTCCTGCAAAGCCTCGAAGGTTTCCACCTTCATGCCTCCGGGACGTCCGGAGTGACGGCGGTACAGCTTCTGCTGGGGCTTACGGCCGGAGACCTTGATCTTCTCGGCGTTCACAACGACGACAAAATCACCGGTGTCCAGATGGGGGGTGAAGCTGGGGTTGTTCTTGCCACGCAGCACGGCGGCCACTTCAGTGGCCAGACGGCCGAGGGTTTGATTCTCAGCGTCCACCACGTACCACTGGCGGTCGATCGAATCAATCGGGGGGAGAGAGGTCTTGTTCATCGCGCCGGCATGCCGGTTCTGGTATGTCCCGCCTAAGACAGCGGAACTGGGCAAAGGGGTCGGTCCAGAGCTGGACCTGACGGGGCTAAAGATCGAGCTTACTCTTCAGCCCTCCAGCTCCTGTGAGTTGGGCAGCATTCCAAGTAGAGGCCCGTTTATCCCGGCGTTGAGGGTGGATCCGGAGGTGGATCGCTCTCGGCCAGAAAAAACCACGGCTGACAATCGTACCAGCCGGCTTTGGTGAAGATGGTCTCGGCATAGCCAGCCCGAAGCAGGCAAAGGCCGCTGGCTGGCGCCGCCTCCTTCACCTCGTGGCGTCGTCGTTCCCGCCAGCGCTGTTCAAAGGCGGCAACACTGAGACGATGCTCGCCAACGGCCACCAACTGGGCCATCAGCAGGCGAACCATGCCGTAGAGAAAACCACTGGCCTGAATCTCGACTCGCAGAAGATCGCCCTGGCGCTCCACCAGCACCTCCTGCACGGTGGTTCGGGCATGGGCGCGACGGCTGCCTGCCTTCATGAAGGCGCTGAAGTCGTGCAGGCCAACCATGGTGTTCAGAGCGTCCCGCATGCGGGACTCGTTCAGCCTGTGTTGGTAGCGGTGCCAGCTCCAGGAGCTGAGAAACAAATTTGGGCGCCGGCCGTTGTGAATCGTGTACCGGTATCGCCGGTAGGTGGCGGAGTAACAGGCATGCCAATCCAGGGGACGGACGACAGATTCGCGCACACGAATGGTGCTTGGCAGACGTCCGTTCAAGGCCGGTGCCCATTTGTGAGCCGGAATCGGTCCACAGCAGTCGAAGTGCACTACCTGACCGGCGGCATGAACGCCGGCATCGGTACGACCGGCAGCAAAGGTCTGCACCGGTCGGTGCGGATCGAGCTGGGCAATGGCGTCTTCCAGTACGGCCTGAACACTGCGACCGTTGCGTTGGCGCTGCCACCCACAAAATGGGGAACCCTCGTACTGAAGGCTGAGCGCGATCCGCTGAAGGGACGCTGGCTCAGGACCTGCAGACGAGGGATGGGTGTTCAAACGTCAGGACTGACGTGAGGTCTGATCAGACCAGTTCAATGATGGCCATCTCGGCGTTGTCGCCACGACGGGGGACGGTGCGGGTGATGCGGGTGTAGCCACCCTTGCGATCGCTGTAGCGGTTGGGAGCCTTGTCGAACAAGGCATGCACCAGCTGCTTGTCGTAGATGTAACCCATGGCCCGGCGACGGGAGGCGAGGCTGCCGTCCTTGGCCAGGGTGATCATCCGCTCGGCTTCGTCGCGAAGCGCCTTGGCCCGTGCCTTGGTGGTGGTGACACGACCTTCGCGAATCAGCTGGGTGGTCAGGGCGCGCAGCATTGCCTTGCGCTGGTCAGCTGGACGTCCCAGCTGAGGAACTCGGCATTGATGACGCATGGTTCTGTCGGTGACGAAGACGAAAAAGGACGTTCAAGCCGTTCTGCAGTTATGCAGAAGTGCGGCTCTGGGGGATGGAGATACCGATGCGCTCGAGGGCTTCGATCACTTCATCAGCGGATTTGGAACCGAAGTTCTTGATCTCCAGAAGATCCTCGTAGCTGAAGCCCATCAGGTCAGACACGGAGTTGACCTGGGCCCGCTTGAGGCAGTTGTAGGCGCGAACCGAAAGGTTCAGTTCCTCAAGAGGAATCTGTGCTTCCGCCGAAGGCTCGGGTTCAGCAGGAACTTCCTCCACGAGAGTGACCGTGGCCAGCGGCTGGAACAGCTCAATCAATTGATTGGCTGATTGAGCCAGGGCGTCGTCGGGAGTAATGGAGCCGTCGGTGACGATCTCCATCCGCAGGCGCTCGCGGGCCGAACCGCCTTCGGCAACGGCGGTTTCGTCGATGGTGAAGTTGACCCGGGTCACGGGCATGAACACGGCATCGATCTGGAGCAGGTCGATGGCACTGGTTTCTTCGTTGTGACGATCCACCGGGCGATAGCCGACGCCGCGCTCAACGTGAACTTCCAGCTCGAGGCTGTGGCCATCGGCCACGGTCGCGATCGGACGATCAGCGTCCACCACCTGCACCTGGGAGGAGAACTGCAGATCTCCAGCCTTCACTTCGGCGGGGCCAGCCACCACAAGACGGCCGATCTCGAGTTCGGCCGAACGGCTGTTGACGGTGAGCTCCTTGCAGTTCAGCAGGATGTCGAGAACGTCTTCACGGACCCCAGGAACCGTGGCGTACTCGTGATTGACACCGGCAATCCGGATGGCGGTGACAGCACTGCCTTCCAGTCCACCCATCAGCACGCGACGCAGCGCGTTGCCCAGGGTCGTGGCCTGGCCACGCTCGAGGGGGCCGATCAGGAAGACGCCGGACTGGGCGCGATCCTCGGCCACCTGATGCTCAATGCGATCAATCTGGTACTGCAACACGGTCTGAATCGGGGTAAGGGGAGAAACCGGACGGAAATCAGCTCGGTTCAGACGCGACGGCGCTTGGGCCGGCGGCAACCGTTATGGGGCAGGGGGGTGACGTCGCGAATCAGAGTGATTTCGAGGCCAGCGACCTGGAGGGCACGGATGGCCGTCTCACGGCCTGAACCGGGACCTCTCACCAGCACTTCGATCTGACGCATGCCTTGGTCGAGGGCGCGACGTGCTGCTGCTTCAGCGGCGGTTTGAGCAGCGAAGGGGGTGCCTTTGCGAGCACCTTTGAAGCCACTGGCACCTGCAGACGACCAAGAGATCACCTCACCGGCCGTGTCGGTGATGGACACGATGGTGTTGTTGAAGGTGCTCTGGATGTGGGCGACGCCGTTCGGGACGTTGCGCTTGGCCTTCTTGGGGCCGGATTTTTTGACGGTTTTAGCCATGGCCGTATGCAGTCAGGGATAAGGATGTAGAGGACTTACTTCTTCTTGCCGGCCACAGTTTTCCGCGCGCCACGGCGGGTGCGGGCGTTGGTGCGGGTGCGTTGGCCGCGAACGGGAAGGCTCATGCGGTGGCGACGGCCACGGACGCAGCCGATGTCCTGCAGACGCTTAAGGGCCATGCCCTCCTGACGGCGCAGATCGCCTTCGAGGGTGTATTCCTCCATGGCGTTACGGAGCTTCTGAAGATCTCCGTCCTCCAGATCTTTCACCCGGATGTCGGGATTCACGCCGGTTTTGGCCAGGATGGCCTGTGAGCGGGTGAGACCAACTCCGTAGATGTAGGTGAGGGACACTTCAATCCGCTTGTCGCGGGGAATGTCAACGCCGGCGATCCGTGCCACGTTCGTTCAGTTGAAAAGGACAGATGCCTCCGAGGTCCTGGAGGCGAGGAATGTTTCAGAACAGCGGGGGATCAGCCCTGGCGCTGTTTGTGCTTGGGGTTGGCGCAAATGACCATGACCTTGCCGTGGCGACGGATCACCCGGCACTTGTCACACATTTTTTTCACTGAGCTGCGCACCTTCATGAGGCGTGGCTCTCCAAATTTCCAAACGGCAACGTTACCATGTCGGTCAACCGAGAACAGACTCGATCCGCTGGGTGATCTCCTCCACTGAGCCCTGGGCGGGGACGGAAACAAGGAGACCCTTATCGCTGTAGAAGCGAATCAGAGGTGCCGTTTTCTCCCGGTAGACCTCAAGGCGATTGCGGATCACCGCTTCGTTGTCGTCGGCGCGACCGCGGGCCAGCAGCCGTTCAATCAAGACAGCGTCATCCAGCTCCAGCAGAACCACGGCCTGGATGGGTTGTTGCAATTCGGCCAGCAGCGGTTCGAGCGCTTCAGCCTGGGGCACCGTGCGGGGAAACCCATCCAGCAACCAGCCATCTGTAGTGAGTGCCTTCATCTGGCTTTCCACAATCGCCAGCACGAGGGCGTCGCTCACCAGTTCGCCGCGGTTCATCACCGCTTCAGCTTCTTTGCCCAGTTCGCTGCCGGCTGCGACTTCAGAGCGCAGCAGATCGCCTGTAGACAGATGCTTCATGCCGTTGGCATCGCAGATCCGGGCGGCCTGGGTGCCTTTGCCGGCTCCGGGTGGGCCGAGAAAGAGCAAGCGATTTTTCATGGTTGCGTAAGCGTGAGGTGAAGTGAACGGAAGGTGCGCTGCCCAGCAGCGCTTACTGGCGAACGAGGCCTTCGTAGCGTTGTGAGATCACGTAGGTCTGCACCTGCTTGGCCGTGTCGATGGCCACACCGACCAGGATCAGCAGTGACGTGGCGCCAAGACCTTGGAAGGTCTGCACATTGGTGGCGCGTTCGACGGCCGCGGGAATGATGGCGACGGCGCCGAGGAACAGACCACCCAGCAGGGTGAGGCGGTTCTGGACACCCGAGAGATATGTGGCTGTGGCACTGCCGGGGCGGACCCCTGGAATCGCCACACCACCCCGCTTCAGGTTCGTGGCGATGTCAGCGGGATTCACAGTGAGTGAGGCGTAGAAATAGGAGAAGCCCAGGATCAACGTAAAAAAGGTGAGCGCGTACGGCCAGGGGTTTGCTGCCCCAGGATTCAAGGCGCTTGCAGCACGGATCAACCACTCGCTCTTGGTGAGGTTGGCGATGGTGACCGGCAGAAAAATTAGTGCTGAGGCGAAGATGATCGGCATCACACCACCGGCATTCAGCTTGAGCGGCAGGTAGCTCTGACGCGTGGGGAGAACCCCAGCACCACCTACCTGGCGCTTGGCACTCACGATGGGGATACGGCGTGCCCCCTCCTGCACGAAGATGATTCCGACGATCGTGGCCAGGAACACCAGCACCAGAACAATGATGCCCAGAACGGTGTCGCGGTCACCGGTTTGAGCGGCTTCGATCGTGGCGCCGAGGGTGCGGGGCAGGGTGGCGACGATGTTCAGAAAAATCACCAGGGATGCGCCCTGGCCGATGCCCCGCTCCGTGATCACTTCACTCAGCCACATCACCACCATTGAGCCGGTGACCAGGGCCAGTGCGGTCTGCACCACAAAAGTCACCTCGCTGAGGCCTTCCACGGCGTATTGGCGCAGGATCATGGCGAAGACCACGCTCTGGACGAGACCCCATCCCAGCGCCACATAGCGGGTGATCTGGGCGATCTTGCGTCGGCCGGCCTCGCCCTCATTCTTCTGGAGGTCTTCCAGCTGCGGCAACGCTGCGGTCAGCAGCTGGAGGATGATCGAGGCATTGATGAAGGGCAGGATCCCCAGGGCAAAGATGCCCAGGGTGGAGATCCCGCCGCCGGTGAAGATGTCGAGAAAACCGATCAGCTGTCCGCCCTGATCGATGAACTGCTTGAACGCTTCACGATCGATTCCGGGCATCGGGATGTAGATCCCAAGGCGTACCAACAACAGCAGGCCGAGCGTGGTGAGCACACGACTGCGGAGCCCAGGGTTGGTGATCAGCTGGCCGATCACTTCGGAGGCGTTGGGGTTGCGACCCCGACTGACGAGCATGTCCGGAAGAAAGTGAAGTTGGGCGAAAAGCCAAGAAGCCGCCCGTGGATCGAAATCCAGCGGACGGCTCAGACCCTAGGGCTGACTTGGGGGCGAGCCCTTTATTAGTCGAGGATGTCGCAGGTGCCGCCTGCGGCTTCGATCTTGGTGCGGGCGGAGGCTGTGAACGCCGCGGCTTGAACGGTCAGCTTTTTGGCTGTCAGTTCACCGTTGCCGAGCATCTTCAGCGGATGCTTCGGGCTGGTCACGATGCCGTCCTTGACCAGGGAATCCAAATTGACGGTGCTGCCGTCCTTCAGGTCGTTCAACGCCGAGACGTTGAGCACGGTGAAGTGCTTTGGATTCACCAGAGGGAAGTGCTTCAGCTTCGGCACCCGGCGGTACAGAGGCATTTGGCCACCCTCGAAGCCAGGGCGCGTGGGGCGACCCGAGCGGGATTTCTGGCCGCGCATACCGAAGCCGCAGCTGGCGCCCTGACCGGCGGCGATGCCGCGGCCCTTGCGCAGTTTGCGGCGACGAGCGCCCTTGTTGGATTTGAGGGAATCGAGTCGGAGAGTCATCGCGAATCAGGAGTAGATCTGTTCGAGGGAGATTCCCCGTTCCTTGGCCGTCTCCTTGTGGGTGCGGAGAAGCGACAGAGCCACCATGGCAGCCCGTGCATTGTTCAGGGGGGTCTTGCTGCCCAGGCGCTTGGCCAGGACATTCTTGATGCCAGCGAGTTCGAGCACTGTGCGGATGGAACCGCCAGCGATCACGCCGGTACCAGGGGCTGCAGGGCGGATGAGCACGCTGGCAGCACCATCACGACCGTTGGAGAGGGTCGGGATGGAGTTGTGGCGGGTCAACGGAACCTTGACCAGGTGCTTCTTGCCATCGGCAACACCCTTGCGGACGGCACCGATCACATCACCGGCTTTGCCGACACCAACGCCGACCTGACCTTTCTCGTTGCCGACGACAACGATGGCCCGGAAGCTCATCTTCTTACCGCCTTTGACGGTCTTGGAGACGCGGCGGATCTGAACCACGCGCTCCTGCCATTCGGAGTCGCGCTCCTGGCCGCGACGGCCACCACGCCGGTCGCCACGACGACCGTCACGGTCGCCACGGCCGCGGCGCTGTTCTTGTTGCTGCTGCCCTTCGGCTGCCGCTGGTACGTCGGCCGCGCCCGGCACGGCGTTGGTATTGGATTGGGGGGAGGAATCTGTCATGGGTTGAGCAGGAATCAGAACTGAAGGCCCGCTTCCCGGGCGGCATCGGCGAGGGCTTTAATCCGGCCGTGGTACAGATTTCCGCCGCGGTCGAACACCACCTGCTGGATGCCTTTGGCGATGGCGCGCTTGGCGACCAGTTCGCCAACGGCGACAGAGGCGTCGCAGCTGCCAGCCGGAGCCTTGAGGCCGGTACGCAGCTCCTTATCAACAGTGGAGGCTGAGCAGAGTGTGCTCTGAGCCGCGTCGTCGATGACCTGGGCGTAGATGTGGTTGTTGGAGCGGAACACGGCCAGCCGCGGACGGTCTGAGGTTCCGGTGATGTGACGACGCAGTCGCCGGTGGCGTTTCTGCGTCTGCTGTTTGCGGGAAATTTGGGACATGGTGGGTGAAGGGAAGGAACGTCAGGACAAGGCTTATTTCTTGCCGGACTTGCCTGCCTTGCGCAGGATGCGCTCGCCCTCGTACTTGATGCCCTTGCCCTTGTAGGGCTCGGGGGGACGGATGGCGCGGACCTTGGCGGCTTCGTTGCCCACCAGCTCCTTGTCGATGCCGGAGACGATCACCCTGGTGTTGTTCTCCACCTTGAAGGTGATGCCCTCGGGGGCTTCCATCTCGACGGGGTGGCTGTAGCCAGCACTCACCACGAGAGTTTTGCCTTTGACCTGGGCACGGGAGCCCACACCGACGATTTCCAGGGCCTTGCTGTAACCGTTGCTGACGCCCTCGATCATGTTGGCGACGAGGGTGCGGCTCAAGCCGTGGCGCTCACGGGAGATGCGCTTGGTGCTCGTGGGGGAGACCACGATGGTGTTGTTGTCCTGGCTGACGCTGACGCCTTCAGGAAGGGTGCGCTCCAGTTCGCCTTTGGGTCCTTTCACCTTGACGGTGAGGCCGTCGAGGGAAACCGTGACCTTCTCAGGGACGGGAACAGGGTTTTTGCCGATTCGTGACATGGTTCAGCTCCGGATCAGTAGACGTAACAGAGCACTTCGCCACCGACGCCCTCACGACGGGCGTCGCGGTCGCTCATCACACCCTTGGAGGTGGAAATGATCGCCACACCCAGTCCGCCGAGGACTTTGGGCAGGCCGCGAGTGTTCTTGTAGATGCGGAGACCGGGCTTGCTGACCCGCTGCATGGAGCGGATGGTGGGCAGCCTGTGCTTGCCGCTGTACTTGAGGGCGAGCACCAGTTCGGTGCGAACGCCTTCACCCTGCTCGCTGATCTCGGAGATGAAGCCCTCCTGCTGCAGCACCTTGGCGATGCTGCGGGTCATCCGCGAAGCGGGGATCTTGGTGGTTTCGTGACGTTTCTCACTCGCATTGCGAATGCGGGTGAGCATGTCGGAAATGGGGTCGTGGTTGGCCATAGGTGTCGACGGGGAGGGCTCAGTTGCTCTGGAACGGCATTCCCATCTCGCGGAGGAGGGCCCGGCCCTCTTCGTCCGAACGGGCAGTGGTCACGATGGTGATGTCCATGCCCCGGATCGCATCGATCTTGTCGAAGGAGATCTCAGGGAAAATGATCTGTTCGCGCACCCCAAGGGTGTAGTTGCCGCGGCCATCGAAACTCTTGGGGCTGACCCCGCGGAAGTCGCGGATGCGGGGCAGCGCCAGGTTGATCAGGCGCTCGAGGAAGGCATACATCCGATCACCACGGAGGGTGACGGCACAGCCGATCGGCATGCCCTGCCGAATCTTGAAGCCGGCGATGGCTTTTTTGGCACGGGTCACAACGACCTTCTGGCCGGTGATCTGCGCCAGCTCATTCACCGAAGCCTCGAGGGACTTGGCATTGGCGGCGGCTTCGCCGAGACCCCGGTTGACGGTGACTTTCACCACCTTGGGGACTTCATGGATGTTGGTGAGGGAGAGATCCTTCTGCAGCTTGGGCTGGATGGTCTCCCGATAGCGCTTCTTGAGTGACATAACGGGTTGGGGTGCTTCTGGGCGTGGTCAGAAGTCGGGATCAGTCGAGGACTTCACCGGTTTTCTTCAGCCGGCGCTTCTTGGTGCCGTCCTTCTCGACGACGATTTCAACGCGGCTGGCCACCTTTTTGTCGGTGGAATACAGCATCACGTTGGAGGCATGCAGGGACGCTTCCTCAGTCACGATGCGGCCGGTCTCGCCCTCCTGGGTGGGCTTTTCGTGGCGGGTGCGCATGTTCACGCCCTCCACGACGACACGGTTCTCGTTGGGCAGGGTGCGCAGAACGGCGCCGGTCTTGCCCTTGTCCTTGCCGGCGATCACCTGAACGGTGTCGCCCTTGCGGATGCGCATCTTGATGCGCTCGGTGGCCTTGGCCTTGGTGGTTGCAGTCGCCATGGTCAGATCACCTCCGGAGCGAGGGACACGATTTTGGTGAAGCTGCGCTCACGCAGCTCACGGGCCACCGGTCCGAAGACGCGGGTGCCTTTCGGGTTTTTGTCGTCGTTGATGATGACGGCGGCGTTGTCGTCAAAACGGATCGAGTTTCCGGTTTCACGACGCATGGTGGCTTTGGTGCGCACCACAACGGCCTTCACCACGTCGGACTTTTTGACGCCCATGTTGGGGGCGGCATCTTTCACGGCGGCAACGATCACGTCGCCCACGTGGGCATAGCGACGGTTGGTGCCGAGGACGCGGATGCACTGGATGCGCTTGGCGCCGCTGTTGTCGGCAACGGTGAGATAGGACTCCTGCTGGATCACTGCTTCACCTCCTGAGCTTCAGCCTTGTTGGCTTCCTCAGCTGCAGCTTTCGGGCTGTGGCTGAGAACCTCGGCGATGGCCCACCGCTTTTGGCGGCTCATCGGACGGGTTTCAGTGATGCGAACGCGGTCACCGACGCGACAGGTGTTGTCTTCGTCGTGGGCCTTGTAACGGGTGGTACGGCTGACCGTCTTTTGATAGATGGGGTGTGGGAAGCGGCTTTCCACCGCGACCACCACCGTTTTTTCCATCTTGTCGCTGACGACGGTGCCGATCCTTTCCTTGACTGCCATGGTTACGGAGTGGGGGATCAGGAGGCGGTGGAGCGCTGGCGCTCCGACTGCACCGTCAGCAGCTGGGCCAGCTTGATGCGGACCTCTTTGAAACGGTGCGTGTTAGCGAGCTGGCGCGTGGCCTGCTGGAAACGGAGTTGGAACAGCTCGCGGCGCAGGCCGTCGATCTGTTCGTTGATGTCCGAATCGGACAGGCTGCGCACATCGGCGGCGTTGGGACGGGCCATGGTCAGGACTCCACGGTGACGGCTTCAGAAGCTGCCGGAGCCTTGGCACCAGCTGACTTTTCCTGCTCATCCAGTTGGATGAACTTGGTCTTCACGGGAAGCTTGTACTGCGCGAGGCGCATGGCTTCCTTGGCGATTTCGGGGGTGATTTCATCACCGCCCATCTCGAACAGGATCCTGCCGGGCTTGATCACCGCCACCCAGAATTCTGGGTTGCCCTTACCGGAACCCATCCGGGTTTCGGCAGCACGCATGGTGACCGGCTTGTCGGGGAAGATCCGGATCCAGATTTTTCCGCCACGCTTGACGTAGCGGGTCATGGCACGACGGCTGGCCTCGATCTGGCGCGAGGTGATCCAGCCACATTCCTGTGCCTGCAGCGCGAATTGTCCGAAGGCAATGGTGTTGCCCCGGGTGGCGACGCCGCGCATGCGGCCTCGCTGCTGCTTACGGAATTTGACGCGTTTTGGACTCAGCATGGTTCAGGCCTCCTGTTCAACCCTCGTTTGAGCGGTCTTCGAACTGTTGGGGCCGACGGCTGGCCCGGCGCCGGGGGGCGGCACCCACCGGCATGGGCTGAGCTTGTTCGCTCAGCACTTCGCCCTTGAACACCCAAACCTTGATGCCGAGCACGCCGTAGGTCGTGCTGGCCACCTTGGTGGCGTAGTCGATGTCGGCACGCAGGGTGTGCAGGGGCACCCGACCCTCGCGGGTCCATTCCGTCCGGGCGATCTCAGCACCGTTCAGGCGACCGGACACCTGGATCTTCAGACCCAGAACGCCGGCACGCTGAGCGCGCTGCACAGCCATGCGAATGGTGCGGCGGAAGGCCACACGCTTCTCCAGCTGCTGGGCGATGTACTCGGCAAGGAGGAAGGCATCACCGTCGACGCGTTCGACCTCGACAACATTGATCCGCACCTGACGACTGGAGTCGCCGATGGTCTTCTGAATGCCGGAGCGAAGCTCTTCGATGCCGCTGCCTTGACGGCCGACCAGCACGCCGGGGCGTGCGGTCTTGAGTTCAACTTCCAGTTGATCGGCCTTACGGGCGATCAGCACATCGCTGATGCCGGCGGAGCCGTACTTCTTGTGGATGAACTTGCGAATCCGGTCGTCCTCCTGGAGGAGGGCCGGATAGTTCTTGCTGGAGGCGTACCAGCGTGACCGGTGTTCCTGGGTGATCCCCAGGCGCAGACCGGTTGGGTTGATTTTGTGTCCCATTGGGTCAGAGTCCTCGGGGGTCAGGAATCGGTCTGAGCCGCCACAGCAATGCTGATGTGGCAGGTCTGTTTCTTGATCTGGTACGCCCGGCCCTGGGCGCGGGGGCGATAGCGCTTCATGGAGGGGCCCATGTCAGCGGTCGCACTCGAGATCACCAGAGATGAGGGGTCGAGACCGAGGTTGTGCTCAGCGTTGGCCACCGCAGACCGGAGCACCTTGGTGATCGGGCCGGTGGAGCGGTAGGGCATGAACTCGAGCATGATCAGCGCGTCGCGATAGGTGCGGCCACGGATCTGGTCGAGCACACGGCGCACCTTCGACACGGAGCCTCGGATGAAGCGACCGTGAGCCTGGGCGGTGGGTGCCGTTGGTGTTGACGATGTCATGGATTAGCGGCCTCCTTTCTTGTCTCTGATGTGGCCCTTGAAGGTGCGGGTAGGAGCGAACTCTCCCAGCTTGTGGCCCACCATCTGCTCGGTGATGAACACCGGCACATGGGTGCGGCCGTTGTGAACCGCGATCGTGTGGCCGATCATCATCGGCAGGATCGTGGAGGCCCGTGACCAGGTCTTGATCACAGACTTGTCGTCGTTGTCGTTCTGCTTTTCAACCTTGCGAAGCAGGCTGTCGGCAATAAACGGACCTTTTTTGAGTGAACGTCCCATAACGGTTTAAGCAAGCGGATAAGTGATGGTTTGCATCAGGAATCGCGTCCGCCACGGCTCCGCTTGGAGGTCTTGCGACGCTTCCGGAGCACGTATTGGTTGCTGGGTTTGTTCCGCTTGCGGGTCTTGAGACCGAGGGCGGGTTTGCCCCAGGGGGTCACCGGGCCGGAACGGCCGATCGGTGCACGACCCTCACCACCACCGTGGGGGTGATCGCAGGGGTTCATCACACTGCCTCGGACTTGAGGACGACGTCCGAGCCAGCGGCGACGACCGGCCTTACCCAGGCTGGTGTTGCGCATCTCGGAGTTGCCGACCTCGCCGAGGGTGGCGTAGCACTCGCGGCGAACCAGGCGAACCTCGGTGGAGGGCAGCTTCAGAGCGACGTAGTCGCCTTCCTTCGCCATCACCTGGGCGCTTGCACCGGCGGTACGGACCATCTGGCCACCACGACCGGCGTAGAGCTCAACGCAGTGAACCGCCGAACCGAGGGGCACCGAGGACAACGGCATGGCGTTGCCGTTCTCGATCGGGGCATCAGGGCCGGAGACCACGGTCTGACCCACCTGAACTCCTGCGGGAGCGAGGATGTAGCGCTTCTCGCCATCGGCGTAGAAGAGCAGTGCCAGACGCGCGTTGCGGTGCGGGTCGTAGTGGATTGCGGCCACCTTGGCGGGGACACCGTGCTTGTTGCGACGGAAATCCACCACGCGATAGAGGCGCTTGTGGCCACCACCGCGGTGGCGGCAGGTGATCACACCGCGGTTGTTGCGGCCCTTGCGGCGGTGTTTGGCCACCACCAGGCTCCGCTCCGGTTTGCGGCTGGTGATCTCACTGAAATCAGTGACCACCCGGGTGCGGGTACCGGGGGTGTAGGGGCGGAAATTACGGATTGCCATGACGATTCAGACCCCTCAGGACTCAGGGAAGAGTTGGATCGAGTTGCCCTCCGCCAGGCGCACCACGGCTTTCTTCACCTGGGCACGTTTGCCGGCGAAGCGACCCATGCGACGGGAGCGTCGCGGGGGATTCATGGTGCTGATGCCGGTGACCTTCACATCGAAGAGCTGCTCAATGGCGGCCTTGATGTCGGGCTTTGCGGCGCGGTGGTCCACCTCGAAGGTGTATTGGTTGATTTCGAGGGCGCGGGTGGCCTTCTCGGTGATCAGGGGACGACGGATCACATCCGCCAGGCGTCCTTGGAAACGTTCAGTCATCGCCGTAGACCTCCTGGATGGTTGCGAGAGCTTCCTCGCCCAGCACCAGAGCATTGGCGTGGAGCAGGTCGAAGACGTTCAGCTGATCTGCGGAGATCAACTTGACTTTCTCCAGGTTGCGCACGGAACGGCGAACAACATCGGAGGGGTTCGTCAGAACGATGAGCACCTTGGAGCCGGCAGCAACACCCAGGCGTCCCAGAGCATCAGTGATCTCACGGGTCTTGGGGGCCTCCAGCGAAGCACCGAAGTCCTGCACGACGGTGACGTCGTCGATGCGGGCCATCAACGCAGTGCGCAGGGCCAGACGACGCTCCTTGCGGTTCATCGCAAGGTTGTACGTGCGGGGCTTGGGTCCGAAAATGATGCCGCCGCCGGGCTTCAGGGGAGTCCGGATGGATCCCTGACGGGCCCGACCCGTTCCTTTTTGCTTGTAGGGCTTGCGACCACCACCGCGCACTTCCGAGCGGGTGAGGGTGCTGGCGGTTCCTTGGCGTGCATGGGCCTGCTGACGCAGAACAGCCCGATGCATGAGGTCAACGGCGGTGGTCTCTTTGGCCACCTTCAGGTCCAGGGTTGCCTTGCCGGCTTCCTTGCCCTGCCAATCACGAACGACACAACTGGCCATCACTTACCTCCTTTGGCGGGCTTGGCGCCCACGCGCAAGGCCGGGCGGATGTTGAGCAGCGCACCAGGCTTGCCGGGCACGGATCCCTTCACCACCAGCAGGTTGTGCTCGCTGTCCACCTTGAGGATGGTCAGGCCGCGTGTGGTGATTTTCTTGCCGCCGTAGCGACCGGCCATCCGCTTTCCGGGATAGATGCGGCCCGGGGTCGTACCGGCACCGGTCGAACCGGGCTCGCGGTGGTTCTTCGAACCGTGGGTCATTGGACCCCGGCTGAAGCCGTGGCGCTTCTGGTAGCCGGCGAAGCCGCGGCCGACGGTGTCACCGCTGACGTCCACCTTCTGGCCGGCTTCGAAATCGCCGACGGTGATGGCGCCACCGAGTTCAAGACCTTCAACGCTGTCGACGCGGTATTCGCGCAGATGACGCAGAAGGCCCTCACCGGATTTGTTCAGGTGACCCTGGGCGGGCTTGTTGATCAGCTTCTCGCGTGATTCGCCAAAGCCGATCTGCACTGCGGAATAACCGTCAGTGTCGTCGTTTTTGAGTTGGGTGATGCGGCAGGGGCCGGCTTCGATCAAGGTGACCGGAACAGCTCTGCCCTGCTCGTCGAAGAACTGGGACATACCCAGCTTCTTCCCGAGGATGCCGATGGACATGGATGGGGAGGAAGCGCCAGCGTGGACAACCACCAGGCGGAAAACCGCATGGGGTCAAGTGCTGATCGATTGGACGCAGACGTGGTTCGAAGCGGAACTCCCGAAGGAGTGGAATCGAATGGGCTAGCGAACGATGCAGCGAGGCTGGGACTTGCATCTGCACGATGTGCTGTTGCAGTTTCCCGACGGAGATTTCCGAAGAAAGCTTCCGTACTGGCCTGGGGATTCGACGCAATCGTCGAATCTGTTCTGCCGACTGGAGGCCCGGCTAGCGGACGGGCACAGAAACACAGAACAAACAACGAACCTACAACACCGACCTCCTCACTCCCCTGATCCCTCTGCCTGCTGCCAGAATCCCCTCCAATCCCTGTAGCTGCCATGCCTCTGCTTCTCACCGGTCAGGCATTTCGCCGTGATCTCGAAGCCAATGGCTGCCTGGCGGTTCAGGCTCCTCTCGAAGGCGGTGCAGAAACCCGTCTATTAAGACGTCTGCGCGGTGCCGGTTACAGCACCCGCATGACGTCAGCCCGTGGCCTTGGTGATCCGGAGGTGTTCCTCACCCAGAAGCACGGCATTCGTCCGCCCCATCTCGGCCACCAAAGCGTTGGACGTGGTGCTGCTGTTGGAGAAGTGCAGGAGGTGGCTCCCCAGCTCGGCGACCTGTTTGAAGGTGATGCTCCCGTGGCCCTTTGGCTGCTGGAAGGCCAGGTGCTCTCGCGCTCCGAACTTCTTTCGCTCTGCGATTTATGCAAGCGCGAACCGCGTTTACGCATCATCGTGGAGATGGGTGGTGCTCGCAGCCTGAAGTGGGAACCGATGACCACATATCTGAAGGCCTGACGCCTGACGACGCCCTTGGTCAGGGCCGCTGGGTCAAGCTCATTTGTGGCGCAAGCAACCAGGATTTGCCTGCTATCGCCGATCTGGCTGCTGTTTTTGCGGCGGCAGGTGTGCATTGCGTTGATGTGGCTGCCGATCCAGCGGTCGCTCTTGCAGCCCGTCGCGGCCTGGACTGGGCTGAGGCGCAAACGGGGCGTCGCCCCTGGCTGATGGTGAGCCTCAGCGATGGCACCGATGCTCACTTCCGCAAGGCCTGGTTCGATCCTGGCCGCTGCCCTGCGGACTGCCCGCGGCCCTGCGAAAGGATCTGTCCGGCAGCTGCGATTCCGCCCGGTGATGGCATCGACCAGCAGCGTTGCTATGGCTGCGGACGCTGCCTGCCGGCGTGCCCCCATGGCTTGATCGAGGAGCGCGACCACCGCTTGGCACCCGAGCAAGTGATCTCCCTGCTGCAATCGATTCAGCCCGATGCTCTGGAGATTCACACCGCATCTGGGCATGACGGGGGCTTCTCGACGCTGATCCAAAGCCTTCAACAGCACAAGGTTCCCCTGCGGCGTTTGGCCGTGAGCTCCGGCTTGGAGGGCCACGGCGTGAAGGCTGATCAGTTGGCTGGTTTGCTCTGGCGTCGTTACTCCCGCCTTCGGCAAGCCGGTTACAGACCCCTCTGGCAGTTGGATGGACGTCCGATGAGCGGCGATGTGGGTGCTGGCACCGCGCGGGCTGCAGTACAGCTCTGGCGTGCCATGCGGGGTCTGGCCCCGCCGGGCCCGTTGCAGCTGGCCGGGGGCACCAATGCCGCAACGCTGGAGTTCTTGCGTCCGACGGAGCGGCCGGCTGGCATCGCCTTTGGTGGTGTCGCCCGTCGCTTGCTGATGCCTGTGCTGGATGAGGCGCAAACCCGTGGGCTCGCCCTGTGGCAATGGCCCGAGGGTTGGGAGCGTGCCCTCTCCCTCGCGCATCCATTGGTGGCGCCATGGCTGCAGCGCTCTTGCTAGAAGGCTGAAACGCGCAGATCCCATGGGCACGCAACGGGTCACCGACGATCTGGATCGCCTCCTCGAGCTCCTGCCGAAGGCTGTGCGGGAGCAGTTGCAGCCGGTGGAGGCTCGGCAGCAGTTGCTTGAGGTGGTGCTCGATCTCGGTCGGGTTCCGGAAGCGCGTTATCCAGGCCGTGCCCTGGCGCTGGGTTCCACGCCCTTGTCCCGCGAGGATCTCGCGGCCGTGGTGGCCAGGCTTGGGCAGTTCGGTGGCGATAACCGTGCGGGAATTGAACGAACGCTTCACCGGATCAGCGCGATACGCAATCGTCAGGGCGACGTGGTCGGTCTGACCTGCCGGGTAGGCCGAGCCGTGTTCGGCACCGTTGCCATGGTGCGGGACCTTCTGGATGGAGGGCAGTCCCTGCTGTTGATGGGGCGCCCGGGTGTGGGCAAGACAACAGCGTTGCGCGAGATCGCTCGAGTGCTTGCCGATGAGCTGGAGCGGCGCGTTGTTGTGATCGACACGAGCAATGAGATCGCCGGTGATGGCGACATTCCGCACCCCGCGATCGGTCGGGCCCGTCGCATGCAGGTGGCCAGGCCTGAGCTGCAGCACCAAACCATGATCGAGGCGGTGGAAAACCACATGCCCGAAGTCATCGTGATCGATGAGATCGGCACGGAGCTGGAGGCGCAGGCTGCACGCACCATCGCTGAACGTGGCGTGGTGCTGGTCGCCACAGCTCACGGCAATGCTTTGGCCAACCTGATCAAGAACCCAACCCTCAGCGATCTGGTGGGGGGAATACAGGCGGTCACCCTCGGGGATGAGGAGGCCCGGAGGCGTCGTAGTCAGAAAACGGTGTTGGAGCGCGCCGCCGAACCGACGTTTCCGGTGGCGGTTGAAATGCACAGCCGGCAGCGCTGGGCCGTCCACACCGATGTTGCCGCCACCGTGGATCAATTGCTCCGGGGCCTGAAGCCCAGGGTTCAGGAGCGCGAGCTGACGCCTGAAGGGGGCGTTCAGTTGGTGGACCCGCCGCAATCTTTGGGTCTGCTGCGCCCTCCGTCCCAACGGTCGTTCGCGGATCAGCCGGTCTCCGCTCCCGTGCCCATGCCTGCGGCCAGTGACCGAGAGGTCAGTGCAGCAGAGAAACCAGCTTCGCCGGAGACCAGCGCCGAGCCTCTGCAGGTTCTCTGTTGCGGGGTTCCTCCCCGTGTGGTGGAGGAGGCCATCCGGTCCCACGGCTGGAAGGCTCGGGTTGTGGAGGACTTGAGTGAGGCCGATGTGGTATTGAGCGTTCGGCTGGGCCTCAGTCGTCAACCATCACTGCGCCGTCAGGTCAGGGATCTGGGGATCCCGATCCTGGTGATCAAGTCCGACACTCTGCCCCAGGTGACCCGTGCCATGGCCCGTCTTCTGCGCCGTCAGGCCACCGAAACAGCCGCAGAGGTCACTCCGCCGGATCGGGTGTCCCAGGACGATGAATTGGCTGCTCTCGAAGAATGCCGTCTTGCGGTGGAACAGGTGGTGATGCCGCAAGGCCGGCCTGTGGAGTTGCTGCCTCGCAGCGAGCGTGTTCTCCGGATGCAGGCCGATCTCGTGCGCCGTTACCGACTGCGCAGCGATGTTTTCGGTGAGGCTGAAATGTCACGGCTGAGGGTTTTCCCCCGCTGATCGGCCGTCGCTTGATTCGCCCGGTGGATTGACGAAGGGTTGGCTGCTGTGGGTAACTATGTGTACTCCGGTGATCCGCAGGTTGCGGTTCAAACGGATCAATGGGCCGTCGCCAAGTGGTAAGGCAGCGGGTTTTGGTCCCGCCATTCCTAGGTTCGAATCCTAGCGGCCCAGTTTTTGTCCATGAATGATCGACCCCTGCTGGTCTTCGATTTCGACGGGGTCATCGTCGATGGCATGGCGGAGTACTGGTGGAGTGCTTGGCATGCCTCCCTTCGTCTTGAGGCTGCCCCCGAGGGCTTGACGCCCGATCGGGTGCCAGACGCCTTCCGTCAGCTGCGGCCGTTGGTGCATCACGGTTGGGAGATGGTGCTGCTGGCCGCTGAGCTGCCAGTGCTGAACCTTCAGGTTTGGCTGCAGTCTTATGGGGAGGCGCAGGCCTCGGCACTGCAACGGCGTGGATGGCAGCCGGAGCAGCTGCAGACAGCACTCGATGCCTCCAGAGATCAAGCCGTTCGGCAGAACCGTTCCGCCTGGTTGGCCCTTCACCGACCTTTCCCCGGCCTGGTGGAGCGGCTGCAGCAGTTGGAGGCTGAGGGGGTGGACTGGTCTGTTCTGACCACCAAAACCCAGGCCTTCACCGCTGAGCTGCTGAACAGCCTTGGCCTGCATCCTTGGCGTCTCGATGGTCGTGAGGCTGGCGCCAAGCCTCAGGTTCTGCTCCAGCTTCAGCAGCAGCGAGGCCTGTGTGGCTTCGTGGAAGACCGCCGGGCGACGCTGGAGGCGGTGCGCTCAACACCAGGTTTGGAACAACTGCCCTGTTTTCTGGTGAGTTGGGGCTATCTTCGCCCGCAGGATCAGAGCGGTCTTCCGCCCGGAATTGCGTTGCTCCATCCGGATCGCTTTCGGGCCCCCCTGGCGCAATGGCCCTGATTCGTTACGGTACGCTTGTACTACCTGAGACGATTCGGCGCTTCTGTGGCATTGGATCTCTCGTTCCTTAGTTTCAGGTCCTTCTCATGCCTGCAGATATGAAATCCGGCGCTTCCGATCCCCGTCCCTCCGGCGAGAGGGACAAGGCGCTGAATCTGGTTTTGGGTCAGATCGAACGCAACTTTGGCAAGGGATCGATCATGCGGCTGGGCGATGCCTCCCGCATGCGGGTGGAGACAATTTCCACCGGTGCGCTGACCCTTGACCTCGCGTTGGGTGGTGGTTATCCGAAGGGTCGCGTGGTGGAGATCTACGGCCCAGAAAGTTCCGGTAAAACCACGCTCACCCTGCACGCGATTGCTGAAGTGCAGAAGCGCGGTGGTGTGGCGGCCTTTGTGGATGCGGAGCATGCCCTGGATCCCGTGTATGCCGCTTCTCTGGGCGTTGATGTCGAGAACCTGCTGGTCTCCCAGCCCGACACCGGTGAGATGGCGCTGGAGATTGTTGATCAACTGGTGCGATCCGCGGCGGTTGACCTCGTCGTTGTCGACTCGGTGGCGGCTCTCACCCCTCGTGCTGAGATCGAAGGTGAGATGGGAGACCTGGCGGTTGGTGCTCAAGCGCGTCTGATGAGTCAGGCGATGCGGAAGATCACCGGCAACATCGGCAAGTCGGGTTGCACCGTCATCTTCCTCAACCAGCTGCGTCTCAAGATTGGTGTGACCTACGGCAATCCAGAGACCACCACTGGCGGCAACGCGCTCAAGTTCTATGCCTCAGTTCGCCTCGACATCCGTCGGATTCAGACCCTCAAGAAGGGAACCGAGGAATTTGGTATTCGGGCCAAGGTGAAAGTGGCGAAGAACAAGGTGGCGCCGCCCTTCCGCATCGCTGAATTCGACATTCTCTTCGGCCGCGGTATCAGCACCCTGGGCTGTCTGCTTGATCTGGCTGAAGAAACGGGCGTTGTTGTCCGCAAGGGCGCCTGGTACAGCTACGAGGGAGACAACATCGGTCAGGGTCGTGATAACACCATCTCCTGGATGGAGGAGAACCCGGAGGCAACGGCCACCATCGAAACGTTGGTGCGTCAGAAGTTGACGGAGGGTTCTGAGGTGAAGGCGAATTCGATGCGCCCCCTTGCCGCTGCTGTGAAGACGGCTGCTGCTGATAAGTCGGCCCCGGCCAAGACCTCAGAGGCGGCGGCCTGATTTCAGGCGGCCTGGGCCAGGGGCTGCATGGCGCGAACCTGGCCCTCCTGGGCTAAATCGGCCATCCGTTGCAATTCCTGGATGGCTTCGGCTCCCTCCAGCTTCACCAGTTCTCGGCCGTTGCGGGATTCCACCCAGCTGATGCCGAAGTCGGAGACAAGAAATCGCACCATGTGGCCATCGCCGATGTCAGCCACAAACGAAGCTCCATGGCCATCACGGCCGTCGCCACAGGAGTAACAGGTGGCTGTGAAGCCTGCGCTTTGAAGACTGCTGGCGAGGGCCTGCAGGCTCATCACCAGGTCTTCGACGACGGATCGGTAGTGCTCGGCGAGGCGCGGAAACATAACTGAGTCTCCATTGAGACCTAGTCTAAAGGTTTTCTTTTGTTTTCGTTTGTTCGGTTGAGCCGGTTGCTCAGGGGGTATCTGCAAGCGTCCACCAGCCGGCCGCTGGGCCGATGAAGCGCACCGTGATCCAGAGCACCACCATTCCTCCGATCCCGATCCAGGCACCGCGGGTGGTCACCGCCATGAACTGCTGCGTCTGGTTGCGGGTCAGCGGAAGCCAGGACACGACACGTGGGGAGGTGTCCACAGTTTTGGTGCTGGCCTTGGGCTGGCGAGGGGGTAAGCCCTGGGCAGCCCGGCGGCGTGCTTCTCCCATGCACTTCTGAGCGTTGAAGGGAGGTTAGGCGTTGTTCAATCCGGAAGCAGTCGCTGCAATGGAATCCAAGGTTCCAGTCGGTGCAGCACCTGATCACCCCAGCTGCGCCCTCGGAGGCGGCCATCGAGGATGGCCAGGCGACCACCACTGCGGCGCAGCGGCGCAATGGCGGTAGGAATCAGGCTCAGGGCTTCCGGCAGCAGCAGGGTGCGGAACCAGTCCTCTCCCTGCTGTTTCAACCGCTCCACCCGAGCTGAAGTGAGCGGGTTGTCCAGGCTGGCGATGGGGAGCATGGCGACAATTAGCTGTGCCGGGGCCGGCAGTTGCTCCTGATGCTCCAGCCACCAGTCCCAGTTGCAGGTCACCACGCCGTTGCTTTCGGGTGCTGTCGACTCATGCACCACACGGCGTCCGAATTCCGCAGCCAGGGAGCTGGTCAGTTGCCGACGCAGCTGGTCGTCATTGATCAGAACAAGGGTGAGCCCCGCTTGGCCAAGGATGAGCCTTCTGCTCTCCTCCAGGAGATGTTGGGCGTAAATCCGGGTGTTCGGCAGCGGTTGGCGACGCGGGGCATAGAGGGGGAGGGGTTCATTCAGCTCCCGTTCCCGCAGTGTTGCTCGCACGTCGGGGACAACGCCGGCCTGTTCAAATTCCAGATCAAGCCTGGCGTTGTCTCCATTGCTGCTGAACATCAGGCAGGGGTGATCCAGCAGCACCCCCCGCAGCAGTTGGAGTGGTTCGAGGGGGGCTAGCTTCCAGCGCCACTGCAGCAGTCGGTGATCCAGTTCAGCCCATTGACTCCACTCCGCTGGGTTGATGCTGCTGAGGGTGTTCCACGGCTCCGGGCTGGCTGGCATCAGCTGGAGCAGGTCACGCAGGGCTTGCCCGGCTGAGCCTTCGAGTCGCACCGCGCCACCGGGCCTTGTGGCATCAGCGAACAGCTGGCGGCTCATGCGGTCATGCAGCTCCAGCAATCCAATCCCCGCCTGGGGGCTGGCCTGGCGGAGCTCATCCCAGTGCTGATGCTCGATCTCAAAGGTGAGAGCGTTGCGCATTCGCCGACTCAACTGATCCATCTCCGGGATCAGCAGTTGGCGTATGCCCAAGTGCCCGTCGCGATGGGCCTGAATCAGCTCGCCGACATCCATCAGCCAGAGCTGTGGCCCCTCGGGAGGGGTCGATCCCTGCCAGCAGGGAAGCCGAAGCCCCTGGTTGCGTAGACGGGGCAACTCCAACTGGAGTAGGCGCCTGCGCTGGGGGGCCGTCAGCACCAGCGCCCCCGCTTCGGGAGCCAGGCACAGCGGCACCAGCAGACCGAGCCACCAGCGTTCGCTGCTGCTGGGGGGGAGCTGGACGAGTGTTGTGTCGCGACGCCTCAGGCTTCGTGCCACCAGCCGGCTCAGGGTCAGGTGGTGGGGCCAGTCAGATTCCTCCTGACGGAGCAGGGTTTTGATCTGGTGGTGGGCCTGGGCTTCCAACATCTTCAAACCCTAAGCAGGGTTCCCCTGCCGATTGGTTCATGGCAATCCATCCATCAACATGGCTTCACGACCCTGCGGGAGGGATGGCGGTGCAACCGGGACGTGTGGGGATCGTCGGCCTTGGCTTGATTGGGGGATCCCTTGGTCTGGATCTTCAGGCGCGGGGCTGGACGGTGCAGGGCCTCGTGCATCGCCAGGCCACGGCGGATCGCGCCATGGCAAGAGGGCTGGTGGGTGCGGTGTCGACCGATCCCAGCTGCCTCTCGGATTGCGACGTGGTGATCCTGGCGTTGCCCATTCCCTTGCTGCTGTATCCACCGGATGAGCTCATTGCTGCCCTGCCTGAGGCAGCGGTGGTTACCGATGTCGGTTCGGTCAAACAGCCTGTGTTGGAGGCTTGGCGCCAGCGGCATCCACGCTTTGTGGCCAGTCACCCCATGGCAGGCACAGCTCAGGCGGGCGTTGAGGCCGGGGTGGTGGATCTGTTCCGTGGTCGCCCTTGGATCGCGACTCCCGATGCGGCGACAGACCCCGCTGCCCTGGCCCAGGTTCGAGATCTGGCCCTCAGTGTGGGTGGCCACTGGCTGACGTCCACCGCGTCTCAGCACGACCAGGCTGTGGCGCTGATTTCCCACATGCCGGTGCTGGTGAGTGCTGCACTGCTGCGGGCCGTGGGTGATGAACGGGATCCGGAGATCCGGCAGCTGGCCATGGTGCTGGCGTCCAGCGGCTTTGCCGACACCAGTCGTGTGGGCGGAGGGAATCCCGAGCTAGGGGTGGCGATGGCCTCCACCAACAGGGATGCGGTGTTGCGCGGCTTGGCGGCCTACCGCTGGAGCCTGGAGCAGCTCGAAGATGCTGTGCTTCAGCAAAACTGGCCCCAGCTGGAGTTGGAACTGCGCCGAACCCAGACCCTTCGCCCGGATTTTTTGAGGGCACCGGGGGAGGTCAGCTCCGAAAGCTGAGCGGTTGTCCCCGCTCGGCCCTGAGCTGACGGCAGGCGTTGAGGGCCGACAGGCTCACCCCCGCTGTGCCCTCGCCCGGATGGAGGCTGTCGCCGCAGAGCCAAAGACCCGGCATGGGCGTTCGTCCTGCCAGGCCGAAGGGGCCGAACCGGCTTGGATGCTGTCCAAGGCCTCCGACCATGCCGTTGGGACGGCCCGTCCAGCCGGCGAAGCCCCTTGGTGTTGCCAGTTCAGCGTGCAACCAGGCGTCGTCTTCGAGCGACAGCCAGCGGTTCAGCTCGGCTTGGATCAGCTTCAGCATCTCTGTTTTGCGCTGTTGGTACTCAGGCTCCGGCAAGCGGCACCAGTCGCCCGTTGGGGTAAACACGCTGGCAATCAAGGTGGCCTGCCTCTGGGGCGCACGCCCATCGCCCTCACGACTGATGGAGACGAACAGAGGCCCCGGAGATGCGCAGCCCCGCTGGAGATGGCCTGGGCAGGGATGTGGGAGTGCATCACGCCGCACCGCTCCGTAGAGCACCAGCGCACCACTCGGTTCATGCAGGTTGTCCAGTCGCTTGCGGTACCCCTTGGGCAGCTGATCCGGCTCGATCAGCTCCAGCAGGCACTGAGGGGGGAGGCTGCAGACCACATCCCGGCTGCTGCGTTGGTGTTCCGCGCCCTTGCCGGTGCTGATCGTCACCTGCCAACCGGATGAGCTGGCCTGCAGTTTGGTGACCCGATGCTTCATCAGCACCGTCCCGCCGTCGCGCTCAATGGCGGCCACCAGCTGATTGCTCAACACCTGCATCGATCCCTCCAGATGCCAGAGCCCAAGCGGTGCTTGGGCCATGTGCAGGACGGTTGCGCCGTACAGCGCCGCCGTGCGATCGGCCGGTTCCTGGGAGTACAGCTTCAGCTGGAGGTCGAGAAAGCGCCGCAGCCGTTGATCGTCACCGCACCCACACAGCTGCAGCAGATCGGCAATGGTCAGACCTGTGAACAGTCCCGATGCCAGCGTTGCGGGCCGCAGGGCCCGCAGCAATGTGCCGAGATCCCAAAGGGAACGCGGTGTCACAACGGGATCTTCGCTGGCGAACTGCCAGTTGCTGGAATGCAACTGGTGGCAAAGGCTCCAGAAGCGGTGGCTGCCTGGAAATTGACGCTCACGTTCAGCGGCCCAGGCTTCCGGGTCATGCCAGAGCGAAATGGGAGGGGAGCCATCGCCGAGGTCGACCACACAACCTGGGTCCAGAAGCTCTGCGCTGGGCAGAGGCATGTTCAGATGCTTCAGCAGTCGCGCATGACTTCCTCCGGGCTCCAACCCAGCCACCTGGGTCGCCCCAACATCGAACACCCATGGACCCCGCCGGAACGTTCCGGCACATCCCCCCGGTTGTTGATGCGCTTCCAGCAGCGTGACGTCGACGCCGTCGTGGGCCAGCAGTGCCGCTGCTGTTAAGCCAGCGATCCCGCCGCCCACCACGATCACGCTGGAATCGCTCACGACGCCCTGAAGAATCGGGCCATGCTGGCAAGACAGGGAGCTTGCTGAGGATGAACAGCGAACTGCGCCGGGATCTCACCGCGGAGGACGGGCCGTTGGCGGGGGCTGTGATCACGGATATCTCCCCCGTGGGTGGTGGCTGCATTCATCAGGCCTGGAAGCTTTGCCTCGGTGATGGCCAGCTGTTGTTTGCCAAAAGCGGTGGCGCCAGCGCGCTGCCCCTGTTTGAGGTGGAGGCGGAGGGCCTTGAGGCCCTGCATGCCCAAGCCGATGCCTCGTTCCTGGTTGTGCCGCAGCCCATCGCCCTGGCGGCACTGCCCCATGGTGCGGTGCTGTTGTTGCCCTGGTTGGATTGCGGTGGCAACGACCAAACAGCCCTCGGCCGGGGTTTGGCACTGCTGCATCAGTCGTCGATGGCCTCCAGCCCAGCTCGTTTCGGCTGGCACCGTGACGGCTTCATTGGCGCTGGACCTCAATTGGGGGGGTGGCGCGATGACTGGGGATCGGCCTTCGTGGAGCTCAGGCTGCGCCCGCAACTGGAAGCCCTTGATGGTTTGCAGCAGGATTCAACGGACCTCAATCCGTTGTTGCTTCGCCTCGCCGAGCATCTGAACGAGCATCAACCACACCCTGCCTTGGTGCACGGTGATCTCTGGGGAGGGAATGCCGCCAGCCTGAGCGATGGACGAGGGAGCATTTTTGATCCCGCCAGCTGGTGGGCTGATCGGGAAGTTGATCTGGCCATGACCAGGCTCTTTGGCGGCTTTAGCGAAGCCTTCAGGTCTGGCTATCGGGACGTGCTGCCCGATGCTCCTGGCGCTGACGGTCGGGTGGAGATCTACAACCTCTACCACCTGCTCAACCACGCCAATTTGTTTGGGGGGAGTTATTTGAGCCAATGCCGAGCCAGTCTCAGAGAACTGGCTCGGCGGTTTTGAGCATCAGCCCAGGTATTCCTTGCGGAGGGTTTGAACACGCTGCACCAGGGCATTGCGCTTGTCGCTGGTGGTGAGGTTCTTCCAGCTCCACTGACCCACCACAACCACGCCGAGCAGCTCAAGCAGCCCCGGGACGATCGGCAGCAGATTGATCGTGTCGAGGATTCCCTTGATCAGGATCTGAGCAATGATCACGGCCGCAAAGATGCCAACGATCTTGCCGATCCGTCCCATCTGACTCCAATCGACCTGGTCGAGGGTGTCGTTCACCTTGCCGAGAACGTCGCTGTAGCGCTCAGCAAAGGAGGTGGTGTCCTCCTGAGCGGGAGCGTCGACGGGTGTCGTCACGGTTGTGGCGGCATCCTTTACTTCAGTGGTGGCGTCACTCATGAGAACGACTAAATCCTTCACAATTTCAGCTGAGCGTATCGGTGCGACGCGGTCTACGCCATCCGTGCTGCAAATTGATCACCGATGCCACACGGATATGCGCCGCATTTTGTTGGCGCCCCATCCCGAAGAAGGCTGTGCCTTGCTGCTGGGACAGCGAACGAATTCAGGGTGTTTGAGGGTGACCACGACCTGGCCCTGTTGCAACGTCTGGGGACGGGGGCCATCAGGCCAGCGGCCCGTTCACGACCGTTGCAGACGGTTTCTGGTGGATCCGAGGGAGCAGTTGGCCGCCCAGCGATGGGCCCGGGATCGCCATCAACATTGTCTCGGCGTGGCTCACTCCCATCCGGCATCCGAGCCCGTGCCCTCGCCCCATGATCGGCAGTGGGGGGAGGCGGAGAGTGTGATGCTGATCCTGTCTGCCTCGCTTGGCCTGCGGGCCTGGTGGCTGCATGGTGACCGCAGCGTGGATGAAATCCCGATTCAGCTCTGGGACACTCACAACGATGCATGACCAACCGATGCTGAGTGCTGATGAGCGGGGGCGTTACGCCCGCCATCTGATTCTTCCTGAGGTTGGTCCGGCCGGTCAACTCCGGTTGAAGGATGCTTCTGTGCTGTGTGTTGGCAGTGGAGGGCTGGGATCTCCCCTGCTGCTGTACCTGGCCGCGGCAGGCGTGGGCCGCATTGGAATCGTGGATGGAGATGTGGTGGAGCTCTCCAATCTCCAGCGCCAGGTGATCCACAGCTCCAGCGGGGTTGGCGGCTCCAAGGCCCGCTCAGCCGCAGCACGGATCCACGACCTCAACCCCCACTGCCAGGTGGAGGTGCATGAACACATGCTGGATGTGGGCAATGCCCTGGACCTCATCGCTGACTACGACCTGGTCTGTGACGGCACCGATAACTTCCCCAGCCGGTATCTGATCAACGACGCCTGTGTGTTGCTTGGCAAGCCCCTCGTCTATGGCTCCGTGCAGCGCTTCGACGGCCAGGTGAGCGTGTTCAACCGCACGCCGACGAGCCCGAATTACCGTGATCTGCTGCCGGAACCACCTCCACCGGACGCTGTTCCGTCCTGCTCGGAGGCTGGGGTAATGGGTGTGATGCCGGGACTGATCGGTCTGCTTCAGGCCACCGAAGCGATCAAGCTGATCACCGGCATTGGCGAATGTCTGGATGGTCGGCTGCTGGTGGTTGATGCCCTGGCGATGCGATTTCGCGAACTCACCCTCCGCGTTGATCCCGATCGAGCGAAGGTCGAGAGCCTGATTGACTACCGCCAGTTCTGCCGTCCGGCGTCATCGGAGATGGAAGCCATCACTGTCACCGAGCTGAAGGCTCTGCTCGACTCCGCTCCAGACGAGATTGCGCTGGTTGATGTGCGCAATCCTGCTGAAGCAGAGGTGGCTTCGATTGAAGGAAGCCAATTGGTTCCGTTGGCCTCGCTGGAGAGTGGAGAGGCGATCGATCGCGTTCGTGCATTGGCAGAGGGACGACGCCTCTTGGTGCACTGCAAGCTTGGGGGGCGCTCTGCGCGTGCTGTTGAGCTGTTGGCTCAGCAGGGCATCGCGGCAACGAATGTGACAGGTGGAATTGATGCCTGGTCACAGCAGGTGGATCCTGCAATCCCTCGCTACTGAATCCAGGGGTTAATAATCCACCCCTCGCTTCAGGTCGACGCCCTGTTCGGCGTAGTGCTTATGGCACACCATCTCTGAATGGATGCTGGCCAGATCGAAATAGGCCGGAGGGTTTTTGCAGCGCCCCGTGATGATCACCTCGGTTTCCGCCGGTTTGCGCAGCAGGGTCTGCAGGATCGGTTCGACGGGTAGTAGCTCCAGGTCGACTGTGGGGTTCAACTCATCGAGGATCACGGTCTTGTAGAGGCCGCTTGAGATGGCTGCCCGTGCGATCTCCCAGGCCCGCTCGGCTTCCACGTAATCAATCGGCTCCTGCTGGCCACGCCAGACGATGGCATCGCGGCCTGAGCGGAGGTGGTCCACCAAATGCGGATAGCTCTCGCGCAGGGCGGCGATGGCTGCATCTTCGGTGTAGCCGCTGCCGCCTTTGAGCCACTGCAGGATCAAGACCCGATGGCTCTTGTCCTGGCTGATGCCCCGCCCGATGGCCTGCAGCGCTTTCCCGAGTGCACTGGTTGATTTCCCTTTGCCTTCACCGGTGTAGATCTCAATGCCGCTGCTCACATTGAGAGGCACCACCCGGTTGTCGTTCATGCCCGGACGGCGATGGGCCCGCATCTCGGAGTGGAGGTCGGCCTCACGCACCAAGGGGGCCGGTGCGGCCCGACCGGTGACGATGATCTCCATCCCCTCCGGCCGGTTGCTCAGGGTGCGGACCACGTCCTCAAGGTCCAGCAGGCCAAGATCGAGCACAGGATTCAGCTCGTCCAGAACCACCACCGAATAAAGGGCGCTGGCGATGGCACCCTTCGCAATCACCCAGCCCCGCTGGGCTTCGTCCCGGTCGAATCGCGTGGCTTCCTCGGCGGTGAAGTGATCGGCCCTCCCTGTGCGCAGGTGGTCGATCAGATGGGGGAAACCCTGTTGCAAGGCCTCGATGGCTGCATCCTCGTCGTAGGCCCTGCCTGGTCCTTTGAGGAAGCGCAACAGCAGCACCCGGGTCTGCCGCTGCTCGCAGATGCCGAGTCCAATGGTGCGCAGCACAACCCCAAGGGCTGCCTGGCTTTTGCCCTTGCCCTCGCCGTCATAGATGTGCAGCTGTCCATGGCTGCGCTCGCGGCTGTCCGCTGCGGTGACAATGCCGATGCTTCGAGGCATGAGGACGGCTCTTACCGTTGGAGCCTACCTAGCTCAACTGGTTTTCCCCGCTGATGTTTCGGTTGCAGGAGCCTTTGGCGGATCGAGAGCGGCAGCTGCTGGCAGACCTGCGGCACTGGATGGCGGCGCAGTCAGCCTTGTGTGTGGCGTACTCCGGTGGGGTCGACAGCACCCTGGTGGCGGCGATGGCCTACGAAGCCAAGGGCGATGCAGCCCTTGCGGTCACGGGGGTTTCTCCGGCCCTGGCGCCGCATCTGTTGCGGGAAGCCCGTAATCAGGCCTCCTGGATCGGCATTGTGCATCGGGAGTGTGCAACGGCTGAGTTGAACGACCCCGACTACAGCAGCAACCCGGTGGATCGCTGCTTTGCCTGCAAGCGTGAACTGCACCACCACCTTCAGCCTATTGCCGCGGCTGCGGGTGGTGCCTTGGTGATTGATGGGGTCAATCTCGATGACCTCGGTGATCACCGGCCCGGCATTGACGCGGCACTAGAGGCAGGGGTTCGCTCTCCCCTGGCTGAATTGTCGATCGACAAAGTAGCGATCCGTGCCTTGTCCCGGGCTCTCGGCTTTCCCTGGTGGGACAAGCCGGCACAGCCCTGCCTGGCCTCTCGCTTCCCCTACGGCGAAAGCATCAGCGCCGAGCGGTTGAAGCGGGTGGGCCAGGCGGAAGCTTGGTTGATCGCCAGGGGATTCAGCACCGTCCGTGTGAGATCCCATGGTCTCGCCGCACGGATTGAGGTGCCCAGCGAGCAGATTCGCGCTGTGATCGCTCTCTCTGAGAGCGAACCTCTGGTCGAGGCCTTTCGCTCCCTTGGCTTCACTTCCGTCAATCTGGATCTTGAAGGCCTGATCAGCGGCAAGTTGAACCGCCGCTGATCGCGCCTGGGCCGGTTTAGCTTGGGAACTGGCTCGGCGTTTCCACGGGTTCTCTCACCCCTGTGGCGATGGCTGCCGGCGTTTCTCGCAGAAAGCTCTTCAGCGCATGGCGTTTCGCTTGAAGCTCACTGCAGAGAATGGCGCAGGCCTGTTCCGGCATGGTGTGGTCACCACAGGTGAACACATCAACAGCGGCGTAGCCGGATTCCGGCCAGGTGTGGATGGAAATGTGGGATTCCGCCAGCAGGGCCAGGCCCGTGACGCCCTGGGGTTGAAATTGATGGGTGATCAGGTTCAGCAGCGTCGCACCAGCGCCTTTGGCTGCTGAGGTGATTGTTGTGCGGATGAATGCTTCATCGTCGAGCCGGCTCGGGTCGCAGTCGTAGAGCTCGAGAATGCAGTGTTTGCCGACCATGTCGGTGGCATGAATCTCAGGTGCCCCCCATCCCGGGTTGGGATGCAGTTCAGAGAGGGTCTGCTCCATCAGGCGATGAGAGAAAAATAAGTCCGCCACCCTATCCGATCTTCAGGTCGGGTCTCAGCTCTCTTGCTCCGAGAATTTGGGCCTGCTGCTGCCACCCGCCGCCAAAGCCTTCAAGGTGCGTGGCGCTCACCAGGCATTGATGCGATTCACCCACAGCTTCGAGCAGGAGCTGCTGGCGGGTGGGATCCAGTTCGGCAAGCACGTCATCGAGAAGCAGCAGTGGAGGCTCCCCACACAGCTGGGTCACCAGCTCCAGTTCGGCGAGCTTCAGGCCCAGCACCAGCGACCGCTGCTGGCCGGCTGAACCAAACCGTCGTGCCGGGCTGCCTCCCAGCAGCAGGGCGATCTCATCCCTGTGCGGGCCCACACGGCAGCTGCCAAGACGTTCCTCCTCCTCCCGCTGCTGGCGCAGTTGCTCTTCGATGGCCAGTCGCCAGGGTTCTTCTGCATCCTCCCCATCGAGCCGGCTGCCGGGTTTGTAGTGCAGTTCCAAGGCTTCTGTTCCCCCGCTGAGGTGGGTCTGCCAGCGCTGGGCGATCGGTTCCAGCCGATGCAGGGCCCGTTGCCGACGCCGGTGAATCCGGGTGCTCACCAGCGCCATCTGAACGTCAAACGCGTCGAGCAGTGCGTGGCGTTCGCCACTGGAGATCTGCCTCTGGCGCCAGAGCTGGCTGCGCTGTCGCAACAACCGGTTCAGCCGTGCCATCAGATCGGCATACACCGGCTCAAGCTGCAGCACCACCCGGTCCAGCCACTGGCGGCGTAGGGCGGGTTCACCTCGCACCAGATCAAGATCGAGGGCGCTGAAGCCGATGCAGCGCAGCGGCCCAATCAGGTCGAGCTGCCGATCCAGCAGCTTTCCGTTTCGTCTGGCCTGACGGCCTCCCTGGCGCCGCAGTTCCAGTTCCAGGCGATCCCCATCCCCCACGTCGGCTCGGATCAGAGCCTGGGGTGTGTCCCACTGAATCAGATCCCGATCATTGCTGCAGCGATGGGAGCGCAGGCTGCCCAGCAGTTCAACCGCCTCGAGCAGGTTGGACTTGCCAATGCCATTGGGCCCGATCACCAGCAGGCGTGGGTGCGTCAGTTCCAGCTGCAGAACGGTGTGGTTCCGGAAGCCCTGCAATTGGAGCCTGTGGAGCCGGATGGATGCTGGGGCGACCAGTGAGTAAGGTACTTGTATCGGGACGGTTGCCGCTCGATATCACTGCGGCTTAATGCCGATCAGTGGGCATGTAGCTCAGTTGGATAGAGCATCAGATTCCGGTTCTGAGGGTCGGGGGTTCGAGTCCCTCCATGCTCGTGTTGATGCTTACGTCTCAGTTCAGGCTGAGGCCCATGGCCCTGATGCCATTGGGATCAATCAGGAAACCTTGCTGTTTGAGTGCCTCCAAGGCAGCTGCAGGGGCCGAGATCGAGAGGCTGCAGCCGGGCAGATCCCGGCGCAGAATCTGCAGGGCACGGTGCACCAGAACGGCAAAAAGAGCCCCCTGGTTTGGTCCGGGTTTGGCGGCCAGGTTCCAAAGATTGGCATTGAGGGCCAGATCACTGGTGGCCCGCACAAATCCGATCAGTTCCCCTGTTGATTCCTCCAGGATGCTGATCTGCCACAGGCTGCGCTGAAGGGCGAGCTCCCAGCGTTCCTCCGGGTGGGTTGATTCCCCGCAGGACATCAGCAGGGTGTTGAGCTGCTGGGAAGTGGGAGGGGTCGATGTTTCGAGTCGCGTTCCCTCAGGCAAGGGTGGAATCGAGGGTTGTTGAAGGAACGACAGCACTGTGGATCAACCGGTGTTGCGCATGCCGGCGGCAATGCCGTTGAGGGTGAGCAAGGCCCCCCGCAGCAGTTCGCTGCGGCTGTAGGTGCGGGTGTCCTCGGGGGCGCCGGGTGTCTCACTCATGGGGGGTTGCCGGTTCTGATCCCGCAGTCGCTTCAGCAGTGCAACCTGAAGGAAGCCCAGGGGAACGATGGTGCGGTTGCGCAGATCAACAGACAGCTGCAGCCCTTGATCAGCGCCTAGCAGTCGGTTTTGGCCTGTGATTTCCAGAACCAGTTTGCGGGTGAGTTCGTATTCCTTGGCGATCACCTGGAAGATCGCTTCAAAGGCTTCCCGCTGTTCGGGGTGCCCCAGGCTGTTCATGTAGTGATGGGCCAGGTCGAGATCCACCTTGGAGAGGGTCATTTCCACCTTGGAAATGAGCATCCGGAAGAACGGCCAACGTTGATGGAGGCGCCGCAGCAGGTCGAGCTGTTCGGAGTCGCCGCCCACTTCTTCCGAGAGCGCCGTGCCGAAGCCAAACCAGCTCGGCAAAAGGAATCGACTCTGGGTCCAGCCGAAGACCCAGGGAATCGCCCGCAGGCTGGAGAGGTCCTTGGCACCGGTTTTGCGGCGGGCCGGTCGGCTGGAGATCTGCAGTTTGCTGATTTCCTCGATCGGTGTCACCTGCTGGAAAAACGCCACCAGATCGGGGTTGTCGTGAACCAGAGCCCGGTAATGCTCGCGTGAGCGGGTGGCAAGACGACTCATCAGCTGATTCCAGCTGGGTGTCGCATCAAGCTGGTTGGTCACCAGGCTGTTCTGCACCACGGCCGTTGTGACGGTCTCCAGGTTGTAGAGCGCCAACTCAGGCAGGCTGTATTTGGAGGCCAGCACTTCACCCTGTTCGGTGATTTTGATCCGGCCCTGCAGCGTGCCGCTGGGTTGGGCCAGGATCGCCTGATAGGCCGGCCCGCCGCCACGACTGACGGATCCACCACGGCCGTGGAAGAGGCGAAGTGCCACATCCTGGCGGCTGGCGAGTTCCTGAAGGGCGATCTGAGCCTGATGAATCTCCCAGTTGCTGGAGAGGAAGCCGGAATCCTTGTTGCTGTCCGAGTAGCCCAGCATGAGCTCCTGCAGCGGCTGTTTCTGCTGCCCAACAACGGGGAGGAGTTCGCGGTACAGCGGCGTCTTGAAAAGTCCCTCCATCACCTCAGGGGCCCGTTGGAGATCCTCCACGGTTTCGAACAGCGGCACCACCAACAGGGAGGCTCGTTTGTTGGGGGGATCCACCAGGCCTGCCTCCTTGGCCAGCAGCAGAACCTCCAGGAGATCCGATGCCGTGTGGCTCATGGAGATCACGTAGGAGTTGCAGATCCGCGGACCGAACTCCTCCTGGAGACGTTGAAGCATGCGGAACACCGCCAGCGTCTCGGCTGTCGCCGCCGACCAGCTGGCGGCAGGCGGAATCAGGGGGCGACGGGTCTGCAGTTCCTGCAGAAGCCATGCCATCCGCTCCGTTTCATCCATGTCCCCATAGGCCTGGGGAAGGTCCAGGTTGCGGGTGAGTTCATCGATGGCATCGCTGTGGCGGGTGCTCTCTTGACGGATGTCGAGGCTGGCCAGCGAGAACCCGAAGATGTGCACCTGGTGCAGCAGCGTGTCGAGCTGTTCGCAGCTCAGTTCGGTGCTGACAAGGCTGTTGCGCACCAATTCCAAATCACTACGGAACTGGTCCACCGAGGTGTAGTGGAGAACCTCAGCGCCGCTCAGCCCGGCCTGGGGATCAGCCAGAGCTTCACAGGGCATCTGCCAGCCCGCCTCCGACAGCTGGTTGTTGCGGGCGAGGGTGCGCTCCAGTTTTTCAAGCACATAGCAGAGCTTCAGCCGGTATGGCTCCAGCCGGTATCGCGCTGCTCTGCGCTCGTAAATCTCCGGGAACCGGAGCCGATCCATCTCCAGCGACTCCAGCAGGGACGGAGCTACCTGACTCCACTGCATGGAGATGCTCAGCTGCTGGCGGAGCGACTGCACAGAGCTGATATACAGCTCGAGCATCAGCTGACGCTGATAGCAGGCCGTGCGCCAGGTGATCTCGGGTGTGACCGAGGGATTGCCGTCCCGATCGGAACCCACCCAGGAGCCGAAGGTGCAGAACGACGCCTGGGGGACCTGGACATCGGGGTAGTGGCGATGCAGGGCAGTAATCAGCCTTCTGCGCAGTGTCGGCATCGCGTCAAACAACACCTGCTGGAAGTAGTGCAGGGTTGAATCCACCTCATCGATCACGGTGGGCTTGAACTGGTGGAGTTCATCGGTTCGCCACCACAGGCGGATTTCCTCTTCCAGTTGGCCGCGGCATTCCTCACGCATCTGATGCGCCAGAGGAGCATCGGATTGAAGTTGCTGGAGCAAATTGGCCACGCGGCGGATTTTGTGCCGCACCGTGTGCCGCACGATTTCGGTGGGGTGTGCGGTGAAGACCAGTCGGATGTCCAGTTCCCGCAGCAGGTGTTCCACCTGCGCAGGGGGAACGTTCATCCGTCGCAGCCGCTCGAACACCTCTCCAAAGGTGGCTGGATCGGTTTGATTGGCGAGGGGCGGAGCGAAGGGATCAAAGGCATCCCGTTGCGCGGCGTCAGCACTGGGCTTGAGGCTGTCGAGATAGCTGTCTTCCTCGATCCGCTGCTCAAGAATGTTGATGAGCTGGAAGTACAGCGAAAAGGCACGGGCCGCTGAGATGGCCTCTGAAAGATCCATGGCCTTGATCAGCTCGACGATCGCCTCGCTCGTGCTGTTGCCGTCCCGTCCTTCTAGAGAGACTGGGTCACTGAGTTGTTTGAGCCTCAGCAGGCGTTCGCTCTGCTCCGGGGGACACTCACTGCGCAGCACCGACTTCCAGAGGTCTTCAATTAGATCAAGACGGTGCTGAAGAAGCTGCCCTGCGCCGGATCCACCACCGCTCATGCGTGCAGTCTCTTGCTCGGAGACAGGGGTGGTGGACTCGGGCATGAAGTCTCCACGCTGCGACGAACTCAACACGATCATCCCAAACAGGCTTCCCCAGTGGAGATCCGTTCCTCCTCCTCCATCCGCTGAATACCTTTCAGAAGCAGGTCTTCGATGGCTTGGCCCTGGCCATGGGCCGTTTCCCAGCGCATGGCCTGATTGCCATGAACAAGCAGAGAATCCAAGGGCTTCAAGCAGTCGTTGAGTTGGAGCGATTCGGCCAGGGGGGCCAGCTGATCAAGCAGCTCCATCAGCCAGTCCCTGCAAGTGATTGCACGGCCGTCCTGCCAATGCCTGAGTTCAGCATTCAGGCTGGATCGGGCCACAGCGGCGTCGTTGCTATCGGCCAGTTGGACCAGTTCATCGGCGGAAAGGGAGCTGCCACGAAGCGGATCGAGGCTTTCGATGTTGCTTTTGAGGGCCAGCAGCCTCAGCTCCAGCAGACAGGTGATCGCCAGCAGTTCATCGGGATTGGTGACCAGATCACAGATTCGTAACTCCAACCGGTTGAGGTCGTAGGGACGCCGCGGACCATTGGGCCGAACGGACGTCCACAGGTGACGCTCGTTGCGCATGGCACCCGTGGCCAGTTGCTCCTCCACCCATTGGATGTAGTGCTCATGATCCCGGAACAGGGGAACCGCGGGGGGCGTGAGCGGGAATTGATGCCATCGCTGGGAGTGGTGGCTGGTGCTCCGCCCATCCAGGAAGGGAGAACTGGCACTCAGGGCGAGCAGCAAAGCCGCTTCGCAGCGCACGAGCCGAACTGCTGCAAACAACCAGTTGAGATCGGTGATCCCGAGGTTGATGTGGATGCTGGCTGTCACGACCCTGGTGCCATACAGCTGTTCAATCAGCGCGTGATAGGCGTTGTCTGGGTCGGAGCGTTCGAATCGGCTGCTGTCGCCCAGGCTCATGGTGCTGCCGGGAAGAAGCGTCAGATCACGCTTCTGCAGCCACTGCCGCAGCGTCCGCCGGGGAGCGAGCAGCGCCTCGGGCAGTGCGGCGTAATCCCGGATCGGGTCGGTGACGTATTCGAGGTTGCGACAGTCCGGCTCTGTCACAAAGCCAGGCAGGTCCCTGGCCACGTCGGAGGCGACGCCCACGTTTGCTCCGTTGGTGCGACCGGTGAACAGTTCAACTTCGAAGCCTTTCAGCAGAAGGGGTTGCGCTGTCATTCCGGCGGATTCAGGCATGCCAGTGCGGTCAGCATTCCCCGGGCTTTGTTGAGGGTCTCCTCAAACTCTGCCGTCGGCTGTGAATCGGCCACAACACCGGCCCCGGCCTGCACTTTGACCCGGCAACCTCCGCCGTCACGGGGTTGCACCACCATGGTGCGGATGGTGATCGCCGTGTTGAGGGCCCCGGCCAGATCAACGGATCCGTACACCCCGGAATAGGGGCCACGCGCATCGGGTTCAAGCTCGTGGATGAGTTGCATCGCCCGGATTTTTGGTGCACCGCTGACGGTGCCGGCGGGGAACGCCGCCATCAGCAGATCCCACACATCGTGTGCCGGGCCTAGACGTCCTTCGACTTGGCTGACGATGTGCATCACGTGGGAGTAGCGCTCGATCACCATCAGGTCCTGCACCGCCACGCTTCCGGGCTGACAGACCCTGCCGAGGTCATTGCGGCCCAGATCCACCAGCATCACGTGCTCAGCCCGTTCCTTGGGATCGGCCAGCAGGTCAGCTTCCAGCTCGCGGTCCTCCAGGGGAGTGGCGCCGCGAGGGCGTGTTCCGGCGATGGGCCGCAGGCTGGCGTGGATGCCATCAGCAGCCGGTTCGGCTTGAACCATCACTTCGGGACTGGAGCCAATCAGTTGCCAGTCCCCGAAATCGAAGAACGCCATGTATGGCGATGGATTCACCATCCGCAGACTGCGGTACAGCTCTAGGGGTGATTGAGGGACCTCCGTCTCCAGGCGCTGACTGATCACCAGTTGGAACACATCGCCGGCTGCGATGTGTTCCTTGGCGGTGTCGACGGCGGCTTCGAATTCATCGCGGCTGCGGTTGGAGCGCACAGCGGGAAGCTCTTTGCTTCTCGCGTCCCAGGTCAGTGGTTTGACGGCGGGCAGAGGTGCGTTCATCCGTTGGCGCAGGGCCTCGATTCGTCCGATGGCGGTCTGCCAGGCCTGCTCCTCATCCGCCCCGTTGGAGAGGTCGCCGAAGGCGACGGCGGTGATCTGTCGTTTCACCTGATCAAAGATCAGGATCGCGTCCATCAACATCCAGATCCCATCCGGGGGATCGGCCGCAGCACGGGGGTGGACTGCGACGGTGGGTTCGATCCACTGGATCAGTTCGTAGCCCCAAACTCCGTACAGCTGTCCCAGGGGAGGGAGGCCCGGCAGGTTGACGCAGGAGTACGGCGCGAGGCAGTCGCGCAGGGATTCGAACGGGTTACCGCTGAACTGCTCTTCACGACCGTCACGCCAGGTGCGCGTCAGACGATCGTTCCGCGCCGACGCCGTCCAGAGAGGATCGCAGGCAATCACACTCCAACGCCCGAGGGTTTCACCACCTTCGACAGATTCCAGCAGCACGCCTGGAGGCCTTCCGTCGCCCACCTTGATCCAGGTGGTGAGGGGTGTTTCAAGATCTGCGGGCCAACTCTGAGCCAGAGGAATCAGGTTGGCACCACTGCAAACAGCCTGATGAAAGGCGTCGCGATCGGGACTGAACATGACCTGATCATCGCAGCCGAGACCCGGAGATCATGACCTCCGGGCGACCGACCGCTTTGAGAGATCAGGCGTCGAAGGTGTTGCGGCCGCTGAACTTGATGTTGGCCGGGTTGACGTTCTGGCCAATGCGACGGGGGTTGTGGCCCACCATGGGACGACCTTCGTTCACCTTCTCGGAGAACACGCCATCCTTGGGATGCAGGAATTCGGTGTCACCACCGGGGTAGATCCGGTAGATCTTGTAGTCCTCGATCCGGGGCTTGAATTTAGTGCGCAGCTGAGTGCCGAGGGCGAGGCACTGTTCTTTGCGAGCGAAGTACATCAGGTTTTCACCTGAATTCATCAGAGCGGCACCACCGGTGGGCAGCTCAAAGGCCTGCTCTGTCTTGCTGGTCCAGGTGATTGCGTATTTCTCTTCAGTCTCCGCTGAATTCAGAAGGCCGCCAGTGCTGGCGATGTGCTGGGGAAGTTGACCGTTTAACGCCGTTGCTGCCATGGCTGAAAGAATCCACAAGAGCCGTTATGGCTGGAAAGTAGCACCATCATTGGGGCCTGTTTTGACCTCCGAAAGCAAGCTTCACACCCGTCAACAAACCCATCACTCTCCAGGGGTATGCACCGGAAAAAAAACAGTGATGTCGCGGTCACGCCTGGGCTGATAGCGGCCCCCCAGGCTCGCCATCATCTGGCGGGTCGCATCCTGGCTTAACTGCAGGCTCCCAGTGCTGGGATCCCAGCTGAGGACGGTTCCCACGTTCTCGCGCTGGGGCGCCGAGCCGGCCTCTGTGGCCTGGCTCCTGTCGGGATGCTCCACGTGCAGCTGAAGCTTCACCCGCGGACCCGCTGCCTGGAGGTGAAGCGTGAGCTGACTGCCGGAGGGGAGCCCCCTGGTGCTGCGGTCGATCAGACCCCCCAGCATCGGTTCCAGTCGCCGGGAATCACTGAGGATCGCCGGCAGATCAGCGCTGAGATCCAGCTCAAGGGCGATCCCGCGACGGTCCAGCTGCTCCGTCCAGCTGGGCGCAAGGGCGCTCAGCATGGCTTGCAAATCCGTGCGGGCCAGATTGGCCTCGTTGGGCTCCCGTTGCAGTTCAGCGGCATGGAAGATCAGGCCAAAGCGATCAATCTGCTCGCTGCATTCCACATCGATCTGCCGCAAGCGATTCACAACGACATCAGCCAGATCCTTCCGCCGCAGCAGAGAGCGGATCAGTGTTCGGATCGTGGCCAGAGGGGTTCGCACCTCATGGGTGATCGCTTCCAGCAAATTCAGATCTCCATGGCTGGGAGCTTCCGGTGGGCGCTCAGCCTGGATGGGTTGCAGCATCAGCCCAGGGGCTGTGCCGGTGAGCCGCTCGGTGAGACGGGGCCAGAACTGTTCTGACCAGGCTGCATTGCTCTGCAGGGAGCCGATCGATTCGAGCGCTTTGCGCAGCTGCTCAGCCTGTGCTGGTGACTGGTGCTCCAGCCGACCCCCCAGCTGCACCAGAACATCACTGAGCGTTGCCGGGTCGCAACGCATCAGCAGCTGACGCTTCTGGGCCGGCCCATGCAGCGCAAGGGCCACCTGGACCTCGGGCGTGATCACCAGCAGCAGTGGGTCATCCCCGTCGTCGGGGCGCAGGGACAAGCGTTGGAATCCCCGCAGGGAACCGGGCTCATCGCTGCTGGACTGTCCCGGCAGTGCCGTTGGATGTGGACTCAGTTGATCCAGTTGATCTGGAGCCCACACCCATCCCTGCAGATGTTGGAGCAACTCCGGTTCGTAGAGAGCCGGCAGGGGTGCAGCCAGCCAGATGCCGCGTTCCAGGCCGCGCTCAAGCAGGTCCTGTTGCAGGGTTTCCAGGGCAGCCCACCAAAGCCGCCGGACACCAATCTCATCGCAGCGGCCCTGGGGCACGTCCTGCGCCAGCCGTTGCCGCAGGTCGGTGAAGGAGGGACCGGTCAACGGAGTTGTGCCAAGGAGCGACGGCTTTGCCGGACCACCGACAGGCAGAGGCCGAGCGCGATGAAGTTCACCACCATGGCTGAGCGCCCATAACTGAGGAAGGGCAGGGGGATCCCCGTGACGGGGCCGAGGCCGATGGTCATGAAGATGTTGACCACCACCTGGAACATCAGCATCGTGCCGATCCCGATCACCACCAGTGATTCGAAGTCGGTGCGGGCATTGCGCGCGATCTGGAGCAACCGCGCCATCAACGCTGCAAAGCCAAGAACCACCAGAAGACAGCCAACAAAACCGGTTTCCTCGCCCAGGGCGCTGAAGATGAAATCGGTGTGCTGTTCAGGAATGAAACGCAGCTTGGTCAGTTGGCCTTGAAGAAGACCTGTGCCTAAGACGCCGCCTGAACCGATGCCCACGGTGCTCTGGAGCAGGTGATAGCCCCCGCCCAATGGATCCTGACTGGGGTCGAGAAACAGCACCAAACGGTCCCGTTGATAGTCCTTCAATCCATACATCCAGAGCCATGGCGTCACAGCAGCCATGGCGCCATGGACGGCCAGGGTTGCTGTCGCCGCCAGCCGTTTCCAGGGCAGGGAGCGGTACGCGAGAACTCCCATCAGCGGGATCCAGATCCCCATGGCCCAGGGGAGAAGGCCTGAGAGCAGGGCCGTTACCAGCGGTGACAGCAACAGAATCACCCACTCGATCGGCATCCCCGACCAATAGAGCATCGTGAGCATTAGGGCTCCGAACACTAGGGATGTGCCGAGATCAGGCTGGATGAACACCAGCAGCCAAGGCACCGCAATCACCCCCAGCGGGCGCATCAGATCAATCGGTCGCTCCACCGGGTGTCGCGACAACACCGCTGCCACGAGCAGGATCGCCGCGATCTTGGCGAATTCCGATGGCTGAACATGAACCCCGCCAATGCTGATCCAGCGTTGGGCACCCAGCGCTGTGGTTCCAATCACGCGCACCGCTATGAGGCTGATCACCGTGAGGGCGTAGACGGGAACCAACAGAGGCCGGAGACGCTGCAGCGGCAGCCGTTCCAACCCCAGCGCCAGCAGCACTCCGAAGGCCGCGGTGATCCAGTGGTGATACCAGTCGGCATAGTCCGCCTGGCGTTGGGTGCTGGCGATCAGCACCCCGGCGATGGCGATCATTCCGAGCGGAACACCCCAGAGCACCCACTCCCGGTGCGATCTGCGGCGGTCACGTCGGCTGAACATCGTCAGACGGGCTGGGTGACGGCCTTGAGCACGGCTTCAGCAAGGCCCTTGAACTCCACGGCGCTGGCGGAGTCGCTGCGGTTGATCACGATCGGTCGTCCCGTGTCACCGCCTTCCTGCACTGGCATCTCCATGGGGATCTGAGCCAGCAGGGGAACGTCATAGTCCGCGCCGAGTTGGGCACCGCCGCCACTGCCGAAGAGGGCATAGCGGCAGTCGGGACGGTCTGGGGGAATGAAGGCACTCATGTTCTCCACCACGCCGAGGACGGGAATGCCCATCTGTCGGAACATTGCAAGACCCCGTCGCGCATCCTGCAGCGATACCTGCTGGGGGGTGGTCACGATCACAACGCCGGCCATCGGCACCGCCTGGGCCAGAGAGAGCTGTGCATCACCGGTGCCCGGCGGCAGGTCAACGATGAGGACGTCCCGCTCACCCCATTCGGCCTGGTAGAGGAACTGCCGAATGATGCCGTTGAGCATCGGGCCGCGCCAGATCACAGGCTGGTGATCGTCGATCAGCAGACCCATCGACACCATGGCGATGCCGCAGGTTTCGATCGGGACGATCCGCTGTTGATCGCCGCTGCCCTGCACCTCCGGTGTTTGGTCGGCGACCCCCAGCATGGTTGGTGCGTTCGGCCCGTAAATATCGGCGTCCAGAAGTCCGACCCGCAGCCCGGTCTGGGCGAGGGCGCAGGCCAGATTGACGGCGACGGTGCTCTTGCCGACGCCGCCTTTGCCGCTGCTCACCGCAATCACCTGGCGAACGCCGGGGATCGACTGGCGTTCTGCCGGCTGACCATGGCCGGCTTGGCCGATACCACCCTGGCTTGGCGGTTGGCCGATCTCGATCTGAACGTCTTCAATGCCGTCGAGCGCCATCAGAGCGCCCCGTGCTTCGGACACGATGCGGTCACGCTGGCTCTGGGCGAAGCCTGGAAGGCTGAGGCGAAACACAGCCCGCGGTGGGGTGATGCGGACCTGTTCGATCCAGCCGAGCTCCAGGGCCGTTTTGCCACTGCCGGCATCTTTGACTTGCTGGAGGGCTTGGTTGGCCTGCTCGACCGGGGTCATCCGTTTCATCAAGGCAAGCCGGATCCTAGGGGCGCCGCCCGTGACAGTCCCTGACGGATTCTTGTCCAGGCCTGGGGTGACCTGGTTAGGTTTCGATGTCTTCAGTCTCTGACACATGGTCCGCTCCCTGATTCGCCGCGTCCTCGGACGCCAGGACGTGGGTGTCAGCAACGCTCCCCTTGAGCTGCCCCCCAGCGATTCCAGAGAGCGGGCGCGGGCGATGGTGATGGGGCTGCAGGATGAAATCTGTGCCGGCCTGGAAGCCCTCGATGGTGAAGGTCGCTTCGTTGAGGAGAGTTGGGTGCGGCCTGAAGGGGGTGGGGGGCGCTCCCGGGTGATGCGTGAGGGTCGCGTCTTTGAACAGGGCGGCGTGAATTTCTCCGAGGTTCAAGGCGAAGAACTGCCCCCGTCGATCCTCAAGCAGCGTCCAGAGGCGAAGGGGCATCCCTGGTTCGCCACCGGAACCTCGATGGTTTTGCATCCGCGCAACCCCTATATCCCGACGGTTCATCTCAACTACCGCTACTTCGAGGCTGGCCCGGTGTGGTGGTTCGGCGGCGGTGCCGACCTGACGCCTTACTACCCGTTTCTCGACGACGCTCGTCATTTCCATCGCACCCATCAGGCGTCCTGTGATTCGGTTCATCCGGATCTGCACAAGGTGTTCAAGCCCTGGTGCGATGAATATTTCTATTTGAAGCACCGCGGTGAAACCCGCGGCGTCGGCGGCATCTTTTACGACTACCAAGACGCCAACGGCACTCTTTACAAGGGTCAGGATCCCTCCGGTCCTGCGGCTCAGGTGTCAGCCCGCTTGGGAGCTCGGCCGCTGAGTTGGGAGCAGCTGTTCTCCTTGGGGCAGGCCAATGGCAGAGCCTTCCTTCCCGCCTACGCCCCCATCGTGGAGAAGCGTCATCCGATGGCCTATGGCGATCGCGAGAGGGATTTTCAGCTCTATCGCCGGGGCCGTTATGTGGAGTTCAACCTGGTCTGGGACCGCGGCACGATCTTCGGTCTGCAGACCAATGGACGCACGGAATCGATCCTGATGTCTCTGCCCCCGCTGGTGCGTTGGGAGTACGGCTACACCGCAGAGGTCGGATCACGGGAGGCCCTGCTGACCGACCTCTTCACCAAGCCTCAGGACTGGCTGGGTGATGCCTCGCTGGATGAGCGCTGCCGACCCCATGGAGCGATCAATTAACTGACGCCTTGAACGAGCGCGTTCACCACGCGCTCGGCCAGGCAGTTCACCGTGTGCTCCCTTGAGCTCGGATCCCTCAGTTTCGTTTCGAGAGGGGGTTCAAGCATGGCGATTTCGAGAATTCCGATGCCGCGACGCGGACCGCCAAGGCCTCCGCGGAACAGGCGCGGGTATCGCCCAAATGCCTGGGCCAGGCTTTCATCGACAACATTCAGTTCACGCACATTGGCGAGTACTGGAATCAGGCCGGAGCCGAAGCCATGGGGCCGGTAGGCATCGAAATGGATCTCCAACACATATTCACCACGCTCCGAAAAGACTTTGGCCTTCGACCAGTTGGTGGCAGGGTCGTCGTCGTTCGCGATGCTGATTGACGGCGGGGTGTAGGCGCGGATGTTCAAGGCACGGGCTTGGCCTTGGCTCACCACTGCGGCCTGAACCTGGCGGTTCCAGAACAGCTCATCGCGAATGCCCGGTTGCATCGGCGCTCGCTTCTGCTGATCCACGGCATATCCAGGGGTTCCTGGACTGGCGGTGCCCTGGGAGTCGGCATGTCCTGCCATGACGACGATTGGCAGGTTGCTCTGCACAGGGCTTTGCCCGACCCAGCTCCCGGGTTTCTTTGTGCGTGGGCCTAGCAGGGGATCTGGTGTGGCGGGCTCAGGACAGGGCTCCGGCGGTTCCGGTGCAGGTTGCTCTTCTGGTTCGTTGCTGGGCTCAGCTGTGCCAAGCCAGTTGTTCTGTTCCGCAGCTTTGGTCATCGCCAGGGTTGCCAGTGACAGGCCTGTGATGGCAAGCCCTGAGGCAACGCGACGCCGTCGCATCCAGGCCGGCAGACGCATGGTTCAAATGGGGGAGGAGAGCAGGGATCCATCACTGGCGAGTTGCAGGGTCTCAGCCAGTTCCAGTTCGATGGCGATCAATTCGTCCCGATGAGCCCGCAGACGAATGGCGCTGCCCTCTCCCTCGGGAGCAGGAAGGAGTTGCAGTTCAAGGGCTTCTGTGCGAGCGGCCCGCCGGGTGTAAACAGCTCCCGCCAGAGGACCGAGGCCGATCAGCAGCAGAGGCCACCAGTGCAGTTGGGGTGCCAGCTGACGCAGGACCAGACCGAAGCAGGCGGAGCCAAAGGCCGCTAGCACTGACAGCAACACGGCAAGGGGTTGGCTGGAGGCCACTTTCCCCTTGAAGCGGAGCACCTGGCGCTCAGCATCTCCGCCATCTCGGCTCCAGCCGCGGTCTTCCAGCCAAGTGCTGAGCCCGTCAAGAACGGTGATGGGGGGTTGGGGGGACATCACGTCCACCACTGTGGTTCGGTCCTTGCTGGCTGCACGCAGAAAGAAGACCAGACCAATCGCCAGCAGAACAGTCAGCAGGAGGGTGGATTGGAATCCTGCAGGCATGGCATCCCGGTGGTGTTCAACCTTTTTAAGCCTTGCGGCGGCTGAATCGCTTAGTTCAAGGCGAACCGGTGGGAGTCCAGCCAGCTGCGCCAGGGCTGCATCAGTCGCTCGGCTTCGCCGCGTGCATCGGATTCAAGGTGCAGCATGCGCCGTGGCCGTCCGCGACTCGGACAGCGTTGGGTGTAACTGCTGATCGAGCCCTGTTGCTCAAGGAACTCCAGGGCCTGTTGCAGCACAGTTTCAGAAAGCCGCAGTTGTGGCTCCTCCCGGATCAGTTTCTGCAGGAGTCCGGAGGGGTAGTTGTCGTCTTTAAGCAAGCACTCGAGGATCCAGCAGACAGCCAGCTCGAGATCGAGGAATTGCGGCGGCGGCTGATGGAAGTACTGCTCGATGTCTGCCAGACAGGTGCGCGAAGGCTTTCTGCGAGAGAACACAGGCGCGGGACAACTGCTTCAATCAAAAGCGATCTCATTTCGAGATTCAAGGGGAGAGTCTTGAGACTTGCTGTGGAGGTGATTGGCCACACTGGCCCTATCCCTTCCTGAAGCCATGGCTGAGAAGTCGTCATCCCCAGCGGAATTCGCGGTTTTTGATCGCGATCTTGATGCAGCTTGGACGGAGCGCTACCTGCAGTCCCCGCGGCTTGCCGTTGATACCGAAGCGATGGGACTGATTCATGGGCGTGATCGGCTTTGCCTGGTTCAGATCGCCGACGCTGAGGACCGTGTGGCCTGTGTCCGCATTGGCCTGGGCCAGACCGAGGCACCGAATCTCAAGCGCCTGTTTGAGGCGCCCACGGTGGAGAAGGTGTTTCACTTTGCCCGTTTCGATGTGGCTGCGCTTGCTGCCGGTTTGAGCATCGAAGTGAACCCCGTGTTCTGCACCAAGGTCGGCAGTCGGCTCGGCCGCACGTACACCCCCCGCCATGGCCTCAAAGATTTGGTGATGGAATTGGTTGGCGTTGAGCTGGACAAGGGCGCCCAGAGCAGTGACTGGGGCCGGGTGGACGAACTCACGGATGCCCAGTTGGCCTACGCCGCCAACGATGTGCGCTATCTGCTGCCAGCCCGCGAGCGCCTGGAGCAAATGTTGCGGCGGGAAGGGCGTTGGGATTTGGCGCAACGCTGCTTTCAATGCGTTCCGGTGGTTGCCGAGCTGGATCGGCTGCGTTTTCACCAGATCTTTGAGCACTGAGGCTGGAGCTCAGTCTTCCAGCATGAAGTTGCCGTCGCCTTCGCTGTTCTCGAGCAACGCGTCCAGCTGACGGGCGTGGTCACCGTTGTCCTTGTCGAGGGCGGCCAGCATGGATTCAGCCATTGCTCGCCGTCCTTCCACATCGCGATGGCCTTCTCGGGCCGCTGCCTGTTCCACCTGGCGCCGGGCACTGGCAAGGCTGATGCTCAGTCGACTCGCCAACTGGGCACAAAGTTTGACGAGGGTGGGGTCTTGAATCGCGGCCATCGCAACCAACCGGGGATCTTCAGTATCCGTTGAAGCGATCCAGGATTAGGCGTGCCAGCTGATCGCTCCCCCCTGCTGGCCCCATCCGCTGCGACCCGATCCGTCCCAGATGGGAGCGGAGTGCCGGGTCAGCCAGGAGGACTTCGAGCCGTCTAGTGAGCTCGGATTCATCAGAGCAGGGACGAACCGCTCCCCCCAAGAGGCGGCTTTGACGGCGGGCGAAGCCCGGCTTGAACTGCGGTCCCGGTCCCGGGAGGGACAGGGCCGGAATGCCCAGCCCCACCAGTTGTTCCGTCGCTGTTCCGGCGGTGGCGATGCCGGCTTCTGCCCAGCCGGCCCATCGGTCAAAGCAACCTCGCCCGATCAGCACCAGGCAGGCTCCTTTCACCCAGCAGGCTTCGGCACCCAGTTGGTCCGAAGGCGGAAGGCTGCGTCGAAACCCCAGTTGTTCAAGACTGTCGCTCAGGGCCTCTGCATCGGGTTGGGCGCCCACGGCCACGAGCAGTGCCATCGGCACACGGCCGGGCAGCGCCATGGCACTGCGAACCAACCGCTGCAGGTTGCGCTGGGCCTCCGGCATGCGACTCCCGCAGAGCAAGAGCACTCGGCGGCAGCGTTCCAGGGCTGATGGCAGCGGTTGGATTTGAAGGCCATCCATCATCGGATTGCCCGGCGCAAGGGCGCCCACGCCTTTGCGTTGCAAGCCACGGGCTGTGAGCCGATCACGCATGGCCACCAGTTGACAGCGGCGGGAGCGCATCAGGCGCCATTCCCAGGGATCCCACTCACTGCCCTTGAGCCGGTGGTAGCAGTCGCTTTTGGCCCCTCCAGGACCACTGAGCCAGGTGTAGTCGCTTTTGGGAGTGCCGATGAAGCCGAAGGGAGCGCCACTGCTCCAGGCCATCAGCAGTGGCAGCAAATCGCCAATGGCAACGATGGGTTGGCGCTCATGGCCCAGGCGGCGCACCAACCGCCATTGACTCCAACTCAAACTGGGGAGACCAGCCCTGACGTCTGCCAGCAGACCTCTCAGGCTTTGGTTGCTGAAGCCACCGCTGGGCAGGGCCGCTTTCGGCCCTAGGCGTGTCAACCATCCCTGCTGAACCGCAGCATCAAAGACCCGGCCGGCGCCCACCAGAGGGAGCACGGTCAGGGGCCGTCGCGGTGCGCGCCGATGCACGGCCTGGATGATCCGCAGGGTGATCAGGTCTTCCCCGTGACCGTTGCAGAGAAACAGCAGAGAGCCAGGTGCATGGCTGATAAGATCCTCTGATGGGGACAGCTGTTCCCGGGCGGCGGCATGGCCAAGTGGTAAGGCAGAGGATTGCAAATCCTTTATCCCCAGTTCGAATCTGGGTGCCGCCTTTGAATCCTCATCACAGTTGAGCCTCCGCGCTCATTTCGGCAACGTTGCGTGTGTGACTCTCGCAGCTGACGGTGTCTGCATCAATCCAGCAACGCCCCTGGGCCATGCGGGTTGCAGGAAGGCCCGTGGGGAGACCTCTGGCATCAAACCGGACCCAGGAGGTGCTGAGCAGGCTTCCATTCCAGCGGCGTGAATCCACACGGCAGCCGGAGTTGTCGCAGCTGAGCGGATTGCCTTGGTCTCCATCAAGGCTGACGAAGCTCAACTGGTAGCTGCCGCCTGTTGTTTGATCGTCTCCGATGAAACGAAGCCGCAGGCCGCGGCTTCCGTTCGTGCTGATCTGCAGACGTTCGCAGGTCAGAGAACGCCCCCCAACGACGATGCGGCAATGCGCAGGGCTGTGCTCCAGACGGCCAAAGCTCAGCTTTGGTTCTGCCGCTGCTGGCACGGCGAGCAGCAGTGGCGCCATCCACAGTTGGATCATCAGTAATCGCTGTCGGCGACGCACATGCCCAGGCAGTGAATGCCGTTGCTGGCGGTTCTGCGGCAGTGGTTGCAGAGAATGCGTTCTTCCTTGAGGTTCGATCCCTCTACGGCCTGATCGGTCGATCTCGCAGGTTCCTGTGCGGGGGATGCGGTCATGACGCAGCGAGACGGGTTGATGGCGATCATGGCTGGCAGCAGCATCGCCCCGTTGAACGGCATCGGTTTTGGCACCTGGGCCTGGGGCAACAAGGCGGTTTGGGGGTACGACGCCCAGCGGGACGACAATCGACTTCGCGCCACGTTCCGTCAGGCCCTCAGCTCTGGGCTCAACTTGATCGATACCGCGGATTCCTATGGAACGGGGAGCCTGAGTGGACGCAGTGAAGCGTTGCTTGGCGACTTCATCGCCGAGTTGCCAGCCCTGCGGCGATCCCAGTTGACGGTGGCCACGAAGCTGGCCCCATTTCCCTGGCGCTGGGGGCGTCGGGGCTTTGATGCCGCCTTTGAATCCAGTCGAACACGGCTCAAAGGGCAGCTGCGACGGGTGCAGTTGCACTGGAGCACGGCCCGCTACGCGCCCTGGCAGGAGACAGGCCTTCTTGATGGCTTGGCTGAGCTCGTTCTGGCTGGCCGGGTGGACGAGTTGGGGGTGTCCAACCTGGGCCCCCAACGCCTGGTGTTGCTCCATCGCCGTCTGTTGGAGCGCGGCGTTTCCTTGCGCAGCATTCAGGTGCAGTGTTCGCTGTTGGCACCTGCGGATGATCAGCTGCGCGAGTTGATCGCCATCAGCAGAGACCTTGGCGTGGAGGTGTTGGCCTACAGCCCTCTGGCTTTCGGCGTGCTGGGTTGTGCTCCTGGGGCTGAGGAGAAACGTTCTGCCACTTGGTTGAGACGACGCCTGTTCCAGCGCCTGCTTCCGGCCAGCCTTGAGTTGCGCAGTGCGATGCAGGCGATAGCGAACGAGCGCGGGGCATCGATGGTTCAAGTTGCTTTGAACTGGTGCAGAGCTCTTGGCACAACGCCGATTCCGGGGCTGCGAACTCCAGAACAGGCCAGGGATGTCGCTGCCGCACTGGAGTGGTCAATGTCGCAGCACGAGCGTCAGACCTTGAATGCGGCCCGACTCCGATGCAGTGAGCGGATGCCTGCCAATCCCTTCCAGAGCCGCTGAGCGTTGTGCTCAGGCTTCCGAGGCGGATTCAGGAGCCGGGCTCACCACCACCGGGAGGCTGTCGCCGTCATTGCGAATCGGAATGACTTTGTCCTGGGAGGGTTCCAGGCGAGTGGGTGCAGGGGGAGTGTCTTGTTGCTGGGCGCAGGCGGCGAGGGCTTCCTGCAGCAAGGAATCAAAGGTGGCCCCAGGCAGACGATGCCGGGCGACCTCGAGAAAGGTGCGCGGAAGCGATTCGCCTGCAGCGCTCCTCAGAGCAGGATTGTTCTGGCGATGCTCCTGTTCGTCCTGAATGGCGCGAATGAACCGACGTGTGACGTCGCGTTTGGTGGACGCCTTGATCAGGGTGTCGCGCTCTTGAGGACCATGGCTGAGCTCCTGCTCCATGTCTTGAATCCGCCGTTCGAGGCTCTCCAAAACCTCCTGGGCTTCCTTGCCGATGTGCGCGAGCTGCCCATCCGAAAGGTGGGGCATGTCGGCCACGAACACCTTGCCGTGATCACGGAGCGTGAGAAAGGTTGGTCGTGCGCCCTGTCTGTAGCCCTGTTGCCTGTCCTGGCCTGAAGGCAAAGGACGTCTTGGCGGAACCGGACCGGCAGACGACCGACGGCGCGTGATGCGCTGGGGCTTATCAAAAGGCATTGAAAAAAGATGTATTGACGCCGCTATCGGAAAAATTCCGATTGTGCATATTCATAGTTTATTCGATCCCTTCTGGGCCGGTGGTCTGCGTTATCAAACCCGTCTGAAACTGACGCAATCAGGCGGGCACACCTTCCAGAACAGCAGCGCTGCCAGGGGTGTTGGAGGTCACGTTGCCAATCACCCAAGCCTGATGGTTCTTGCCGCGGCAATGCTCGATCACAGCGGCCTCGCTCCCCGCTGGCACCACCAGGCAGAAGCCGATGCCGAGGTTGAACGTGTGCCAAAGGTCCCGTTCGGGAATGTTTCCGGCCTCCTGCAGCCATCGGAACAGGGGTGGCCTTGTCCAGCTGGAGGCATCGATGCGCGCAGAGCAGCCTCCCGGCAGGCAGCGCGGCAGGTTTTCGGGGAGTCCTCCTCCGGTGATGTGGGCCATGCCGTGGAGCTCGCATCCCCTCTGCATCAGGTGCTGCACCATGTCGGCATACAGGGTTGTTGGCGCCAGTAGGTCGCCGATCAGAGGGCGCTGGTCGTCGCCATACACGGTGTTCGCATCTGCATTGGCTTTCTCCAGCACCTTGCGCACCAGGCTGAAGCCGTTGCTGTGCACGCCGCTGCTGGCCACGCCGATCACGCTGTCGCCAGGCTGGATGCGCTGGCCATCGATGAGCTCCTCTTCTTCGACAACAGCCACACAAAAGCCGGCGAGGTCATAGCGCCCCTGGGGGTAGAACCCCGGCATCTCGGCCGTTTCGCCGCCGAGCAGGGCGCAGCCGCTCTGTCTGCAGCCATCGGCGATGCCTTCAACAACCTCGGCCATTGCCGATGGCGCTAAGGCCCCGGTAGCCATGTAATCCAGGAAAAACAGTGGCGCGGCTCCTGAGGTGATCACGTCGTTGACGCACATCGCCACCAGGTCGATGCCCACGCCGTGATGGCTGCCATGCTCCTGGGCCAGTTCCAGTTTGGTTCCGACGCCATCGGTGCCTGACACCAGCAGGGGCTTGCGCATTCCGGCTGGAAGACGCATCAGACCGCCAAAACCACCAAGGCCGCCGATGACCTCCGGTCGGTGGGTGGCTTCCACAGACGCCTTGATGCGCTGCACGAACGCACGCCCGGCTTCGACGTCAACTCCAGCGCTCTTGTAATCCATGGAACGAATCCGATGCATTGATCCTGCAATGCCGCGGAGCTTGTGCTGATTGTTCTGTCGGCACAGCATTTGATTGCCCGCACTTATCAGTAGTTAGCTCTCGGCTTATGGACAGGGGCTTGCGCTCTGTCGTTGATCTGTCAGTCAGCACGCGGATTGGCAGTGGAGGCAGGGCTGATTGGTTGTGCCGATCGTTGTGATGGCGCCCAGTTTCTTTCCAGGAGCACTTTTTTTAGGTTCGTAGCAATCTTTTTCGGTGAGGCACGCCAACGGCAGAGAACTGTGCGTTCAGTTCCAAGGCCTTGGCTAAGCCGCTCTGCATGCGAGTCCTTCTGACGCTGGCCACGCTCTCCGGAGCGATTTCAGGCAGTGCAGCCCTCCTGCCAGTCGTGGCCAGTGATTTCCTCTCGCTCAACGGTGCAGAGCCGCTTGACCCTCTGGATCTGGTGGTCGAGCCCCAAGCCCCTGAGCTGCAAGCAACCCTTTCTTCTGCGGAGGTCAAACCGGTTCTTGCACCTCCTTCCTCTGAGCTCCCCAAGCCGAAGCTGAAGGTTGTACCGGAGGTGGTGAAGGTCATCACTGGTGAAGCCAGTTGGTATGGCCCCGGTTTTTATGGCAACCGCACCGCCAATGGTGAGGTTTACAGACGCGGCACGATGACGGCAGCCCACCGCACGCTTCCTTTTGGAACAAAAGTGCGCGTCACCAACCTCTGGAACGGGCGCACGGCCGTGATCCGCATCAATGATCGCGGACCTTTCATCGATCACCGGGTGATCGACCTTGGCCACGGTGCCGCCTCTGATCTGGGGTTGACCGCCTCTGGAATCGCTCAAGTCAAGCTTGAGGTGTTGCGCTGAGCTGCGCCGTTCTCTCCACCCAGGCCGAGCTGGAACGCTTCCGGGCCAACCTCAGTGGGCCGCTGCAATTCGTGCCCACCATGGGGGGGCTGCACCAAGGCCACGGTGAATTGATTCGCCGGGCCTCGGAACAGGGGCCTGTGCTGGTGAGTGTGTTCGTCAACCCACTCCAATTCGGGCCAGCTGAAGACTTTGATCGCTACCCGCGAACGCTTGAAGCGGATCGGGGTTTAGCCGAATGTTGTGGTGCTCACGCCCTTTGGGCTCCGAGTGTTGATGCCATCTATCCAAGTGGGCTCCCGTCAGCGGTGTCGCGTTCAGCACCGGCAGACCTGCAGACCCATCTTTGTGGAGCTTCCCGTCCTGGTCACTTTGATGGTGTGGTCACGGTCGTGGCCCGGCTGCTGCAGCTGGTGGAGCCGTCTTGCCTTTGGCTGGGTGAGAAGGATTGGCAGCAGCTGGTGATCCTGCGCCGGCTCGTGGTCGATCTTGATCTGGGCGTGGTGGTGAAGGGCGTTCCCACCGTTCGTGAATCAGATGGTCTGGCCTTGAGTTCCCGCAACCAATACCTTTTCTCCGCTGATCGGGCTCGAGCCGCTGCTCTGCCGGCGGCACTACGTCATGCCGATCCCAGTGATCCGGAGAGTTCAGTGCGTCAGAGCCTCGCTAAAGCAGGGCTCGAAGTGGAGTATGTAGAGAGGGTCGATCCCCGCACCCTTCAGCCCTGTGGCTCTGAAACGGCCATCTCACTGTTGGCCGCGTCGGTGCGTTGCGGGACGACCCGTTTGATTGATCACGTCTTCCTGATGACCCGCCAGCCACTTGTTGCCATCGATGGCCCTGCCGGTGCGGGCAAAAGCACCGTGACTCGGGCCTTTGCTGAGCGGATGGGGCTGGTTTACCTCGACACCGGTGCGATGTATCGGTCGGTGACCTGGTTGGTGCAACAGAACGGTGTGGAACCCAAGGATGCGGCGTCGATTGCACCGCTGTTGAACGACCTCGACCTTCAGCTGCGGTCGCTGCCCGGTGGCGGCCAGCAGGTCTTGGTGTATGGGCAGGACGTAAGTGACGCGATTCGCTCGCCGGAGGTCACCGCGTCGGTTTCGGCAGTGGCCGCTCACCGTTGCGTCAGGCAAGCACTGACCGCTCAACAGAAAGCGATGGGTGCCAAGGGTGGCTTGGTGGCAGAAGGCCGCGACATCGGCACCGCTGTTTTCCCGGATGCGGATCTGAAGGTGTTCCTCACGGCCACGGTGGGCGAACGGGCCCGGCGCCGGGCTCTGGATCTGGAGCAGCGGGGCTTCCCGGTGCCTGAGCGATCTGAGCTTGAGGCACAGATCGCCGAACGGGATCACCTCGACAGCACCCGTGAGGAGGCTCCTCTGGTGCAGGCGGACGATGCCGTTGAGCTCGTGACCGATGGCATGAGCATCGAGGCTGTGATCGATGCCCTGGTGGGGCAGTTCCGGTCTCGGGTGGCTGAAGAAGCCTGGCCTACGCCGGCAGGCTGAGCTCGTCGAGCAGGTTGGCGCAGGCATCCTCGAGCAGGTCGAGCACATGCTCGAAGCCCGCCTCGCCCCCGTAATAGGGATCCGGTACTTCCGTTTCAGAGAACCGGCCGGCGTAGCTGAGCATGGGCTTGATGCTGGCCGTTGCTCTGGGCCCGGCTTCGCGAGCCAGTCCCTGGACTGCCGCGAGATTGTCGTCGTCCATGGCCAGCACCAGATCGAAACTCGAGAAATCGTCGAGGCTGATCTGTCTTGCGCGGCTGGGGAGGTTGATGCCGCGACGGTTGGCTGCAGCCTGCATGCGTCGGTCTGCCGGGTTGCCCACATGCCATCCGCCCGTCCCGGCGGAATCCACCACGAACTGATCACTGAGGCCACGCTCTTCAAGCAGATGCAGGAAGACGCCTTCGGCTGCTGGTGAGCGGCAGATGTTGCCGAGGCAGACGAACAACAGTTTCTGGGTCATCCGGCGTTGAGGCGTTGGAGGGCTTTCAGGGCCCGCAGCTGCACCACCCTGACACCCTCCGCATCGGATGCGAGCTGGTTCAGTGCGCCCCGGCCCTGTTCGGCCAGGTGCGCTGAAACAGCTGTGCTGTTCAAGCGTTGCTCGAGTCCGTAGGCCGCTGCGTAACGCACCACCCACTCGTCGTCTCGCACGGCTTTGAGCAGTCCCTTGAAACAGCGCTCAAGCTGATCGTGCGCTGCGCCTTCACTGAGTTCCAAGTCCGCCAGGCCACGGGTTGCGGAGCGCCGCACGCTTGGTGCAATGTCGGCCTGAAGGGCATGCTCCAGGAGGTCAAGACCCCGTGGATCCCGCAGGGCGGCAATCACCTTCACCACCCAGGCCCGTGCGCCGTAATTGCGGGCATCCAGGCTCACCAGAAGGATGGGAACGATGTCCCGTCCCAGTTGAATCAGCCCCTGTGTTGCCACGGCTGCCACCGCTGGATTGTTGAACCCCAGCACCTTCACGAGCGGTTTGGTGGCCTCAAGGTCGTTCAGTGCACAAAGGGCTTGCGTTGCTTTAACCAGCTCAGGAGTGCTGGTGGCTAGCTCGAGCGTCTGAAGCGCCTGGTCCAATGCTGTGCTGGTCATCAGAGCAGTCCGTCCATTGCGTCGAGGACGTCATTGGGGTCGACGTTGCGTTCCGCTACCTCTCGGAGTGCAACCAGCTTGAGGCTGGGTTCCACCGCAGCCGAGCGGATCGAGGGCACGGCGGCGAGCCAGCCGGTGGCGCCGAGGTCGAGCAGCGCGCCACGGCGCACCAGGGGTTCTGGATGGTTCAGCAGCTTTTTCAGTTCCATCCCCCACTGATCAAGACCGGTCAGCTGCAGCAAGGCTCGGCAGGCCGCTGAACGGATCAATGGCCGCGGGTGCTCCGTGAACGGATGAATCACAGCGAGATTGCTGCTGCTGCTATCACCAATGTCACCGAGGGCTTCCAGCAACGCTTCACAGGGTTCGTTGAGCAAGGGGGATGAGGGTTGCTCAGCTCCTGCTTCCTCCAATCCACTGGCCAGCAAGGCGCGGATGCCCACAACAGCCCCACAGCTGCCCATGGCACCAAGCGTGCGGACCACCTCCTCCCGCACGGTGTAATCGTTGGAGTGCAGCAGCGCCAGAAGAGGTTGTTCTGCTCTCATGTCCCTGAGCAGACCGAGGGCACGGATCGCGTTGAGAGCGACACCGCGCTGCTCTGGATCAATCGGCGTGGCATCCAGTGCTTCAAGAGCTCTGAGCAGAAGAGGGATGGCATCAGGATGCTGGCTGCGCATTTTTCCGAGCCACCAGGCGGCGTAGTACCGCGCCGAAGGGTCCTCCGTCTGGCGGAGGTTTTGGATCACCTGCGTTTCATTCAGCGGTTCCATCACACCCAGGCCGATGCCATGTCGGCTGTCCAGCTTTCAGTTCGTTTGAACCGGAACGGCCCTGCCACCGAGCCCCAGCAACGCTCATTTGTGTCCGGGTCATGACCGCGATCGAGGGTCGCAAGGGAGTCGCCCTGCAAATGAAAGCTGCTCACCAGCACGGTGTCTTTGCCATTCCGTTGCACGATGCATTTGCAGCCTGGTTCCATGGCGCCGTGGTAGCCGTCTGGTTGTTCGAGCACTTGGTAGTGGCACTGATCCAGGCTGATCAGGTCGCTGTCCTGAATGGCAAGGCGCAGTTGAGGATCAAACGTGGCTCCGGCGAAGCGTTTCGGATCGCGGAAGATGTGATTCCAGAGCTTGATGGCGCCGGAGGTCTGCTCTTCAGCGCGGATCATGCGCAACCGATAGGGATGCTTGGGATCAACGGCATAGGTCTGTTCGAGCAGGATCGACCCTGGATGGAGCTGTATAAGTGGGCGATACCTCAGAAAGATGTGGGCATAGAGGGGTGGGTTGTCGAAGGCTTGCTGCTGGTTGCTGTATTCGCCGCAGAGCAGGTTGAGAAAACGCCGAATGTTGGGGGTGATCACAGCGCTCTGATGGGGCCGAAAAAGAACAATAAAAAAAGCCCCCCGAGGGGGGCTTGGAACGCAACGTCAGCTGATCAGATCAGGGCGTTGATGGCGTAATCGATGTAGCTGTTGGCTTCGGTGGCAGCGTCGCCGCTGAGACCGTGGTTGGCCTTGATGTGCTTCAGAGCTTCCACGTACCAGGAGGGGGAGAGCTCGAAAGTGCGGTTGATCTCGTCCAGACCGGCGATCAGGTAGTCGTCCATGGGGCCGGTACCACCAGCGACCAGGCAATAGGTGATCATGCGCAGGTAGTAGCCCACGTCACGGGAGCACTTGGCTTTGCCTTCGGGGGTGGCTGAATAGTTCGGCCCAGCCATCTGGGTGGTGTAGGGGAACTTGGTGTACACGGCCTGGGCAGCGCCGTTCACCAGGGAATCAGCCTTGCTGGTAAGAGCCTTAGCAGCTTCGAGGCTGGCCTTGGCGCGATTGAAACGACCGGAGGCAGCTTGAACTTCGGTGTTGCTCAGGAAACGTCCCTGAGAATCAGCTGCTGCAACAGCTTCGGTGAGAGGGGTTTTCATTGGTTAGGAGAAGTAAGACGTCGAATCAACGCGTCGATCAGGCGACGGAAGCTGCGGCTTTGTCGAAGTAGGTGCCGATTTCGCTGCTCAGGGAGGCGCAGTCACCAGCTGAGATGCCAGCTTTGTCGTTGACGAGTGCCAGAGCGGCTTCCTTCATCATGTTGACTCCAGCTGCAACCGAAGCACCGGGAGTGCCGAGGGCCAGGTAGGTCTCGCGAAGGCCGTTCAGGCAGCGGTCTTCCATCACGGAAGAATCACCGGTGAAAGCGGAGTAGGTGACGTAACGCAGGATGATCTCCATGTCGCGAAGGCAAGCAGCCATACGACGGGAGGTGTAGGCGTTACCACCGGGGGAAATCAAAGAAGGCTGTTGGGCAAACAGCTGACGAGCGGCCGAAGCAACGATGCTGGAGGCGTTGCTGGAGATGCGGTTAACGGCATCCAGACGCTTGTTGCTGTCGGAAACCATGGCAGCGAGGGCGTCGATCTCGCTGGTGCTGATGAATTGTCCCCGGGCATCGGCCTGGGCGACAACCTTGGTGAAGGCGTCGAACATGGTTGTTGTTCCTGTGAACTACGTCTGGAGCGGGAATCTCAGACTTGAAAGGGATGTTTGAAGGCTATTGCCTCCATCCCGTCGCCCGCGATTCTGGCCAACAGCTCGGGAGCGTCCCGAAAGCTGTTCATAATGCTTAACTCCCTTGCGGCGACAAGGAAGTGGCGGTGGCTTCTTCGAGGTCAAACAGCACGCCGTGGATGTACGACTCCGTCCATTCACTGCCATAAAAGCGCGTCAACATGCCGCGGGCTGGATCTTTCTCGGCGCGGTAGGCCGTGTAGCGCTTCTGGCCCGAGAGCAGGCGTGCAGCACGCTCATGGTCAACGGGCTGCGCCTCCTTAACCAGCTCCAGGTAGAGCTGAAGGTAGTCCGCAAAAGCCGGACGGATCACGCGGTCAATCAGCGCATCTCCTTCCTTCCCAAGAGGGATCCTGGTCCAGAGAAAGGCAGGTGAGAAATAGGGCTGTGCTTCGTCAGGAATGGGTCCCCCATCGGGCAGTTCGGCGCGCCAGCGCTCGAAAAGCGGCATCAGCCGCTGCCAAACCGGGTCCGTGTGCTCGGGATCTGTCTTGTCGACAGGCTGTAAATCCAGAGCGAGCAGGTGCCCGTTGGGCAGCGTCACCAGATCGGCTCCGAAGAAAGGAAGATCAAAACGACTGCTGGGGTTGATCACGAAGTTGAGCACCGATGCAGCCGCACCAGCCTCAACGCAGGCACAGCGCACTTGGCGCAGCTTTTCTGTTGAACAGGCCCAGGTTGCAGTGCTGACCGGCACTGGTTTCGCCTTGGATCCTGTGCTGCCCTCTTTTTGTAGAAAACGTTCCGCAATTGGATAAGGATTCGGCTGCAGAGAGCTCAGTGCCGCAACGGCGGTGTCGAGAAAAGGCTGCCAGCGCCATCCGGGGATCTGGACAGGATCAAGACTCGTCGTGCGGAGAGGGAGGGTCATTTGGGCTGGCTGGCGGGGAAGAGAAATTCGTGCAGGAAACGATCAGACCATTCACTTCCGAAATGGCTGGTAAATAGGCCGTGTGCAGGATCTCTCTCTGCACTGTAAATATCATAATTTTTCTGAAGTTGTTCCACTTCGATTGGATTAATGGAAGAAGGGGTTTTAACTGCCTCGTCATGTAAATTCCAGTAGGTTTTTAGAAAAGCGCTGAAAGCTGGGGGTAGCGATGATGTCGCCTGTTCTGCTCCGCCCCGGCAGAACAGCAGCCATGAGGAAAAGTATTGATTTGGATCAAAGGAACGCATGGTCTCTTCACCATTGAGATCCGGAAATTGAGCGTTGAGTGACTTCAGTCCATCGAAGTAGCGCTCCAAATAGTCCTTGTCTTGAACAAGTGGTTGGAAATCAAGAACAGCAACCAACTTCTGCTTGGCACCGAACCAGAGCAGATCAACTCCCATTAATGGATGGTCGTAGGTGTAGTCGGGATAGGCAACGGAATTAAGGACCTGCAAGCTTTCACCAGCATCCAACCGGGTAACGCGCCACCTCCGAAATCCAGGCACGTCCCAAAGCCAGCTCTTGATGGTGCTAGAGCGTTTGGATGATTGATTGTGCTCAAGTCCAATAGGAACCTCAACGGGTACTGCACCCCGGGCTTTGATTCCTGAAAGCAATTCCTCAAGAAATGGATCAAACATGGTGATCAGTTGTTAACTGTTGAAGACGCCATTGCCAGTTGTTGTGCCTGCTGGGTGATATCTGAAATTTCGGCATCAGTAGGGCACCGAAACTCGGTGCAGTATGTGGTCATTGCAACACCATCTAAGCACTGAACAGAACTCACTCTCATTCTGATCTGATCGGTCACAAACCAACAGCGTTCAATGCCAATATTGGTGTCGTATCGCGTCGTGATCGTCACGACGCCGTCGTCTGCGAAGCTGTAAGTGCTTAAAACAGATTGCTTTTCAACATATCCAACATCACGAAGTAGAAATCCCTTTCGGGGATCTTCATGGTCAGGAACGTCGATGACCACTGCAGCGTAATCATCATTGCGGACGCCTTTCTTGATATTACTTTCCCACCAAAATCGTGCTCCACCTGAGCTGTCTTCGGTTTTAATGTTCAAAGAATTGCAGATTTTGGTGACGACTGGGTCATCTGCATTGAATGGTTCAATGACCAGATTGGAATCCGCAGCTTCGTCATCCTGATAGTCGTGGTGATGAACAGCGCGCCTGTTTAACCAAGTCCCACGGCTGGCTTCAAAGAAATCCGCCATTGTCATTGGCGGGGAAAGTGTCTGCACCATTGGTTTGTGCTTTCAAGAAAATTAATTAATACAGGCGAACCGGTAAAATTTTTTGCAATTCAAGACTTGCTCTGTTGCGTATTCCTCTGCGCAACCAGCTGTGACATCACCTCGTCGAGTCTTTGGAGCTCTGGGTGTGCTGCAACAGTGGCGTCAATCTTTTTCTGTGATAGTCGCAGTTTTTTACCCAAGCCAACTACATCTTGAAAAAGTCTTTCCCTGTAGGCAGCTAATTCATCGATGGACTCTTGCAACTCTTCAAGGGTAGGTAAATCGGACGCTGCGTTGTCCATGAAGTTCTGATTGAGCCTGAAGATCCTAAGCCTGTCCGATGCCTGACCAAGGCTTTTGTGAACCTTTGCTCGGGGTTGCGTCAATAAAGGAAAGATTGCTCTCGGATCGGCCTAATTCCCAGGACGTCAATCGGGGCGATTGGCCCAAGGTGACAAACTTTTGCGTAAGGGGGTTGTTTGACGAACCCTGCTCAGAACTGAGTTTAGCCTGAGTCAGCGCTTCCACCACCCTTGGGTTTCCGGGCTTTAAGGCCTGTTCACCCGGCGGTTTCCGAAGCACTGCATCCCCAAAACTGTCTGGCCCCCAATGCTCGACGCATTCTCCCGCACAGTCGTCAGCGCTGACGCCAAAACTGCACCTGTTGGTGGTAGCGATCTCGCTAGCCTCCGCTCCTATGTGCAAGATGGCAACAAGCGTTTGGACGCTGTGAATGCCATTACTTCCAACGCCTACTGCATCGTCTCTGATGCAGTCACCGGCATGATCTGCGAAAACACAGGTCTGATCCAGGCTGGCGGCAACTGCTATCCCACCCGTCGGATGGCTGCTTGCCTTCGCGATGGTGAGATTGTGCTTCGCTACATCAGCTATGCACTGCTGGCTGGTGACGCTTCCGTGCTGGATGACCGTTGCCTGAATGGCCTCAAGGAAACCTATATCGCTCTAGGTGTTCCTACTCAGTCTGCCGCCCGTGCGGTCGCGATCATGAAATCCGCTGCTACGGCTCTGATTGGTCAGACCAACTCTCCTGCCAGCGGTGGTGCTAAGTACCGCAAGATGGAAACCACTCAGGGCGACTGCTCTGCACTGGTGGCTGAAGCAGGTTCTTACTTCGATCGTGTGATTGGCGCAATCAGCTGATCTCCTGACGATCAAGTCTTCTCTCCTTACCTTCTCAGCACCTTTTACCTAAGGATCTCAAATGAAATCCGTCGTCACCACTGTTGTGACCGCAGCTGATGCAGCCGGTCGCTTCCCTTCCCAGAACGATCTTGAGGCTGTTCAGGGCAACATCCAGCGTGCAGCTGCACGTCTGGAAGCTGCCGAAAAGCTGGCCGCCGGTCTGGACAATGTCACCCGCGAAGCAGGTGATGCTTGCTTCAATAAGTACGCCTATCTGCGGCAACCCGGTGAAGCCGGTGATAGCCAAGTGAAGGTCGACAAGTGCTACCGCGACCTCGGTCACTACCTGCGCTTGATCAACTACTGCCTCATCGTGGGTGGTACTGGTCCTCTCGATGAGTGGGGTATTGCAGGAGCACGTGAGGTGTATCGCACCTTGGGTCTGCCCACCAACGCCTACATCGAAGCTCTGACTTACACTCGCGATCGTGCTTGCGCCCCTCGCGATATGAGCCCTCAGGCTCTTAACGAGTTCAAGAGCTATCTCGATTACGCGATCAACGCTCTGTCTTGATCAACTCGAGATTTTAGGGAAAGGGGGGAGCAGTTGCTCCCCCCTTTTTTTGTGTCAGCCAGATGGAAGACCACTGATCATCCATCACAGACAAGCTGAAATTCCATTAGATTTATCACAGGTGTATTTTTTTGATGACGACGTTTGTTCTATCTCATAACTTACAGGTTCAATCAGATCTCGTACCTGCATTGAATTTTGAACTACTTGCTCAAAAACTTAAATCTCTTTCGAAAAATATTTCTTCAACGGTAGTTTTAAATCACCCTCATTGGAAACTCTCTATATCATCTGATTTGTCTCCCCAAGATATGGCTGTTGATTTGGTGCAAACTTGGTCTGAACACCGTCGTCAACTCGGACACGACATGAACCACGTTGTCCTGGCACTTGGTGGAAGGAAAGATTCCCAAGCTTCTCCTGGAGCTCCACTCCAGGAGGGATATTGGGGTGTTGATATGGTTGAAACGCCTGATGAAAGCACTTTTCTTCAAGCGATCAACTGGGAAGCTCTTAAGGCTGGACGACCCGAAGATGCGATTTTTGAAGTTTCTTCGAGAGCCTCATAGATCTTGATCAGGCTTGTTTCCGACGATTCCTACGACGGCTAGAGGTACTTTTACGTTTGTTGGCCTCTGGCTTGTCTGAGTCTGCTTTTTCTTTCTTATTAGAACTGGTTTCTTTTTGGGGTGTTAATTTCTCTACTAGTTTCCGAACCTTGGATGTAGACGTTTGCTTTTTAGGTGCTGGTATTAAAGGCTGGTCCGCTGCGCTCCAGCCAACGGATGTTATCGGTGTATTGCAACTTCTAAAGGATTTCATCCATTGCGCCATGAACCGGGTGTCCACGCAAACTGTGTGGGAAGTTGAGGGCCTGCAGCCGTCCATCACACCAGTGGAAACATGGATCAATCGTCCGGGGAAAGGTCCCATATTTTTTGTAGTGGCTCAGAAGAATTTTGCCTCCGGTATCGTCTGATGGCAAGCTTGCTATTACTTTCTTATTCCAACAGGCCCCATTGAATTACGCACCTCAAGTAGAATCATCCGAATGTTGACCGTTACTGATGACTGGTCTTTTCGATAATATTCATGCTGGCTTGGATCAACAGGGAGCAATTGATATCTTGTCTAAAGAAGTTGGTATTCTGGAGAGTGAGAGTGATTATTATATGGCTATTTCTCATTTGATTAATTTTCCTGGCCCAAAAACAAGCCAAGCTTTATTGGCATTTCTGGATAAGTGTTCTGCGGATGTGCCTGTAGGTCTTGCACAACGAAAGGCTGTAGAAGTTCTTGCGCGATTAGGGATTGTAGAGGCTACGTCCAAAATTGCAAGTTTTTTAAGTAGCTCTGATGTGTATATGGTTGAGAATGCTGCTTGGGCTTTGTCTCATTTGAACTGTCAAGATCCTGAAGTGCACCAACATATGATCGATTTGTTAGATGATGCTAGCCAGAATCAAAGAGTCCTAATTCAAAGTCTCTCAAAGCTTTCTGTTAAAGCAGCAATTTCGACTATTTCAGTACACACAGCCCATGAAAAGACTTCGGTCCGTGGTGCTGCCATCGCTGCCATGATTCATCTATCTGGTGATCAATCCCATCTGGCTGATCTTTCAGATCATTTGTATGGCGCCAATCAAATGGATCGTCAGTCGGCTGTGCAGGATGTGATCGATGCGAATGCTGTTGAGCTTTTGTCTGATTTGATGCAAGCACCAATCTCGCCTGCGTTCCGGATGCGAGCTGTGAGATCTCTCTTGAATAACCCGTCCAATAAACTCTCAGACAATGATTCACTATCAGCGGTAGATCAAGTTTTGCTTGACGATCCTCGTTTGATCACTGTCCTTCATCATTACGGCGATCCTTTGCCTACAAAGCTACTGATTGACGGATTGTTCCACCCCGATTTTAGTCGTTGCTATCTTGCGATGCAGGCACTAATAAAACGTGATGCCCAAGAGATTTGGAGAGCTATTGAGAATTGCTGGCAAGATAAAGCCCACAATGACTATGGTGCACACTATTTTTTGATGCGATTGTTTGGCCTTGTTGAAGGTTGGACAGAAGAAGCATTGCTTGATATTCGCAAAATTCTCTCAGATGCTATTACAGATAAGCGTCCTCAATTTAGAAAATCACCTCCAGCTGCTTTGCTTTCTTACGCTCGGCTGTTTCCTGAGCAATGCATGTGCTTCCTGGATCATTGTTTGTCTGGTGATAATAAGCTTAGTTGGGATATGCGTTATGCAGGCCTCCTCTTGATCCAATCTGATCAGAGCGACCATCTCAAAAATCAATATCAATGTCAATTGCAAACGCTTGTCAATGCTGATGTTGATAATTTGGTGCAGCTCAAAGCGAAAAGCATTCTGGATTGTAGATAAGAACTAAGTTTGAACCCAAATGGCCTTAGTCAACAATGCTAGTATTAAGTACAGGTGATTATTTCTGAAGTGAACGGCGATTCGACGATCCCTTCTGTTGATGCATTGTTTGAAGACCTGATGCATCCCAACCCAAGGATTCAAGAAGAAGCTTGTTTGATTCTTTCTGAGAACTATCGGGAAGAAGCATTGCCAAGATTGTTAGATCTGTTTTGTCATCATGACCCTAAAGTTTATAGAGCAGCTGTTAAAGGCATTGGTTTCTTTGGAAGTGATGCATTCGATCCTTTGATCGACCTTTATGCAACAACAGCCAATCAAACTGCAAGGCGTTGTTGCCCCAAAGCATTCGTGCAAGTATTCAAGAATTTTCCCGATCAGCCGTTTCCTGATTCAGTCATGCAAATGTTGGAGCAAGGAATCGACGATTCAGATATGGTTGTCGTACAAGGTGCGTTGATGTGTCTTGGTCAGATCGGCAAGCAACAATTCAAGTCTGAAGAGGCAATCCAAATTTTGGCAAAGTCTCTCAGCAGCCAAAATGTTGCTTTAATCTTCAGTGCATCTCAGGCTCTTGCCGATATTCCCAATCCTTTGGCAGAAAACGCTTTACGTTCACTGCGGAAAAATAATGATGATCCCTTGATTCAGGAGGCTGCACAGTCTGCATTGGCACGACTTCAGAATCTACTCAACTCAAAGAGTTAGATGTTCCTTCATCGAGGTATAGTTTCTACTCCATCGTAATAACCTCCAGCGCGGAAGTCAAAACGTTCTACTTTGTCCTCTTTAGCACAAGTCGTCTGCGAATAATGTAGCAGCGTGCTGAATCCTTCCGGCACCATCTTGGGGCATAGTCTTCCAACATCATTGGCAAATGGGCAGAAGTACACCCCTGCCCATCGATTAAGAAAACGCCCTTTTATTTCATCAGAAAAGATAAATCCATGTTGATCAGCGAGCTTGAGGATCTCCTCGGGCTCAGCTTCTTTGAACAGGGATCTGAACGACAGGTCTTCTTCTAGAACCTGAAGAAAGCGTATGAATTCAGCACGTGACATGATGAACCAGCGGCATATCCGTATTTTATCAGCAACTATCCGCTTCTTATCAGCGTCTTTTTACTTTTTTATGTCTCAGTAGGCCACCAATAATTTTATATGGCAGCGTACTTTTCCTGTGCTGATCTTATATGGATAAAGAATTGAGCCGGTCACAATTTGATGATTGGACAAATCGTCATTAGCTCGAATTTAATCAACGACTACTTGTTAATTCTTTATTAATTGTAGTGGTTTATTGTTCTTAAAATAGATGTCCACTAATTATCAATCTCTTTGCCGTGCGGGTCACTTCTTATCAAATCAGATTTGCCGATCAATTTTTCTGTAAAAATTGAATATACGCATATTGCATGGTGCCAAGTTCACAGCGATTTGATAATTTGTTTTCATGGATGGGTGAACAGCAAGCAATTGAGTTGCTTTCGCAAAATGTTAGTACTCTTGATAATCCTGGCATCAAATATATAGCTGCAACACGGTTGGGAGCTTGTTCTTCAAGAGACTCTCTAGATGCATTAGTTGTAGCGGCCACTGGGGATAGAGACAATATCTTCGATTCCATTACGCGTCGTAAGTCTATTGAAGCGCTAGGGCGTCGTCGCGACCTTAGTACTCTGCCAACCATTTATGAAGCTATGCATAGTAGTGATGAGCAGACGATTGTGAATTCAGTAGATACGCTAATTCATTTTGGCATACCTCTTGATGCTCAGTTTAAATCATCTCTTTTGAAGATTATTCAAAATGGCTCCGATGTCCTCAAGCGTGTTGCCATTCAATGTTTCACGCGTTTGGAGATGCATGAGTTTAATGGCATCATTCGTGAGCAAGAGAGCAATCCAAATATATTGGTTAATGGCGCATCAATCGCTTATTCAATAAGGGTTGAAGATGACAAGCGTAAATTGCATATTCTTGAAAATCACCTCAACGATTTGAATGTCATACATAGACGTTCATCCGTCATTGATATTGGTGACGCTGGAGACCCTTCTCTTTTGTCAAGTATTTCGAAAGCAGCGGTGTCAATGCCTTTGAGAGCTAAAAGTGCGTTCAAGATGACTTCTAAAATTAAAACTAAATCACAAAGAACATTAATCAATCAAATGTTGAAGGATGATTCTCGTCATTTATATTTTACACAGAAATTTGATGCACCAAATGATTTAGAAAAAGTTTGTGATTTCCTTAAGCATAGAGATGAGGAGCGCCAGTACTTTGGTGCTAAGGCCTTATTCAGTTGGCCAGCTTCAACTGTAACTGACGCAATTAAGACTATTTGGGACAATCATGGCTCTGATTATGGTGTTCACTATCAAGTAAATTGTTTGGTGTCTCAACTCGGCTTAAAAGAATTGTCTTATATAATCAAGGAATCATTATTGGAGCCGGCTCCGCAGTATGCAAAATCAAAAATAGCTGCGACTTGGGGATGTTTAACTTTAGGTTTAATGGAATGTCGTAGTGATATTGAAAATCTACTTTTAAAATCCACTTGGGAGCCCCTACGATGGACATGCGCGGAAGTCTTACGTGAACTATAGAAAATTATTTCTAGATGCAATGCACCTATATTGGCAATCTATATCTTCTCGACTTTTCGATGGTCTGACTTGGAAGTTCTCCGAATGCAGTGTAATAGCGCCGTGCATATCTCCCCTGATGTTTAAACCCATATTTAATTGCAATATCTCGAATTGAATATAGATTTAGTTTCCGACGAGCGTCTTGGTTAAGCATAATTCTTCTGGATTCTTCAAGTCTGATTTGTGTCATCAATTCAATAATTCCCATTCCAAAGTACTCCTGACATATGCGATATAATGATGCTTGACTTGTATTTATATACTTGCATACTTCAAGCAATGACAGAGGGGATTCCATGCTCTTCTCACTATGTGCAAGATTAATGATTTCTCTTAATTGATCGATATGTTTTGGATCTTGACTATTTTGAGCAGTCATTGGCTCTTCTAGACATGCGATTACAAGATCGAAATATTTTTCTGGGTTCTTAATTCCAGAAGATACTTCTTTGGCGGCTAAACTCTTAAGTTGGTTTAGAGCTTTATTGTTGCAATAAATCCCATGATCACCCGTGAGTCGTTCAAGTCCATCATAGGCATTGCAATTTTCGAGTAGTTCCAATAGGAGCTGCTTTTCAAGCATGCAACCAGTACTAGAGCATTCGTTGTTATATTTTCCCCATGCATTTCCTGGTACTGCATTAATCGTGCCAAATCCAGCTAGGCTATTTTTTGTCATCTTAAATCCATCACAATAGCCAAAGGCTCCTTGAGTATTCGCTTTTGGTGTAATCCAATTAAAATCAATAGTTATACCATTGCCCCACCCCTCGTACAATAATGTTTTGTTGGCAGATATTTCTGCAAGTGTGACTTTATTAGTATTTGCTGTTTGCATAGTATAAAAACCATTGCCACCTTCCAGTTGCGTTATTTTTGTAAGCTGACCGAGTTTTGCAAGCTCTTCAGAGAGCTCCAGTGGATCACGATATTCAATAGATGTTTTCATGTATTACTCTCCCTTCCATGCACTAAATGAATATAATTTCTTATTAGATCGATCTATTGTTTGGCTGGGTGATTCTCCAAAATATGTGGAGTAGGAGGCTTCAAATTTTTTCCAGTTCTTAAAACCGTAGTAAAGTGCTGTTCTCTTTTTTGTAAACTCTTTGAGACCTGTTGAGGAATGTGGAGTTAAAAAAGCCTTGCGGGTCTGTTCAAGTCGTACTCTTCTTACTAGCTCAATTACATCCATATTAAAGATTTTTTGACAAATAGTATTGAGAGACTCTGTTTTTGAATTCAAGTATTCAGTAATTTCGTCAAGTGTTATTGGCGGCATGCCAGCCCTATCTTCGTGAATTAGTTTAACCAAGTCTTCTATAAGATCCGTTGACTCGCATCGATGTGCATCATAGGTTGATTCATTATTTTCATTGTCTAGGAATATGATTGCTAGATCGTAAAATGAATTTGGTTTCGTTGATGGTTGGCTATTAAAATGTCGGCTAAATAATTTTTTGAGCTGAGCACTTGCATGATCATGCGAGTCAATTCCAATGCATTCCTCAAGCCTCGCATAGGCATTAAATGCATTCAATTTGTTGATTCTTTCTTTTAATTTATTCCATTTCAGGCTCATGCAGCAAAGCTCTTCGTTTGCTCCCACAATGTCCCAGATATTTCCTCCTGTTTTGTTTATCCGATTGAAGCCAGCAATGCTATTTCTTGTCATTTGGTGGCCGCTTATGATTGTCTGTGCCTCCGCATCTTTTGCCGCTAATGTGTCTAGCCAGCAGAATGACACTGATTTTGTGTTGGCTTCTTCCTCGTAGAGCAGAGTTTGGTTCGATTTAAAAATTTCAAGATGCACGTCTTCAATTGGTGAGCAAGTGGTCTTCGTTTCGAGAAGGCCGGTGCTTAACTGAGTTACATTGCATCTGAAGCTGGATGTTGAGTGATATTCTTCAAAATGTGCCTTGCAAAACTCTTCCATCTCGAGCGTGTCGGAAAAAATATAATTGCGCGATCGTTTTTTTCGCAAACTTCTTCTGCGTATTTGCATATTCTATTGTTATTCCTTGATTGCGCGTAAGAAGCTTAACGTTTTTCTGAATGATTGCTTTTTGTCTTTTTGGTATCCACTTTCTATCAGATCGCCTGCCCTTTCTTGTCTTTGTGTTAATGCGGAGGCATGATCTCCTCGCCTGAGCATTCCTCTAAAGCTGTTTTTCTAAATGCTCTATTCGCTTTCCTGTTTCTCCTGCAAATCTCTACTTAGTATGTTAATAGCAACATTAAATACTGCTTGAACAGTCTCGTCCCTCTCTGTGGACTTTGCTGCTTCTATGCTTTCTATGGCATTAAATGCTTCGAGTTTCATTAGTGCCATTGCTGTATTTTTGCGTACCTGAGTGTCTTGATCGACCAGCTTTCTGCTTAGCATATTTTCAACATCTTCGGCATCGCATGATTTCCCGATGAGAGTCACCGCCTCTGCTCTTACGTCTGCTGAGATGTCCTCGAGTGCTTGGAACACCCTATTTCTTGCTCTTAAATCATCACCCTTTTGTATTTGGTCCCCCAAAGCTGAAATTGCTGCAACTCGAACTTCAGCCACGTCTGAATCTGCAGCCTTCAGCAATGCTTCAGGTGCTTTGGCCCCGATGAAACTTAGTGCAAGGTTGATCAAGCCAACCTGAAATGGTGTGCAGTCTGGATTTTTTAGGATTCCAAGCAACGAATCCATTGCGTCGGGGCCAATGGTGGCCATCGCTCCAGCAGATGATCCAAGTACAACTGGGTCATCATCTTTTAAAAAGGCCTCAAGCAGATAAGGCAACGCGTCCTTGTTGCCAATCAAATTAAGTGTTTTGGCTGATGCCCGTCTTACGATCACATTTTGATGTTGGCGAAGTGCTTTACAAAGAATGGGTAGAGCTTCGTCACCTACCGCCCCAAGACTTTTAGCAAAGGTGAGTCGTAAAGCGCCTCTCGCATCCCCAAGTCCGGCAACCATGCGCTTAAGTGACTCGGCATCAGATCTTGGTATTTCACCTTCGCTCAATTTTCCACTGAGCTCATCAGCGAGTTGGAGCGCTTCTTCTTCTGTGAGTTGGCTTTCGCTGATTGATGAAATATTGGTGAAATCCTGGAGCACCTTGCACGTTCCTGTTTGCTGTGTAGCAATCTAAGCGACGCCGATCAGGCCCTTACCACTCAGTGTTGTCCTGCATTAAAAAGCCCTCTTCCTGGGAAGAGGGCAAGAGTTATGGCATGAATTGCCTGATTAACCTCAGGCAAACGGTTTAACCCCGAACGGTCGGAACGGAACAGGGCCTGTCCTTTTTGGAGGCTGTTGTGCACCATACTTTTGTTGGGGCAGTGTTGGGGCAGCTTTCAGGATTGGCTTCATCATGCTGATCGCGGCAACAGCCAGTTGCGTTGTAGTGCGACTACGGCTCCCTTGTGCATTGTCGCTGACGGCAACCTTCGTGCCGGCTAGTTCACGCATTAAGTTGAAGGAGCTGGTCATCATCCCTGCGTAGGAATCGCCCGCTCGCATGTAAGGAACGATGTCTGATCCAAAAACCTCTGCATATTCTGCGGAATCTGTGAGGCTGTCAATCAGAGCATCAAAACCCTGTTCTGCTTGAAGTTTGATACTGTTTTGAACTTCCTCTTGATTGAGAGGTGCTCTCCCTAATAGGTGTTTGAAATTAAGCTCGATCCCACGTTGTGGGGCAACACTATGAAAATAATTGTCTTTGTAAAACGGAGATTTAGCTAATCCGTTGACAAAGTCGCGGACCGTAATTTCTCCGTTCATCAAGCGTGCTTCAAGTGAGCTGCACCGCTCGTTTTCAGTCGGAGGTAGGTTTCCGTAAACTTGTCTGTAAGCGTCATTAATTGTTCTCTCTAAAGCCCAGGAATCACTGGGGTGATATTCATCAAAAACTGAACCGAAGGGGCATTCGCTATGCAGCCTTGGGCCAATTCCGAGCCCCATCTGAGAACAAGTGTTGCGCTTAAATTCAGCGATTGATCCAGCTACTGTCCGATGAACAGTGTTTTTGCCAGCCTTGCTTGGTATGGCGTACGAGGCTGGCTTGGTGCGGCTAGCCGAAGCCATTCCAGCGAGGCTGGTTTGTGTACTTAACATAAGGTTGGTGAGGGGAGGTGATTTGTGGTGACTCTTCCCAACATGCTTTAAAACAACTCTTTAAGCTGTTGTTAGTAAGCTTTGCCGAGAAAAATTCAGCGAAATTGAGTATTGATACGTTTCGATGCTCATAATTCGCTAATTGCCACAGCGAGTAAACATTGCGTCTTTGACTGTGGCAAAATTGTTTGTTAACTAGCCACAGATTTTCTGGATTGCTCCAGAATTGTTTACTCTTAATTGTCAAGAATTTGTGTTTTTTGATTTTGAAAACAAAAAGGGGTGGGCTTTTGGCCCACCCCTTGGTTAGATCAAAAAATCACTCAGCTTGACTGATGATCAGCCGAGGGAGTTGATCACGTAGTCGAGCAGCTGGTTGTAAGCGGTCAGAGCCTGAGCGCTCATGTCGCGAGGCGCGCAACCGCGGGAACGCAGGTGGGAGAAACCAGCCACGTAGGTGCCAGCGTCGATGCTGAGGGCCTTGTAGACCTCTTTCTGACCGTTGATGGCCAGTTCATCCAGAGGGCCGGTGCCGCCGGTGACCAGGCAGTAGTTGATCAGACGCAGGTAGTGAACGAAGTCACGCTTGCACTTCTCTTTGCCTTCGGTGGCGCACTTACGGGGCTGACGGCCGGTGGCACCGTTGGGGTACTGGGCGTAGACAGCATCAACAGCTTCCTGGGCAACTTGGTCGTAGTTGCTGGCCAGCTTCTCAGCAGCTTCCAAACGAGCAGAGGCGCGTTGGATGGAGCCCTGGACGGACTCCATGTCGGAGGCGGTGGGGAAGCGGGATGCGCTGTCGGCTGCGCCGACGACGGTGGTGATAACGGACTTCATGATTCAGAAGAAGGGTGTTCAGGTGTGCAGAAAATCGATACCTGGCTCAGCTGATGGCGCTGATCACCATGTCGAAGTAGCTAGCAGCTTCACCAGACAGGCTGGCGCAATCGCCAGAGGTCAGAGCCATCTTCTTGGGCTGGCTGTTGGTGTTGGTGATCAGGGCGCTAGCAGCGGCCTTCATGATGGCAACAGCACGTGCGGCGGAACCGGTGGGAACGCCCAGAGCGGCATAGGTCTCGCGGAGACCGTTCAGGCAGCGGTCCTGCAGCACGGAAGCGTCACCGGCGAGCAGCGCGTAAGAGACGTAACGCAGAACGATCTCGCCATCACGCAGGCAAGCAGCCATCTTGCGGTTGGTGTACACACCACCATTGGGGGCGGTCAGGCCGGTGTTCTCGCAGCAGATGCCGGCGACGGCGTCAGACACGATGCAGCTGGCGTTGGAGGTGATGGCGTTCACAGCGTCCAGGCGCTTGTTGCCATCAGCAATGAAGGACTTCAGGGAAGCAAGTTCGCCGCCACCAATAAAGGAGCCGCTGGAATCGGCCGAGACAGCAGCCCGGGAGAATGCGTCGAGCATGGGGGTTGTGGAATACGTTGTTTGGGGAGATGCATTCCGCATCACGAATGACATTACCCCTGCTTCCCAGACCGACTTCCTGAAGGAGGACGTCAGGACACACAAGTTGACAAAGGCGAAATCAGTAAGGGTGTTTCGTCAACCAACGTCCGACAGTTCACCTTATTTACTGCTCGTCTTTTTATGACAACTGTTTAAGGACGCGTTGGCAGGTCCATTTCAGTGGTAGCCAGAAGGCACTGACTGAAAGCTCCTCCAGGAGCGGCTTTTGGTCCACAAGGCCCAAGCGGAGGCACCCCCATGCAGCAGCAATGCGGGATTTGGTGTATTGAGGAATTGTTTCGGCTAAGGCAAGCCTGATTAGATCGCTTCGTTCTTCCAAACCCTGAAGACCGACGACGGCAGTCAGGTAATAGTGCGTAACGTAATCACTCCATAATTTTTCTTTAATTTCGTTAATTAAAATCATTCTCTCTGCTTTAGGCATGGCCATCAAGCTTGAGGCACCACCGTATTGGCGTGCTTCGTCGCGATGTTGAAGGTTGTTTTCGATCTCTGTAGGCTCAATATCACAAATCCACTCTTTCCTAAGTTTGAGTTGTTGAGGGTTGTCTTGTAAGAGTTGTGTTATCAGCTCTGCATATTTTTCCGGTACCTGGCATGTCTTATCAGGATCTACCAACTGAAATGCACTTCTGGCCCGCAAAGACATCGACACGGGAGCTGTGACAAGAGCTTCTAGCCTTGTAACGTCACCTGCATCGCCTAAATCAATTACGGCAGAGCGCCTCCGTCCGGCGATTGGATCAACAAGTTGCGGAATGAGGACTTCAAGCCCATCTGGTTGTAGGGCAACTTTTGACATGTATGCCCTCGCTGCACCCGCAACCAAGGGATTGGAATCATCCTGGAGGGGGCTGATGCTGTTGATGACTCCGGGGACCCCTAAGCGACAAAATGCCTGTATGACAGCGCGCTTTTGAATATCCTCGCCCTTAAGGGCTTCAAGTAATTTTTCATGATCTGCTTCTGTCAAAGGTGCGTCGATTTTTGTAATCGCTTCTACAGAATTAATTACTGCAGCTTCATCGCTGCATTTTAAGGCCTTAAATAAAGAGGGTAGGGCCTTCGGACTTTTTCGTCTGCCAAGGGCGTCGATCGCCTTGCGTCGCGTGATTCGATTAAAAAGATGCTCTGGATCCAGCTCTGCAGCCTGTATCAGCACATCGAGTGATTCTTCGCTATTACTTGCCCCAAGCCTTGTGGCTGCCATGTATTTATCAACGGGCCTCTCGAGTGAGTCTGGATCAGCCAAAATCACCGCCATGGCCCGCTCTTCCGTCAAGCCTTCAACTAAGTTGTCGAATCGCTCGGCCATGTTTAAAGAGTCATCAATGAAAAACCTGGATTTTCTGTCAGCTGGTGTTGAGCTGCAGTTTTAGAGCAGCTGACCTGATTCTGTTGAATCGTAGTGACGTTGAAATTCCATCATCTCTTTAACCATAGCATTGACGTCTTAATCTCAGTGATGATTTATCACTGGTCGATTGTCTTCTCTAATCTGCTCTGCCCCTTCATGAATTACGTCCTCGTCATCTGTTATCGTAATTAGAGGGATTTTTGTATCATGCCAGTCTCCCCCGAGCTCGAGCAGGCTCTTCCTAGATTTGTTGAAGCTGTCCAGAAATCAACAGATGTCCAAGAGCAATTGAACTTGGTTGATGATTTGAACCAATTAAAAGCAATTGTTAATCGTGTTGAGCCTTCATTGACTGGATCGGCACTAATTCCTTATGAACAGGCTACGAGCCCTCCTAAAATTACTATTGATTCAGGTATTTTAGAGAAAAAAATTCCCTGGCGGTTATTGCGGTGTCCTGGTGGACCTTTGGTTCTGCAGATGATTTGTGAGAAGGTGAATTTTGCGCTTTGGATTGAAAGCTGCTGACGATGTCCGTTTCTGTTATTGATGATTTTGTGCAGATGGTTATTTATGATCATTCTGTTGCAACTGGCTTGAAGTCTTGCAAGACAGACCAAGATATCGTTGATTTTGCTGCTTCCTGTGATTATATTTTTTCAATCACAGCTTGGCTTCAGTATGTTGCAACTGATTCTGCTGGTTTATCTGAATCTGAACTCTTAGCAATTAATGCCATCGAAAGCGACCACTGGTCATGGGCATTCCGTAAGGTCGCCCCGTGGAGAGCCATGTTGATGGATGGTGCCTAGCTTTACGGTCTACTCATGGGAATTTCGTTTAGAATTTTTAGAGCTTTCGATGCCTCTTGATGACAGATTCTCCTCTTAGTGCAAATCAAGATCAAGTCTTAGAGGCTTTTATCAATCAAGTTCGTCAAAATCCAGATCTCAAAGCTCAGATTAAGGCTGCCCTTAATCAGGACCAAGTTATTGAAATAGCTGCTGCCAATGGTTTTGATATTGACTCCTCCGCTATTTTGAGAAAATGGAGCAAACATACTGATTTCAGCCAAGACACCTGGATGGGCTGGTTCGAAGAATGAATACTCACTCAAGAATTGATTTCTGAATATCTTGTTGTTTTACTGCCTTTCTTTGCCCAATAAGTGACTAGATCTTCTCCCCCTGGTCTAGGTACGCTTGCAGTTGCTTGCAGTATTTTGAACGATCGTCTTGGTCCCATCGGCCAATTTCCTATTGCCTTGACTGTTCTTATTCTCCCACCAATTGCTTGAACAGAAGCCTCAAACTTGTCAAGTTGAGTTTGATCAACTGTTTCGAATATAAAGTCTGTGCCAACACATATTAGATGTTGTGAGCGTATCCAAGACTTCATTTGTTTTTTGACATCTTCCATTCTAGGTTTTCGAATTTAGCCACTCATCATTGATTTCCTCGGAGAAGCTTTGGGTTCTTTTAAATCTCAGAAGTCCGTGTTCAGAGCCCCAAATTTGTTCATCAGTGTTTGGATCAAAGCCTCGATCGCGACTAATCCAGTTTTCTTGGTCTACCTCAACTTCACTCACAAGATAAGTGAGTTTTCCGTCTCGTGGAACCAAGCAGTTTTTTCCTGGTTCAACTTTTCCAATGTAATGTCCCTTTTCTTTGCGATGAAAGTGCATGGCACATCCACACCGTTCTTTTAGGGTTGCGGAATCGATTGCATTCATGATTTGGGGATCTCGACCAGCTCCCGCTAATCTTCTGGGATTTGTAAACCCATAGTTTTCAACCACAAAAGTATCTTCATGCGCTGTCAATCGGTGAATGCCCTGTCGGTAGGGATCCCACGGTGCATAGTCGTAACATTGCTCCGAATAAAAGCCTGGCCCTTCGAAAATATGCCAGGGCAATGGTCGAAAAAATATATTGATACGTGCAAAATCTTTCGGGTCTTTTTGGGACTGTTCGATGTTGTCGTACACGCCCGCAAGAGTTTTGGCGAACTCGGCAAGGGATAAATTCAAATTCTTGTTCATCTTTGGTAATTATGCATTAATTCGTCTGACTTCTGATGCAAAAGATGTTTGGAGTACGCCTGATCCGGCTGAAGTTCTCAAAACTGATGATCTGCAGCGCACATTCTCTGAGACAAACCAAATTCTTTCTTCGGCAATGGACTGTTCGTAGTTTGTTGTGAGCGTGAATGTGCCGTCGTTTGCAAAGTTGTATTCAGAGATGGCCGCATCAGCTTCTGCATAGCCAACACTTCGGATCAGCGTCCCCGAAGACATATCTTTGACAAAAGGAATAATAATGCAAGAGCCTGAGGATACTTCTGATGGGTCATCTGGTTCCCAGTCACTTTCTGCGCACCATTCCATTTTGAATGGAGATGAAACTGTATCTAAATCATATTTATTGGCTAGAGATGATTCAAGTAATTGTTTGACTGTAGAATCTTCTTTGCTGATCTCTTTGATCGTAACTTCGCTCAGAACCTCTTCGAACTGTTGAAAAGCTAAGGAGTGACCCGATCGCATTGAGCGCCATTTACCTGTACTTTGAGCAACAAATTGCTCAATCGTCATGCAGGCTTGTGTTGTTTTCTGAGCTGAGCTCATCCAGCGAAGGAGAGTTGATGTGCATCATGTTAACCATGGAGTCGACCATCATGGACATGGCCATGGGTGTTGATGAGACCGACTGCAGGAATGTTGTGTTCCTGTTTGGGTTTTCGCTGGAAGGTGGACGCAGAATGGGCATGTCTGAAACTAAATTTCGTTTTGTACCTGTTGACTGGCGTCTATTGGCCGGTTAACGATCACCAGAAGATTATGACTGAGCATCCAGTCAAATCTGCCAGATATCCCCAAGGGTTAAGCCTTCGCAATAGAAAGGATCTGGCCGCCCTGCGACAGAATTGATTTGATGGTGGCTGACATGGAAGTTTGAGTCACCACCGACTTTTGAACTGCTCGGCGGTTGGCACCCACCTGACGACGTGATGTCCAGTTGATGGTCAAAGACTTGGCGTTGCCAACGCTTCTGCGATCTTGTGCCTCTGGTGAACTGCCAGTGCAGAGACTATTCAAGAGTTTCGAATCTGTTTCTGCGTTGTCGTATCCGGCATATCCGGCATCCAAAGCCTTCGCACGTGTGAAGTACAGCGTGCTTCCGCCCACCACGGTCTGAGTTGCACGATTGTATGGAACTTGGTCGATGCCAAAGGCAGAAAGGTATTCATCGCTGTAGGTGTAACTGGCGATTTCTGCTTCGTATCCCTCTTCCTGCAGCAGTCGAACATGGCTCATCAACTCGGCTTGGTCACGGGGAGGACGGCCTAGTAGATGTTTAAAGTTCAGTTCAACAAAGCTGTAGGGGCTGTTGCATTCCAGGAAAAGCTTTTTATAGGTTTCCGACTGTGCGAGAGCCGTTACCAATCCTTGAACCGTTAGGTCCCCGTTCATGAACAGTGCCTCAATAGAGGGGTTCAGATCGAGTTCCATCAGGTGTCGATTGCCAAACACCTGGCGGTACGCTTGGCGGATCACATCTGCAGCATGTGACGTGTCGACGTTGGCTGCCGAGGAAAGAGTTGTTGGCCCAGTCATTTTTGTATGAATAGAAAGTGATGTGAGTGAGCCACCCCTTCAGGAAGTGGCTCCCTGTTGCAGCAATCGAATGCTCCTACATCACTTCAGTGATGGAAACGATCTTGCCTCCACGTGCATGGATGTACTTCATCTGGCTGCTCATGTCTTTTCCAGACACGACGTAGCTGTTTCCAGCTGTGCGCTGACGGGAACGAGCTGCCTGCGAAGCAACAACAATGCGGTACCGCTTCTTGGTGGGATCAGCTGCGCCTGATTGGGTACCGGTTCTGTTAGCCCGGCTGGTGGTTTTGCTCCAGCCACTGGGAGCCAGGCCTGTGGCGACTGAACTCACCAAAGCGGAGCTGCCGAGGACCGTATCGCTCGCCGCATACCCTTCTGCCAGGCTCAGTTGACGGTTGAAGTCAACTTGAGAGCGGCCGCTTTCCGTGAGGATTCGAGCGAACGGAACTGTGTCTTCACCAAAGGTGTTCTGGTATTCCAGGCTATCCACATAGCTGGAGATTTCCGCCTCGTAGCCACCTTCGGCAAGGATCTTGGTGTGCTCGCTGATTTCCGCTTGGGACCGCGGCGCTCTTCCCAGGAAATGTTTGAAGTTCAGCTCGATGAATCGATATGGCGCGCTGGTTTCGAAGAAACGGCGCTTGTATTCGGCTGAAAGACCCACAGCACGAACGAATTCACGTGTACTCAGATAGCCATCGATGAATTTGCTTTCCGCGGAGACAACCCGTTCGAATTCCATCAGATGGGGATTGCCCATCACCTGTTTGTAGGTGGAACGAATCAGCGCGGCGAGCTGATCGGGGCCGTCACCAGGGCAACGTTGGAAAGTTTCTTGCTCCCGCTGGCCGAGGCCGAAGGTGACATACATATCACCGCGCATGGGTGCAGAGTCTTTGCCTGAGGTGATGCCAGGTGCTTTGCTGCTGAACTGCGTGGCCGTGAAACTTCCAGACGATGGACGCAGACCAACAGGCTGACTAGGCAGGCTGATTCGCGGAGCCACGCCATTGGCAAGGCTGCGGGTTAGCGCCGGGCCTGCGCCGCGGGCACTATCACTGCCGGCAAAACTCTTTTGAAGAGCGGCCAGCATTGGGAAGGCTGCTGTTGATAAATCAGCGGGAGAAGACCATGAACGGGCATAGGGCACCACGTCGCTGCCGAAGACTTCGAGGTATTCCGCGGAGTCGACGATGCTGTCGACCAAGCCGTCGTGACCGTGTTCTGCCAGAAGGGCAATTTTTGACGAGATTTCAGCCTGTGTTTCAGGTGCACGACCCAGCAGATGCTTGAAATTCAGCTCGACACCCCGCTGTGGAGCAACGCTTCTGAAGAAGCGGTCCTTGTAGAAGCTGGACTTGGCCAGGCCGCGAATGAAGTCACGCACGGTCAATCGACCGTCCCGCAGCTGAGCTTCCAATTCCGAGCAACGCTCGAAATCCATCACGTGGGCGTTGCCAAAAATCTGTCGATATGACGCACTGATCACGGTCTCCAGAGACGCGTCATCCTCTGGCGAGTAGCACTCGCTTGTGACGCGATGGGGGCAGTCAGCGTGACTCCGGGGACCAACCCCAATCGCCATCTGATCACACGACTGCTTTAGAAATTCGCCATTGGTTAGGGCAGTGCTTTGTTCTGCTCCTCCCTTGCGCTGGAAGCGAACGGGATCATTCCACTTGGTGGTTGCGCCGAAACCGAGGGAGGATTGGGTGCTGGCCATTGTTTTGGTGAGGGGAGAGGGGAGTCGTTAGCGTCGAGATAAATGCGGAGCTGGGTTAAGTCACCGGCGTAATGCTGGCGATTTTGCCGCCCTCGTTATGAATGCGTTTGAACTGCTCTGAGAGCTTGTCGAACGGCACGTAGAAGATTCGGTTGCTTCGGGTGTAGCGGGAAATTCGCCTCACATTGTTGGCTTTGTAAGCCGTGACTTCGACGCGATACGTAATGCCTTGATCGCCTGCGCCAACCCCGAGACGTGTGGGTGCGTCTTGAAGGTTGGTCGAGGGACGGAAACTCCAGCCAGCCGTTTCTTTGGATGACGGGGGAACCACTGCGATGGCTCTGTTCAAATAAGCCGAACCACCCAGCTTGCTCCTGTTGCCTGCAAGATCACCCTTGAGGCTGCTGCTGCTGTTGCCGCGCAGCAACTGAAAGCTCCAGGTGAATTCCTGCAATGTCGCACAGCTTTCGGTCTTCCAGCCCCGCTGATAGGGGACCGTCCACTCGCCGAAGGTGTTCTGGTATTCAGCGCTGTTCAGGAAGCTGTCGATATCAGCCTCATACCCTTGGCTGTCCAGGCGATCGGCGTGCTCACGCATTTCCGCGTAGTCAGCAGGTGCGCGACCGAGAAGATGGCGGAAGGCCAGCTCGATGTAGCGGTATCGCGCGCAGTTATCAAAGAAGCGGCTTCGGTACAAGTCGCTTTTGGCAATGCGGCCCACCAGCTCACGAACGCTGATTTCACCGAGCTTGAACTGCGACTCTTCGACGATCTGCCGCTCGCTGTCCATCACGTAAGCGTTGCCAAGCACTTGCTTGTACACAGCACGGATGATCTGTTCTTTCCTGGCGTCCTCATCGCCTGGGATCAGCTCGAGAGGGGCTTCACTCTCCTCAGAGAAGCGTTCGACCCCTAGAAGCGAGGCTGGACCGAAAGGCATGAATTCACACGCAGTGGTTCGACTAATAGTCCTTCAGAAGCTCACGCCCGAAGAGCATTCTTTATAAACCTCAATCAATTGTGTCCGACTGTTGCGTCACGGGCTGATTCCTGCGCCGTGACGGCGATCTCGGCGGGTTTTGTAGGAAAAGTTTGGATGCAAATGGCTCGCTTTAGGCGTCCTGCCCTTGCCCCTTGATCAGGGACTCAAGGCTCGCCCTTGTCGTGGAGCGGGTCATCGGATTCCAGCAGTCGAGTTCCTGGACGGATCGACTGAGCAGAGCACCAATTTGATCCTCCAGTCCGGTGCAGAGCGAAAAGTCCGCCCCCCGAATCGACGTCACCGTTTCAAGTGCCGCCCCCTCAAGGTTGGCCCCGCGAAGATCGGCCATGTCCATCTCGCAGGTTCCGAAGCGGGTCCCCCGGCACATGGCTCCGCGAAACGTGGCTGATCGCAGGTCAGCGCCTGCTAAGGAAACGCCATCGAGCAAAGCTCCACTCAGATCTGAACCACTCAGATAGGCGCCCATCAACACGCTCCCTCTGAGATCCATCCCGCGCAGATCTGTGCTGTTGAGAAAAGCCCCATTCAGCTTCGCCCCGGGGCCAACGGCACCGCTTGTGTTCAGTGCAAAGCCCTCAGGCACCAGGGTGGTCTGGTCGTAACGGGCCAGACGTAGATCAGCTCCCTCGAGTTGGCACTGGCTGAGGTTTGTGCCGCGTAGATCACAGCGACAGAGCTTGGCGTCTCTTAGGTCGAGTTCTCCTAAGTCCTGACCGCTCCAGTCAGCCCCTCGAGCATCGATTGGATTTGTGGCTGAGCTTGTTGCTCCGCACGTTTCGGGTGCCGTCCACTCACGCAGATTTAGAGCCCCAGATTTGGGCATCGACATCTCAGTTGCGCAGCATCGAGACAACGATGGTAATGAGCACCCGCACGATTTCGAATCCACCGACGGCAAACAGGCCGAGCCAGAGCTTGAGAGCGAAAGCAGGGGGTTCCTCGTTCACCCAAGTGGCAGCAACCTCCAGTCGTTCTGACTGCGCACCTTGATGGATAGGCGCCCGATCTTGAAGGGCGTCGCGCCAGTCGGTTCCGTAGCGGGGGAATTGTTGGTAGATCGGGATTTCCCCAAGGGGCCGCCCGGGCAGAACGCGTGAACGTTGCTGAGGAACCAGGTCGTACCCGAAGCAGTTCATGTATTCCGGGCTGTCGAGTAGGGCGTCGATGAAGGCGGTAAAGCCCTTCTCTCCGATCACGATCGACCAGGCCCGGCGTTCGGCGTCGCCATGGGTTGGGCGCCCGAGCACGCGTCCCACCACCTGATCCACCATCCGGTAGTTCGAGTTGCACTGGTAGTAGCCCTGCTGGAAGCGTTCCGACAGCAGCAGACCTCGGATGAAATCCCGAACCGTGATGTTGCCGCTGCGGAGCTGTGATTCCAGGAACGGTTCGCGATCACTGCGCATCGCATGGAAGAAGACTTGGCGATAGGCCTGTTCAATCAAGCTGTCCATCTCTGCTCTGGCGCTGTCATCGCCCGCTGCAGAGGAGGCATATGTTTGGGGCTTGATGGTGCTGTTGTCTCCGGCCAGGTTGCTAACGCGACCGTTTTGGGTGTTGAGCGGGTACCCAAGAAGCGGGATGGCCATGGGGTGCTCCGTGAGTAGAAATACTTGGATGTAATCCTCTCTTGATCAAAAAAATTTGGTGGTAGCGCTTATCAGCTCTTAACTGCAGATTTGTTGAGCTCGGCGTGTAGGTGCTGGAAGCAGTCGCGGATCAACTGACGGTCGTTCGATCGCGAGACCCCTTCCAAGGCCTTCTCTTTAAGCTGACCGAGGGCGATGTTCATCCCCTCGATGGGCACGTTCATTCGTCTGTACAGCTCCCGAAGGGCGGCCATGCCGCTCGGGTTTGTAAAGCAGCTCTGGTTGCAGGCCACCGCGTAGGTGATCACGCGTAGAAAGTTCCAGCAGTCCCTCCAGCAGGTCTCTGCCCTGTCTTCCGGGTGAAGAGCTCCTCCCGGTTGCACCAGATGCGGCTGGGTCTCAATCAGATGACCCCGTGCCTGGTTCACCAGCTGATCCGACCGTTGGATCAGGCTGCCGGGAAGCAATTTATCCATACCGGAGACCTGGCAGATCGTTGCGAGCTCATCAGCCGTGAGCTGGCGTTGGGCTTGATCAGCACGCTCAAGAATGCTGCGCGTGGCCTGAGGCAAATCCTGGTTGATGCTCAGTCCTTGAACCTGTGCGGTCTGCAGCAGGGTCTTGAAGTCGATGTTCTGGAAGTTCAAGGGTTGACGCTGGCCACCGGTGTGGCGATCAGCCAGCCGTGGCGTTCCAGGTAAAAAGCCCACACCAGGTCGTCCCCCAGGCCAGGACAACGGCTGATGGCTGCTTCCGTGAGTTCAGTTGGTACCCCCAACTGCGTCAACAGCCAGCCAACTGAGTCTGGGCTTGAGGCCGTCGCTGTGCGGATGGCAGATCCCACCACCCAGGTCAGGCGGGTGTCCTTGAGGTCTCCATTGCTTTCTTCGCAAGCCAAAAGAAGGTTGGCCGCCGTGGTGTGTTGATCAAATGTCTCCTGCCAGAGCGCGATGTTTTCATCACGGAGGTTGATCCGAAAACAGCCCTCTCCCACCGGTAGATCCAGCTCACCGCTGCTGCCGGCCTGGTTCTGCAGGGTGGCAATTCTCGGATCTGCCAGTGCGCTCATCGAGAAACGCCGATCAATTCGAATGTAACCAGTGTCCAGGAATTTCCTCGACCCAGTCAGCGGTTCGTGGGAATCGACATGGATCGGCTGTCATCCCCTAGGGCTCCTGTCAGGAGTGGTTGTTGGAGGGCGCCTCTGAGGATTTCTTTTTCAGCACACCGGTGATGGTTGCCAGAGCAAACATCGCCAGCAGAGCCAAGCCCAGGGTGAGGCTGGCGCCCTGAGCGGCACCAGCTCCAACAGCCACGAGGATCGAATCGCTGATCAGCACGCTGATCAGCAGGGCGGGAGCAAAGAGACGCCAGTGGGTGCGGCTGATCCCGATGGCATAGCTGAGGAAATCAAACAGCCCGGTCATCAGCAGGCCTGTCATCAAGAAGAAGTTGCCTTCCAGCTGGTTCTTGCTGAAGCCATCGATGCGTTTCATCGCGCTAGCCCCCACCAGGCGGCTCACCGGTCCGCGTCCCCAGCGGCGGGCGATGAAGAAGGCCGCGCTGCAGAACACCAGGTCTGACAGGATGATCGTGAGGTAGCCCGCTTTGAAGCCCAGCAGCGAGCCGGCCAGCAGGGAATACACCGAACTGGGCAGCGCTGGCAGGATAATGCTCACCCCTCTCAGCAGGAACAGTCCGAGCGGGGCCCAGATGCCCATCTCATTCACGGCGCTTTGCAGCGGTGCGATGCCGTATCGCTGCAGATAAACGACGGCAACAATGAAGATGGCGACCCAGGCGCTGATCTTCAGCCCCGTCTTCAGCCTGGACATCTCTTCAATCGCTCGAAAGCCCTGGGGAATGTAGGCCAGTCGTGGCTTTTCCCAGGGCCGTGGACACGAAGCTCAGCATCGATACCATCAGCGAAATTTCTCAACACGAGGCCAGCCCGGTGACCACCACCTCCCCGCGCACCGCGTTCGAGCAACAGCTGTGCACCCACCTGCTCAGCCTCAGTGAAGTGGTTGAAACGCTGGCGGATCGGTTGATGGAGCTGGAGACGCGGTTGGCCGCTGTTGAGGGCCAGCAACAGGAGGATGCGGAAATCGCCGCGGTCAGCGATGACGCCGGCGAATTGCTCCTAGCCAGCGAAGAGAAGGTGCGGATGCTTCGGGATCGTCTGAGCCCAGGCGAGGTGGTGGAGCTTCACCCTGATTCCCATGCCGAGGAAGCTCCAGCAGACGAAGATCACGACATCTCAGAAGCTCCTGAAATGGAGATGGACGACGACCGCGTCGAGGACGAGGCCTTCAGTGACGAGACCCTCAGCGATGACACGGAATATGTGGATGATCCCCAGATCGATCTGCTCTCCGCCTGATCAGGCCAGTTCCAGCAACCTGATCCTGAATGCGGCCACCTGGCGTGCCATGTCCGGGGAACTGATCAGGAAGGGGTGATCGGCCATCGCCTCCAGCACGGCTTCGAGATGCTCCTCCTGGCTGAGTTCAGCCTTGTTGCTGCCTCGCAGTTGCTTCCAGGTGCGGTCGAACACCATGGCAAAACTGTCCGCGTTGTCGAAAACGCGGTCTGTGCCTGCATCTGGGGAGATGAATGACACGGCAGTTTTGGCATCAATGTGATGCCAGGACCCAGATTTGAACTGGGGACACGGCGATTTTCAGTCGCCTGCTCTACCAACTGAGCTATCCCGGCGCGCCGCCGAAGCGACACGGGAATCTTAAATCACCGCCTGCGCTCCCTTGCGGGGGTTCGTGCCAGGCAGATCAATCCAGCCACGCGGTGGCCAGCAGCTTCAAGGGCCTCACGGGCAGCCAAAGCGGTGGACCCTGTCGTGAGGATGTCGTCCACGAGCCAGACCGAGCAGTGGGCTCCTTGTCTGTCCAAGGGGCAGGCCTGGAACGCCCCGATCAGGTTGGTTTCGCGTTGGCGTTTGTTCAGATGGTGTTGGCTTAACCCGGCACGGTTGCGGTGCAGCAGCTCTGTCGTCGGCCGGCCCAATCCCAGGGCGATGCGCTGCGGCAAGGGGTTGGATCGTTGCCGCTTCCAGCTTGGAATCGGCACCAGCACTGCTGTTGCAGGCAGGGTGAAGCGGTCAGACAGCAGCTGAACCAAGGCCACAAGCGCTTTGCCTTGGCGCTGTTGACGCAGCTTCAGCAGAAGCTGGCGCAGCGGGCCTGCGTAAGACCCGAGAGCGCACCACGGCAAGGGCTGCAAGCCCTTGAGTCCCTGACAAGGGAGAGCAAGGGCATCGAGGCATGTGGTGCAGGGAGCCGTCGGCGGCAGAGGGTTGTCCCAGGGTCCATCACAGATCGGGCAGCGGGGCTCGATCAGAAGGGTTTGGGCAAAGCTCAGGAGCGCGCGATGCAAAGAGGATTGGTCGCTGCAACGAGCGTTCCACTGTTGGGCTGAATCGCTCCGAGATCAGGCGCCTTCTTTGGGCATCGCCCGCAGCATGGCCACCAAGGTGCGGTGGGCGTCTTCGCTGTCGGTGAGGGTGTGATCGAAAGCAATGCTGACTGTGGCGCCATCCACCTCCAGTTCCATGGTTTCCGCTTTCACAGACACCATGCGTGCTGCAGCGGGATTGCTGACGCCGCCGTAGTGCTTGGCGTAGGCCAGCACCGCTTCGGCATGGTCGTCGTTCATGTGTTTGCAGATCCGTGTGCTGACGGCATCAGTAAGGGGGTCTGCAGGCATTGGGATCAAACAGGTGAGTGCAATCTTTGCAGTGATCGGCTCAAGCGAAGCGCTCGATCAACAAAAGGCCGAGGCGAATGCCACTGAAGCCCACATACCCCGCCAGAACGACGAAAAGGCCGATGGCCAGACCATCGCGGAGCTTGGTGGGCATGGGGGTTGGGCGTATTGCCGGAATTCTCACCCGACCAGGGCCTGTTGGGCCAGTCGCGCCACACCTGCAGCCGGGGGTGTTTGGCAACTCGTAACAACGCAGCCGAGGCGGCGTTCCCGAAGCCGTCGCCATTGGGGATTGCGCGCTCCCCCGCCGATGCTGATGATCCGTCGGGGTGCGGCAGCACCCAGCTCGTTCAGGCGGTGCCAACCCTGCGCCTCGATCTCGGCGAGACCTTCGAGCAGTCCATGCAGGTAGAGGGCATCACTCACCGGCCGTGGTTCAAGCACAGGCAGCAGCTCTGGATCATCCACAGGGAACCGTTCCCCTGGGGCGGGAAGCGGCCGCAGGCGGAGTCCGCTGTCGGTGTCCGGGTTGATCTGGCGGCTCAGTTCGCTGAGTTGGTCGTCGCTGTAGAAACGCCGCAGCACGCCGGCCCCTGCATTGGAGGCGCCTCCACAGAGCCAGCGTCCCCCCACGCGATGGCTGGTGACACCCGTGGCTTTCAGGGGCGTCTCGGTGAAGCACTTCATCACCAGCGTGGTCCCCAGTACGGTGATCCCATCTCCGGGCCCCGGATCGGCGGCGAGCACGGCGGCATTGGAATCCGTTGTTCCGGCAACGATGATCAGATCGTTCGCCAGGCCCAAGGCCTTGGCCTGCTCCGGTGCGATCATCCCGAGAATGCTGCCGCTGGGACGGATCTCCGGCAGAGCAGGCCGCCAGGGCTGTTCGGCAAAACGGGCTGGCCAGCTGTTCGTTATCAGATCCCAACCCAGACGCAGGTTGTTGCCTTCTTCCCCCCAGCGCCAGTCGTTCAGCAGCCATCCGCTGATCCAGTCGGCTTGATGCCGCAGCAGGATCTTCTCGCCGTGGCAAGTGAGGAGTCGCAAGGCCCGGGCCAAGCTGCCGCTGCAGCTGGCGGCCGGACTGCTCGGATCCACCAAAGGCTGCAGAGCTGACTGCAGCTCAGGACAGCTCTGGGAGTAGGCCAGTGCTTTCCCGTGTGGGGAACCATCGCGATCACAGGCCAGCAGCGTGCCGGAGGTGCCATCCACGGCGAGTGCTTTCAGCTGGCACCTCAGCTGGGCTGGGATTGCCCTGATCAGATCTCCACAGCCTTCGCGCCAGCTGTGGGGGTTGGCGAAATCTCCGCCGTAGGCCTGGGATCTGCTGTCGAGAACCGCACCGTTAGCGGCAACAACGGCTGTGCGGATGCCGCTGGTGCCCAGGTCGATTCCGAGCACCAGCGGTGAATCCGTCATGGCTTCAGGCCGCGGCGACCTGCTTCAGCTCCTGGCTTTTTGCTGTCACGTCTTCCCAGGGGGCGTTGAGGTCGTTGCGTCCGAAATGGCCGTAAGCCGCTGTGTCCTGATAGAAACGCCCGCCCCGTTGCTGGGGGAGGTTGCGCAGACCGAAGGTCTCGATGATGGCGCCGGGGCGCAGATCGAAGTGCTCCTGCACCAAGGCGGTGAGGGCATCGTTGGCCAGTGCGCTGGTGCCGAAGGATTCCACCAGGATCGACACGGGTTTGGCCACGCCGATGGCGTAGCTCAGCTGCACTTCGGCCCGTTCGGCGAGCCCTGCGGCCACAAGGCACTTGGCCACATAGCGCGCGGCGTAGGCGGCCGAACGGTCCACCTTGGTGGGGTCCTTGCCGGAGAAAGCACCACCGCCGTGGCGGGCATAGCCGCCGTAGGTGTCCACAATGATCTTGCGGCCGGTGAGACCGGCATCGCCCTGAGGGCCACCCACCACGAATTTGCCGGTTGGGTTCACCAGATATTTGGTGGCCTCGCGGGAGGGCTTGAGGGCCAGATCGGCGGTCGCCGGCTCCACCACATGGGTCCAGAGGTCTTCGGTGATGCGCTCGCGGATGCCCTGCTCATCACTGATCCCGTCCACTTCAGCGGTGTGCTGGGTGGAGATCAGGATCGTGTCGATCGAGACGGGCTTGTCGTTTTCGTAGACAACGCTCACTTGGGTTTTGCCATCGGGAAGCAGGTAACCCAGGGTTCCGTTGTGGCGCACTTCGGCCAAGCGGCGCGACAGCCTGTGGGCCAGGCTGATCGGCAACGGCATCAGCTCGGGCGTCTCGTTGCAGGCGTAGCCGAACATGATTCCCTGGTCGCCGGCACCCACCAGATCCAAAGGATCACCGGCGTGGTCGTCGGCCTCGTTCACGCCCTGGGCGATGTCGGGGGACTGTTGGTCGAGGGCCACCAGCACCGCACAGCTGTTGGCATCGAAGCCACCGGCCCGGGCGCCGCTGTAACCGATCTCCTTGATCACGTTGCGCACCAGGTGGATGAAATCCACCTGCGCCTTGGAGGTCACCTCACCGGTGATCATGCAGAGGCCGGTGTTCACAACGGTCTCGCAGGCCACACGGCTGGAGGGATCTTGCGCCAGCAGAGCATCCAGAACGGCGTCGCTCACCTGGTCGCAGATCTTGTCGGGATGCCCTTCGGTGACTGACTCAGACGTAAAGACGAAACGGCTCATTCGGTGCTCCAGATCGCGCGACTTTACTCGTCTGTGCTGAGGGTGAGGTCGGTCCAGCTGTGGAGCAGATGCTGTGCTGATGGCAGTTCCGGAGCATGCTTCCAGCCACCGGTAAAGCCAATCACCCCGCCGATACCGGCCTCAAGGGCCATCTGAAGGTCGGTCTCCGCATCGCCAACCAAGGCACACCTTTGGGGTGGCAGGCCATGCCTCTTGCACAGTTCCAGCACGGCCTGTGGATCGGGTTTGCGCGGATGGTCGTCAGCACTCCAGATGCCGGCAACGCCTGCGCCGAGCTGATGGTGAGCCAGGAAGTCTTTAATGCCGGAATGGGTGTCGTTGCTGATCACAGCAGCGGTGACGCCCTGCTGGTGCAGGTCCTGTAGCAGTTGCCCAGCCCCGTTGATCAATGGGCTTGGGGTGGTGTCTATCAGGCCATCCTGGTCAGCCGCGTCGAAGCAGGTGTGGGCCAGGGAGAGAGCCTGGGGCCATGAGCAGCCCAACAGGCAGAACACCGTTGCCGTCGAGGCGATGTTGTCCTGCCTGGAGGCAACCGCCAGGGTTCCGCCGGGATCGAGCATGCCTTGATCAACACCGAACGCTCTGCGCAGGGTGTGGCGCAGCTCACAGGGTTTCAGCGCAGGGGCTTGTTCCTGAGCAACCTTTACGGCTTTGTTGATGCGTGCCTCTGCCAAGGCCAGCAGATGCGGCTCGCTATGGGAAAGGGTGCCGTCCTTATCGAACAGCACCCCTTGGAAATTGCCGATGGGATGTCCCTTCAGCAGCAGTTGGGCCATCAGGCTCAGATCATCATGGAGCTGATCGGATCTTCGCCCTCTTCGGCCTGCTCCATCAGCATCTGCTTGTAACGAGCAGCCATTTCCTCGGCCTTCTCGAACACCTTCTGAGGGTCGGTGAGCATGTCGCCCGGTTCGGGCTCGAGAGCCTTCGTGGACAACGAAATCCGGCCGCGCTCGGCATCCAGATCGATGATCATCACTTTCATCTGATCATTCACGTTCAACACCGAGTGGGGGGTCTCGATGTGCTCGTGGCTGATCTCGGAAATGTGCAGCAGACCGCTGACACCACCGATGTCGATGAAGGCGCCGTAGGGCTTGATGCCGCGGACGGTACCCACCACAACTTCGCCCACTTCCAGGCGATTCATCTTCCGCTCCACCAGGGCGCGGCGGTGGCTGAGCACCAGGCGGTTGCGCTCTTCGTCCACCTCGAGGAACTTCAGAGGCAGGAAGTCGGCAACCAGTTCTTCCTTCGGCTTGCGGGTGCTGATGTGGGATCCGGGGATGAAGCCCCGCAGACCTTCAACGCGGACCAAGGCACCACCACGGTTGGTGGCAAACACTTCGGAGTAGATGGTTGCGTCTTCCTTCTGGAGCTGGCGGACCCGCTCCCATGCCCGCTGGTATTCGATCCGACGGATCGACAGGGCCAGCTGACCATCTTCGTTCTCCTCACTCATGATGAAGAACTCGCGGATCTCTCCGGGCTGGAGCACGTCGCTCAGACCCTCGACCCGGTTGATCGACACCTCTTGCAGAGGCATGAAGGCAGCCGTCTTGGCGCCGATGTCGATCATGGCGCCCTTCGATTCCAGGGCGAAGACCGTGCCGTTGACGATGTCGCCAGGCTTGAAGTTGTAGTCGTACTTGCTGAGGAGAGCCGCGAACTCATCGATGGTGAATCCGGCATCGTCCAGGCTGCGGCTGGCGGCGCGGCTGCTTGGATCATCCGCGGTGGGGACGTCTTCAGGAATGCTCAGATCCTCACCCTCAAACGCCTGTTCGGCGGCGGCGGTTTCTGCAGAGGCTTCTGTGGCGTTCGCGTCCTGAACCTGATCCTGGATCTGTTCTTCTGTCGGAGTCGCAGACATGGGGGGCTGGCGGTCTACCTCAGGTGGGTAGTTCGAAAAAATCGCATGGAACGCCCGCCGACGTTTCATGGAGAACTATTGACTTTACAGACCTGACTGACGGCTTCAGTGCAGCGATGCCGCCTAGTGGTTCAACGCACTGAAGTCAACGAACCGATTCAACGAACTGTGGCCAGGTTGTTCTGTTCCTGATCGGCGTTCAGTGTTTCCAGAGTCGACACGAAGTCGTCAATGCCACGGAACTGGCGGTAAACCGATGCGAATCGGATGTAGGCCACTTCGCTGATCTGCTTGAGATCTCTCAGCACAAACTCACCGATCTCAGTGCTGCTGACTTCCTTGCCGTTGCGTTGCTGGAGTTTCAGTTCGAGCTCTTCCACGAGGGATTCGAGCCGAGACGTGTCCAAACCCGTTTTCTCGCATGCACGATTCAAGCCGTGCAGCAACTTGGTGCGGCTGAAGATCTCCCGGTTGCCGTTGCGTTTGATCACTGTGATCGGAACGGTTTCCACCCGCTCGTAGGTGGTAAAGCGGAATTCACAGTTGAGGCATTCACGCCGTCGTCTCACGCTGCGTCCACCATCCGCTGCCCTGGATTCGAGAACGCGACTATCTGTGTTTTGGCAGGAGGGGCACTGCATCCCCGAGGGCATCAATTAGTTCCACCAACTGTAGACAGTGATTTGAGACTTGAGAAGGGCCTCGTAGACATCAGTCTCATTTGAGGATTCCGTCGACGGCTGTTGCTGACGTGAGACTGCTGTGGTCCACTCGTGTGGACGAGACCGGCTTGCGACGGTGGGTGATGGAAAGCATGAAAAAACCCCGCCGAGGCGGGGTTTTGAGGGTTCAAATCACTTACCGATTTTCGGCGGATCGCGGAAGGCGATTGCGAAGAAGAGGGTGGCAATCGCGAGGGTAAGGATGAGGACGTAAGCGAAGCTTTCCATCGTGTTGTTCCTAGAGGGCGATCAGTTGAGGGGAGTTCCTGCGGGGGGAACGTAGCCCTCGGGCAGGCGACGGGTGGTTTTGTCACCGAGCTTGGCGAAGAGGCCAAATTCCACCTGATCTCCGAGGTCTGGATCAATACCAGCGAACACGTCGCGGTACAGGGTGCGGGCACCGTGCCAGATGTGGCCGAAGAAGAACAGCAGCGCGAAGGTGGCGTGGCCAAAGGTGAACCAGCCGCGTGGCGAGCTGCGGAACGTGCCGTCAGAGTTGTAGGTCTCACGGTCGAAGTCGAAGGCTTCACCCAGCTGTGCCTTACGGGCAAGGCGCTTCACGTCGGCAGGGTCAGTAAAGGTCTGGCCGTCCAGTGCGCCACCGAACACCTTGGCGGTTACGCCTTGTTGTTCGAAGGAGAACTTGGCTTCTGCACGACGGTAGGGAATGTCGGCACGAACGATGCCTTGCTCGTCTTCCAGAACGACGGGGAAGTTCTCGAAGAAGTTCGGCAGGCGACGGACTTCGAGGTTGCGACCTTCTTTGTCGCTAAATGCGATGTGACCAACCCAAGCGGTTGCCAAACCATCGCCGTTCACCATCGGACCCACGCGGAACAGACCGCCCTTGGCAGGGCTGTTGCCGACGTAGTCATAGAAAGCGAGCTTCTCAGGGATGGCCTCGAAGGCTTCTTCCTGGGTAGCGCCATCGTCCATCGCGGTTTGAACGCGACGGTTGATCTCAGTTTTGAAATAGCTCTGATCCCACTGATAACGGGTGGGGCCAAACAGCTCGACTGGAGTCGCCGCAGAGCCGTACCACATGGTTCCAGCCACGATGAAAGCGGCGAAGAACACGGCTGCGATGGCGCTGGCCAGAACGGTTTCGATGTTGCCCATCCGAAGCGCTTTGTAGAGACGCTCGGGCGGACGCGTGGTGATGTGGAAGATGCCGGCAATGATGCCGACGATTCCAGCAGCAATGTGGTGGGCAACGATGCCACCGGGATTGAAGGGGTTGAAACCTTCGGGTCCCCAAGACGGTTGAACTGCCTCGAGATGACCGGTTAATGCATAAGGGTCAGAGATCCACATGCCTGGCCCGAAGACGCCAGTGAGGTGGAAAGCACCGAAGCCGAAGCAGCCGAGTCCAGCGAGAAGAAGGTGGATGCCGAAGATCTTCGGGAGGTCGAGGGCGGGTTCGCCCGTGCGGGGGTCCTGCCAGATCTCCAGATCCCAATAAGTCCAGTGCCAGATGGCTGCCAGCATCATCAGGCCGGAGAAAACGATGTGAGCGGCAGCGACGCCCTCAAAACTCCAGAAACCGGGATCAACACCCGTTTCGCCGGTGATGCTCCATCCACCCCAGCTGCCGGTCACGCCAAGGCGGGACATGAAGGGCATCACGAACATGCCCTGACGCCACATGGGGTTCAGGACAGGATCAGACGGATCGAAAATGGCCAGCTCGTAGAGAGCCATGGAGCCGGCCCAGCCGGCTACGAGGGCTGTATGCATGAGGTGCACAGCCAGAAGGCGGCCCGGGTCATTAATGACAACGGTGTGCACCCGATACCAGGGCAATCCCATGGGTCAGGTTCGGGGGACAAGACTGCTTATGCAGTCAGACATGGGCGATCGTAAGGGCTTCAGTCCATGGGGCGGGGGAAAAGTGACCTGCCCGCAACGGTCAGTGACATGAAAGTCAGGCCCCTGCTGTTCACAAAACGCAATGCTTCAGCCCATGATGGGGTTTGGTTGCTTGTGAGCTCATGCCCGTTATCCGGTTTGTTCGCGAAGGGCGTGATGTGGAGTGTTACCCCGGTGAGAATCTGCGTGAGGTGGCCCGGCGTGAGGGCATTGAGCTCTATGGCCTGAAGGGGCAGCTGGGCAACTGCGGAGGCTGTGGTCAGTGCATCACCTGCTTCGTTTCCGTGGTCGACGAAGACAACGCCGATGCACTGACGGCACGCACCGCCGTCGAAGACAGCAAGTTGCGCCGCCGACCCCAGGAGTGGCGTCTGGCCTGTCAGGCCCTGGTGGAGAAGTCGGTCATGGTTCTCACCCGGCCTCAGGTGAGGCTCGCCAATGCCGATTCGAGATTGGCTGCGGCCAGGCAGGCGCCGCTGCCGGCGGGCCCCACCGCATGGCCAGCGCCTCCGGTCAGTGAACTCGATGAGGAGGATCAGGATGGGGTCGATGGCGACAGCCGAGATGTCAAGGCTGCTACCGCCGGTGACGAGGCCTAGAGCAGACGCTCCTCAGGCCTCTTGTCGGTGATACCTTCGCCTGGACCCCTCCAACGGCCATGGAAACCAACGATCTCGGATTCGTCGCCAGCCTTCTGTTCATCCTGGTTCCGGCGATCTTCCTGATCGTGCTCTACATCGGCACGCAGAACAACGAGGCCTGATTCAGCCCTGTTCAGGCTCACGCACCAGCAGCACAGGAGCTGGTGCGTGCACTCGGATGTAGTCGCTGACTGATCCGCCCAGCAGTTTGTCCAAATCCACCAGCCCTCTGGCGACAAGAGGGCGTCGGTCCTGAGAGGCGATGACCACCAGGTCTGCGTTGCACTCCGATGCAGCCAGGCAAACGCTGCGACCGATGTCCTTCCCTTCGGTGTGGATGGCTTTCATGTCGACACCGAAACCCCTGGCCCGCTGAACAGCGGCGTCGAGAACCTCGTCCGCTTTGGTCCGGCCTCCCCTGGAGGGTGCTGATTCCTGGCGAACGACATGCACACCAGTGAGGGTTCCGCCAGGGATTTCACGCACCAGTTCGCAGGCTGTGCGCAGAGCGTCGTCCCCAACGCCTGTTCCGTCAATCGTCACCATCACGCGGTTGACATGCTTGACGTAGAGGTCATCCCGCACCAGCAGCATCGGCCGCGTGGACAGTTGAAAGACGTATTGGCTGGTGCTGTTAGCCAGGATCGATTGAAGGCGTCCCAGGCCGCGGGATCCCATCACGATCAGGTCGGCCTGAACCTCATCGGCAACCTTGAGCACGGTCTGCTTGGTGTCGCCTTCACGAATCAAGGTGCTCACGCTTGATGGGCTCAGGCCCATGCGCGTGATTGCACTGTTCAAGAGGTTTGCTGCTTCATCGCGATGGCCGTCGGATTGCGACTTGCTTTGCTCCGACACCACATGCAGCAAATTGATTTTTGCGGCCTTCAGGCTGGGAATGTCCTGGAGCATGCGGATCATTTCCTCGACGTGACCCTTGCCCGAGTCGGCAATCAGAAGGTTCCTGAACACAGGGAGATGAAGCAGCCTCTGCGGAAGCCTATGGGTGGTTGCCTCCGTGGAGACAAGCTGATGTCGCAGCGTTACGCGGATCATGTTCACCCTGACCAAGCGTGTGCTCCCTCAGCACACCGATTACGCCGGTGTGATGTGGCATGGGGCCTATGTGCAGTGGCTTGAGGAAGCCAGGGTTGAGGCCCTTCAGGCTTCTGGCCTTGGTTATGCCGCTATGACCGCGATGGGTGTTGATATGCCGGTGGTGTCGCTTCATTTGGATTACCGCCATCCGCTACGGCACGGCGACGAAGTGTGTGTTGAAAGCCGATGCCCTGCTCAGCAGGGGGTGCGCTGGCCATGGGTTTCTCGCTTTGTCTGCAGAAACATGGTGGTTGCGGAGGCGTCGGTGAATCTGGTGATGGTGCGTGAGGGGCGCGTGCTTAGGCGCGTGCCGGAGCAGCTGCAGGGGGTGATGGATCAGTTGTTGCGCCAAGCGCTCTGAATCGAACCCCGAGCCGCCGCTGCCGTGCTAGTACACATGTACTTGCTTGGGGCTGGTGCGGGGGTGGTGGTGGTTCTGGACCTTTTGCCCTGGCTTGGGCAGCGCCCGCATGGCCGATCTGCGCAGGCTTTGCCGCGATCAAGCCATCGGCCCTGATCAGCTCTGGGGTTGGCCGATCGGACGCTTAGGTCAGGCGCTGGCTTGGCCGGCGCACTGTTTGCGCGACGTGGAGCGTTACAGACGCGAGCACGGGGCTTCCCCAACTCTTGATGTGCCTGCTTGTGCCCTTCTGCCGGGTGACCCTTCCTGGCCAACTTGTTTGGATCAGGTGCATTCACCCCCCTTCCGGGCTGTATGTCGAAGGGGATCGATCGCTGCTTCGGCACATCAATGCCCGCACAGCCATCGCAGTGGTGGGCACGCGTTCCGCCTCGGACCATGGCCTTGCCATGGCTGAACAGCTGGGCCGTGCTCTGGCCGAGGCGGGTTGGCCCGTCCTCGGTGGTCTTGCGGAAGGGGTTGATGCTGCAGCCCATCGCGGCTGTTTGGCCAGAAACGGCGCACCCATCGGAGTGTTGGGGACACCCTTGGATCGTGTCTACCCAGCGCACCACCGATCGTTGCAAGAGCAGGTCGGCAGGCAAGGGCTGTTGGTGAGCCCCAGCCGATCCGGCTGCCGTGTGCGCCCAGGGCATTTCGCGGCGCGGAACCGTTGGTTGGTGGCCTTTGCCCAAGCACTTGTGGTGGTGGAGTGTCCGCAACGCAGCGGAGCACTGATTTCGGCCCGCTGGGCGGGTCGGATGCAGTGCCCCGTGTGGGTGGTTCCGGGGGATGCCCGCCGTTGGTCCTGTCTGGGCAGCAATGCCCTGCTTCGGGATGGTGCGACTGCCTTGATTCACCCTGAGGATCTGCTCGCCTCCATTGGCGAGGGCCCGTTGAGGTCAGAGGAGTCACGCGGCAAGCATCAACGGTTGATGGCGGCCATTGGTTCAGGGGCGACCTTTGATCAGCTGGTGCTTCGTTTGCAGTGTTCCCCTGCTGAGCTGGCCCCCCAGCTTTTGGCCCTTGAGTGTCGGCGCGAACTGCTGTGTGAATCTGGATTGCATTGGCGCAAGCCTCGGCCTTGAGAGACTGCATAACCGTTGCCGGCACTGATGTGTTGCAGTGGCGGCGCCAACAACTCGCCCGGGGTGGCACCGCGGCTGATCTGGATTGGTTGCTTGATCTTGCCGCTGGTCTTCGTTGGGCCAGCCTGCAACGGCTGTTGCTGGACCCTACGCGCACCGTCGCCCTGGAGCAGTCCCTTGAGGTGCTCTCTGAGCTGTGGGAGCGTCACCTTCATGGGAATGTTCCCCTCCAGCACCTGGTTGGGCTCTGTCCCTGGCGGGATGTGTTGCTTGAGTCGTCGCCTGCCGCCTTGATTCCCCGTCAGGAAACAGAACTGCTGGTGGATCTGGCTATGAGCCAGTTCAAAGCCACCCCTCCCGCCCGTTGGGCTGACCTCGGTACTGGTTCAGGAGCCATCGCTGTGGCTCTGGCCCGTGCCTGGCCGACGGCACCAGGGCATGGCGTCGACCTCAGTTCCGATGCCTTGCAGTTGGCAGAACGCAATCTTCAGGGTTGCGCCCCGCATCACAACTGTTCGCTGCACCTCGGTTCGTGGTGGTTGCCCCTAAAGAGCTGGTGGGGAAGCCTGGATTTGGTGGTCAGCAATCCTCCGTACATCCCCGGTGCTGTGGTTGACGGTCTTGAGGCTGTGGTCCGTGACCACGAACCTCACTTGGCGTTGCTTGGAGGAGCGGATGGCTTGGATGCGATCCGGACCGTGGTGAATGGAGCACCAACGGGGCTGTCGCCTGGGGGCTGGCTTCTGCTCGAACACCACCACGACCAGAGCTCTGAGGTGATGCAGCTGCTGCGGGATGCAGGCTTGGTGGAGGTTAGAGCGGCCGCTGATCTTGAGGGGATCCTTCGCTTCGCGCTTGCTCGCAAACCTGCCGCATCAAGCTGATGCAACTCCTGTAATGAAGGAAGGATTCATGCCTGCTCCGGTTCTGGCCGCCTCCGACCTGGCGCTGCGGCTTCGTGCCGGTGAAGCCGCCATTATTCCCACCGACACGCTGCCGGGACTGGCGGTGCGTCCCGATCATGCCCAGACCCTCTGGCGCTTGAAACGTCGACCAGCCGATAAGCCCCTGATTCTGATGGGGGCATCCGTCAATGATTTGCTCCACGAGGTTGCGGTTCCGTGCCATCGGGAGGTTGAAGCCTTGGCTGAACGCTATTGGCCTGGAGCGCTCACCCTGGTGTTGCCTGCCCGTGATGGCGGCGCGGGCCGGTATCTCAACCCAGGTGGCACAACGCTGGGCTGCCGCATTCCGGCATGTGAGCAGACCCGCGCGCTGCTTCAGATCAGCGGGCCGTTAGCCACCACCAGTGCCAATCGTTCCGGAGAACCCGCCAGCATGACCGCAGCAGAAGTGGCGCTTGTTTTCCCTGATGTTGCTCAGCTGGGTCCGCAGCCCTGGCCTCAACCCTCGGGCCAGGCCAGCACGGTGTTGGTATGGGTCCAGGACGGACGCTGGCGCCTGGTGCGCCGGGGTGCTGTGATTCCGGCAGGGGTTGAGGTGCTCGAGTGATCTCGCTTGTTGGGCTCTGCCTGCTGGTGATGGCCTTGCTTCATTGGGTGCTGGAACCCCTTGAAGCTGTCTTCACCTGGACGCTTCAGCTGAATCTTCTCCCCTGGCTGTTGGGGTTGTTCTTCATCTGGCTGCTGGCGGGTGAATCGGACCGCAGCACGTCGCCCTGATCCAGATCAAGCCGGCTAACGGATTTGAACCGATGACCTTCGCTTTACAAAAGCGCTGCTCTACCGCTGAGCTAAGCCGGCATGGGCTGCATCGTACCGGCTGCCAGGCTATTCAAGGCGGGGTCTCCATCCCTGATCAGCTCAAGCACCAGCTCGAGTCGATTGCGACAACCGCTTTTCCGGAGTGCCCTGCTGATGTGGCACTCAACGGTGCGATGACTGATCACCAACCGCTGGGCGATGGCGCGGTTGTTGAGGCCTTCGAGCAATAACAGCACCACCCGCCGTTCAGCGGGGGTGAGGAGGTTCTGGATTCGAGGTTTCAAGCTTGAGCAGGTTGCTGCTCAGAGGGTTCCACCTTTGCTGGTTGGGCGATGGGGCGACGGATCGGCAGGTTGGCCACCAGGGCGGTGACGCGGTCTTCCGTCTCGAGGCTCACATCACCTTCTGCGAGGTCGATCTCCACGTAGCGGGCCACCACTTCGAGAATCTCGCGGCGCATTTGTTCGAGCAGCTCCGGATTGAGGTCACTGCGGTCGTGGGCCAGCACCAACTGGAGCCGCTCTTTGGCTGTTTCTGCACTGGCGGGCTGACGGCGCAGGAGTTTGTCGATGAATTCCTTGAGTGTCATCGCCTCAGAAAATCCGGGTTTGCATCAGCTTGCGCATCCTGGCGCGGAGGCCGCGGCGGGCCTGGGAGGGGTCCATCAGAGGAATGTCTTCACCCTGAAGCCGTTGGGCGATGTTGCCGTAGGCCTGGGCCGCTGGGGACGACGAATCACTCAGGGTCAAGGGTTCACCACGGTTGGTGCTCACGATCACCTGTTCGTCCTCAAAAACAAGCCCCAGAAGAGGTAACGCCAGGATGTCGGTGACGTCGTCCACCGAAAGCATTTCCTGGTTCGACATCATCTTTGGCCGCACCCTGTTGAGCACGAGCTGCACTGGCTGCACGCCCTGGGTGTTCAGAAGCCCGATCACTCGATCAGCATCCCGCACGGCGGCCACTTCCGGGGTGGTGATCACCACTGCTTCTCGGGCTGCGGCCGCGGCATTTTTGAATCCGTCTTCAATGCCTGCCGGGCAGTCAATCAACACGTAATCGAACTGGCGTTCCAGCAGAGCAACGATGGCCTGCATGTCCTTGGGCTTGAGCCACTCGAGCATCCGAGGGTTGCCCGCAGGGAGCAGGGCCAGGTTTGGCTCCTGCTTGTGCTTCACCAGGGCTTGCTCAAGCCGGCAGGTCTCGGCCAGCACCTCCTGGGCGGTGTAAACGATGCGGTTCTCCAGGCCCAGGAGCAGATCGAGGTTCCTCAGGCCGAAGTCGGCGTCCAGAACCACGGTCTTGGCACCTTGGCGGGCAAGGGCGATCCCAAGGTTTGCCGTGGTCGTTGTTTTTCCGACACCGCCCTTGCCAGAACAGATGAGGATGGTTCGGGTCGTCGACACCAGGGTTCTGCTTTGGTGCGGCCAGAATAATCTGGCTTTTGGGCCTGACAACGCCGTCAGCGTTTTTGAAAGCTCTGGATGACGGCGGGTTCAATGGCGATCACGCCATCCTTGAGCTCGGCCTGTTCTGCCAAACCTGCCTGGGGCAGATCCTCGGGGCCTCGGGCGACAACGTCAGCAATCCTGAGTTGCAGAGGCCGCAGCTGAAGGGCAACGATTTTCGCGGATGTTGACCCCTCACATCCGGCATGGGCCACGCCCCGCAGGCGACCCCACACCAAAACATCAGCCGTTGAACTGATCCGCGCTCCGGGATTCACATCGCCATAGAGCAGGATGGTGCGCTCGCTTTGGAGATGGTCGCCGGAGCGCAGGGTGCCGTGGTGAAACAACAGCTCGGAAGGGGCCGTCGGCACAGGATTGGGCTGGAGTTCACGGGTGGACGGCGTGTTGGACCGGCTTGCGTCCAGTCCCATGGCTGCAGCACTCACGACGGTTTCGGCTGCCCTGCCGGTGATGCGTCCGAGTTGATGGCCTGCCTCGCTGACGGCAGCGCACAAATCAGCGAGGTCGCTGCAGTTCAGGATCCAGTCCCCGCAATCGAGATCAACGATCGGTTGGGAACACCTGCTCAGCAGATCAGGCAAACGATCCCTCCAGTGATCAAGGCGCTGGTCGGGAAGCCTCAAGGTCATGGCTGCTTCACGCTGCTGCTGCTCGGGGCCATTCAACGTCCATTTCCTGCCTGAGTTCGGCACTAATGTCACGTGGGTGAATCAACCAGGAGATTGCCGCCGGGGTCGCCAGACTGGCGACCAGGGGAGAGGCTTTCTCCAGGGCTTGGAGCTGTTGTCCGTCCCAGAGGCGCAAGCCACCTCGATAGGGGTGGTATCCGCGCAGCTGCTGATGACGCAGTCCGCAGCACAGCTCAGGGTCGTGGCCATGACGATCGGCCAGGCGCCTGGCTGTCGCAAGCAATTGCAGTTGATCAGCAGGAGACAGATGCTCGACGGCCGTTGCTTTCAGCAGGCGTCGATCCAGAAAACGCCCACTCAGTTCAGCCAGGGCCGCCGGCGCTTCGGCTTGCCAACGCTGAAGGTGGTAGCCGGTGCGTTGGTCATCGTTGGCGAGGAAGTCTTCTAACCGGATCTGGTCTGGCTGCCAGAGCCAGCTGGCCATCACCTCATCAGCCCACACCTGCTCAGGCCCCAGTTGTCGTGCTCTCTGGATCAGCTTCTCCAGCAGCCAGTTGCACACCACATTCAGCCGGTGGTTGTAGACGCTCCTGTACATCAGGTTCCTCACCACCAGGTAGTGCTCCACAGCCATCAGACCTTTGGGATGAATGGCCATGTCCCCGTCAGGGGCAAGGGTCAGGGCTCCCAGGATGCGGTCGAGATCGAGCTGCCCGTAGCGCGTTCCGGTGCTGTAGCTGTCGCGCAGGAGGTAATCCAGTCGGTCGCAATCCAGCTGACTGCTGACCAGATGTTTGATCAGGGGGTGAGGGCTGCGTCCATGTTCCAGCAGGTTCGCCACCGCCTCAGCCGTCCCGGATTCGTGGCTCTCCAGACAGTCGCGGATCTCTGGGTGATGCCGGATCACCCGCGCCGACCACGCTTCATGGCGCAGGCCAAACATCTCTTCGCCGGTGTGGCTGAGGGGGCCATGGCCAATGTCATGGAGCAAAGCAGCTCCGTAGAGGAGCCCCCGGTACGTCTCCAACTCGGGTGCCAACGGCAGCATCCGCTCAAATGCACGGCGTGCCAGATGAAAGACTCCCAGCGAGTGGGTGAATCGACTGGATTCAGCGCTGTGGAAGGTGAGGTAGGCCGGACCCAGCTGGCGGATGCGACGCAGGCGCTGGAATGGCGCCGTGTCCACCAGGTCCATCACCATTCCCTCGGCTGGGGCTTGGCGGTCCAAACCAATGCCGCGGTGCAGAGGGTCGTGATAAGTCCGCTGACTCATGCCTCGGTGTCGTCAGCGGGTTGTTCCAGCAGGGCCTCCATCCATTGCTCGGCTTCCGAGAGCCAGCGATCACCGTCACCGCCGGGATTCAGGGGTTCCGGATCTGACAACCCACGATCCGGTGCGATGCCTTCTCCTTGGATGTCGCGTCCACTCGGCGTTACGTAGCCGGCGACTGTCACGGCGAGGCCGCTGCCGTCACTGAGGTTGGTCAACGTTTGAATCAGCCCTTTACCAAAGGTCTGGCCTCCGAGCAGAGTGGCGCGTTCGTTGTCCTGAAGGGCGCCAGCCAGAATTTCACTCGCACTGGCCGTCCCTCCATTCACGAGGGTGACCATCGGTCCGTCGTACACCGTCTGGAGACTGGCCTGGATGGTGTCATTGATCCCCTCGCGGTTCCGGGTTTCAACGATGGCGTCACCGGAAAGGAAGTCGTCGGCTACCGCCAATCCAGCACTCACCAATCCGCCTGAGTTGTTGCGGAGGTCGAGCACCAATCCTTCGATCTCTTTGTTCTGCAGTTCTGTAAGGGCTTCTTTCACCTGTTCGGGAACTCCTTCGCTGAACTGGGTGATCCGCAGATAGCCAAGGGTGTGACTGCCGCTGCGCAAGCGTCTTGTGCGCACCGGCCTGAGGTCCACGCTGCGGCGTTCCAGGGTCAGCTCGTTTGTTTCTCCGCTGCCCCTGTCCAGCGTCAGCACCACCTGAGATCCAACGTCTCCCCGAAGTGCTGCAACGGTTCCCTCAAGTCCCAGATCCACCACGGCCCGGCCATCAACAGACAGCAACTGCGTGCCACTGGTGATCTCTGCCTCGCCGGCAGGTGAACCCTCGAGGGCCGAAATCACCACAACGCCATTGCTGCTTTCATCGGGCCCGAGTTGCAAGCCCACACCGCTGAGGCTGCCGTTGGTGCTGTTTTTCAGCGCCGTGTAGTCCGCTGGACGAAGCAGCCGGGTGTAAGGGTCGCCCAGCTGAGCCAGCATCGATTCGATGGCCGCATAGGCGTCGTCACTGCTCTCGATGCTGCGTTCCATGGCCTTCTGCCGTTGACGCTTCCAACGCACCGCATCGAGTTGTTCTGGGTTCCAAAAGCCCTGGTTCACAAGCCTCCAGCTGTCCACCACGAGCTGTTGTGTGTCGCTAAGTGCAACAGCAGTGCAGGCGCTGCCCAGCACCAAAAAGCAGCAAAGAGCCGCTGCGATCAGTTGCCTCAGCGTCCGAAAACCTCTGCGCCGCAGCCAGTCTGAAAGATCGTTAACAGTTGGATACATCGCGGTGGGTTCGCCTCAGTGGCAGAAGCGTGCTCAGTAGACTTTCGCAACTCGAGCCCGCTTGTGCATGGCGAACTCATCACCGGTTTACGACTGGTTCCAGGAACGTCTGGAAATCCAGGACATTGCTGACGACATCGGTTCCAAGTACGTCCCCCCCCACGTCAACATTTTCTATTGCCTGGGGGGCATCACGTTGGTGTGCTTCCTGATCCAGTTCGCGACTGGGTTCGCGATGACCTTCTATTACAAGCCCACTGTTGCTGAGGCTTACAAGTCGGTCGAATACCTGATGACCGACGTCAGCTTTGGTTGGCTGATTCGCTCGGTTCACCGCTGGAGCGCATCAATGATGGTGCTGATGCTCATTCTTCACGTGTTCCGCGTGTACCTCACCGGCGGCTTCAAGCGTCCTCGTGAGCTCACCTGGGTCACCGGCGTGACCATGGCCGTGATCACCGTCTCCTTCGGCGTTACCGGATACTCCCTTCCCTGGGATCAGGTTGGTTACTGGGCTGTGAAGATCGTTTCTGGCGTCCCTGCTGCAATTCCCGTGGTCGGCGACTTCATGGTTGAGCTGCTTCGCGGTGGCGAAAGTGTCGGACAGGCCACTCTCACCCGCTTCTACAGCCTTCACACCTTTGTGATGCCGTGGCTCCTGGCGGTGTTCATGCTCATGCACTTCCTGATGATCAGGAAGCAGGGCATTTCTGGTCCCTTGTGATCTGCGTTCCTACTGTTCCCTCAACACCTGGACTAAACGATGCACATTCTCAAGAAGCCTGATCTCTCCGATCCCAAGATGCGGGCCAAGCTCGCCAAGGGCATGGGTCACAACTACTACGGAGAGCCTGCCTGGCCCAACGATCTCCTCTACATCTTCCCGGTGGTGATCCTTGGCACCATCGCCTGTGTGGTGGGTCTGGCCGTTCTGGATCCAGCCATGCTGGCCGATAAGGCTGATCCCTTCGCCACCCCTCTGGAAATTCTTCCTGAGTGGTACCTCTATCCCGTCTTCCAGATCCTTCGGGTTGTTCCCAACAAGCTCCTGGGTATTGCTCTGCAAACTCTGGTTCCCCTGGGCCTGATGCTCGTCCCCTTCATTGAGAGCTTCAACAAGTTTCAGAACCCTTTCCGCCGTCCTGTGGCGATGACCGTGTTCCTGACCGGAACCTTGGTCACCATCTATCTCGGTATTGGTGCAGCACTCCCGATCGACAAGTCCCTCACCCTCGGACTGTTCTGATCACTCGCTTGCGCGCATTGCATGGACCCCGGCTCGTTGAGTCGGGGTTTTTTTATGCGATGGCTTTGGTGGTTGGTCAGTGACCCATCGATTCGTCGAGGTTGAGCATCAACACGTCGTCTGGGTTGACGTGGAGAAAGTGGTGCATCAGCAGAAAGCCAACGATGGTCCAGGTTTGATACGTACGTGACTGTTGCCCAACCCAGGTTCCCGTGGGGCCGTCGAAATATTCAGCCCATTGCTGACGGGGCAGCTGGTTGAGGTGGCTCCAGTAGCACTCGTCCAACAGAGTTTTCATCTGTCCCATCAGCAACACGTCGGCCTGGGGATTCAGGCGTTCGTGCAGAAGGATGGACGCTCCAAAAAACCAGAGCAGGCTCGGCCAGTGGCCTCCGTTGTGATAGCTCCAGGGCCAGTTTTTGGGGTCGGAACCCGTTTTGTTCTCCCATTCCACGCCCTCCATGGGGGGGTGACAGATGCGCATCGGCATCTGGGCCATCAGGTGATCCCGGTTGTGCAGCACCAGTCGGAACAGGGCCCGTTGCTGTGGTGCAGTCAGCAACCCGAACAGTGATGCCAGGGAATTCCCCAAGGAGTAGAAGCGAAAATCCGGTCGTCCGGTTCGCATGTTCCCGATCATGTAACCGCCACGGTTCTCCAGCCAGTCCTGCAACCAGTCGGGGATGACCTGGGGTTGAACGTTGAACTCGTTGTGGTGCTGGTTTTCGCCGTATTGCTCCGTTGGCCGTCGCCGAAGCACTTGCATTGTTTTGCTGGTCACCCAGTAGTGCTTCAGCAGGAACTGCCGCAAGTCATGGGTCCATTGCCTGCTTAGCCGCAGTCGTTCCGCCAGAAGAACGCTGTTCTCATGGCGTTGGCAGAGTTCCATCAGCCCAACGCAACTGCGCAACGCTGCGAAAAGCAGCACCTCCACCTCCAGTGGAGCGCCCCACACATCCATGGGGCGGTCAATCATGAAGGCGCAGTCGGGAACGAACAGCACTGGTGTGCCTTCGAAGCTGGGGTGAAGAACCAGATCCAGCAGCAGTTGCAACCCCCGTTGCACTTCCGGACTGCGACCGAAGTCGACGTCCCCACTGCGCTTGACGTAAATCCAGCAGAGAATCGGCCACCAGAGGCTTGCATCCACCGAGGTGATTCGACCAATCGAGCGTTGGCCGTAGTCCGCAACCAGTTCTCCCTCTTCCTCCACAAAACTGGTGGGGAAGACACCGCGGGTTTGAACGTTGGTGCTTTGGAGCTCAAGGCTGACGCTCAGGAACTGCTTCACGATGGCGAAGCGCCCTTCCAGCATCAGGTAGATCATCACTGGAACGTTGTCCCGCAGGAAGATTTCGCCGTAGTTGAGGGCGTCGTCAGAGCGGCGATGTTCCATCGCGGCAACGCTGCCGGCGAGTTCCCCTTGAACGCCAATCAGCGTGGCTTCGAAGTGTTCCCGTGCTTTTTGCAGCACCTGCCCTTCATTTGAGTTGGGGCGGAAGCGCTGGCTTTGTTCGGTGAAACGCGTTGGCATCGCGGTGTCCTCCAACTGAAACGTAGTTCTGGCAATGGGTTTCGCCAGTGGAAGCAACCCTTCAGATCTTCAGTCGGCCTTGCCATTGCGTGAGCGGCAGTTGTGGTGTTATGGTTTTGTCTTGCGCGGGAGCCGAGAGGCGAGCGCGCAAGCCGAAGCGCTGAAGGCGAAAGTCTTGATGTGTCTGAGGCGGCTTACGAGACCAAGAAGGAGCGATCCCACGGTGTTGTAAGTTCTTCAAGCGGTCGCGAGAGGCCGCGATGACCAACCAACCGATCTCCTGAAAGGGAGTGAGGAACAGTTTGGTCGCACCTGGACAATTGAAAAGTTTAGGAACTGACGCTTTCATCGCGTTTGGTTCTGAGCCGAACCGAGAGGTGAGGTGAGGGACCGAATGAAAGAGCGATGAAGGTGTGAGGTCCCGTCAAAAAATTTCGTTGCGAAGAAGCAATTCGCTGCAACGGGAGGGTTTTCACGAGCTCTCTTGTTGCCGGTGTGCGGATTGTGGAGCAACAACCGGATCTGAGATCCCGGAAAGTCATTGACAGAGAAATCTAGAGATGCACTCTTAAGAACCCTTTTGTGTCAGCGAAAGGAGGCCTCAACTGTTGCCAGTTTTCACTGAGCAATGGGTGACGCAAATCATTTTGAGGACGTGAAAACGTCTAAGAGGAAATGATCTACAACGGAGAGTTTGATCCTGGCTCAGGATGAACGCTGGCGGCGTGCTTAACACATGCAAGTCGAACGAACCTTCGGGTTAGTGGCGGACGGGTGAGTAACGCGTGAGAATCTGCCCTCAGGAGGGGGACAACAGCTGGAAACGGCTGCTAATACCCCATATGCCGCGAGGTGAAACGAATTTCGCCTGAGGATGAGCTCGCGTCTGATTAGCTAGTTGGTGTAGGTAATGGCTCACCAAGGCATCGATCAGTAGCTGGTCTGAGAGGATGATCAGCCACACTGGGACTGAGACACGGCCCAGACTCCTACGGGAGGCAGCAGTGGGGAATTTTCCGCAATGGGCGAAAGCCTGACGGAGCAACGCCGCGTGAGGGATGAAGGCCTCTGGGCTGTAAACCTCTTTTATCAAGGAAGAAGATCTGACGGTACTTGATGAATAAGCCACGGCTAATTCCGTGCCAGCAGCCGCGGTAATACGGGAGTGGCAAGCGTTATCCGGAATTATTGGGCGTAAAGCGTCCGCAGGCGGCCCTTCAAGTCTGCTGTTAAAAAGTGGAGCTTAACTCCATCATGGCAGTGGAAACTGTTGGGCTTGAGTGTGGTAGGGGCAGAGGGAATTCCCGGTGTAGCGGTGAAATGCGTAGATATCGGGAAGAACACCAGTGGCGAAGGCGCTCTGCTGGGCCATCACTGACGCTCATGGACGAAAGCCAGGGGAGCGAAAGGGATTAGATACCCCTGTAGTCCTGGCCGTAAACGATGAACACTAGGTGTCGGGGGAATCGACCCCCTCGGTGTCGTAGCCAACGCGTTAAGTGTTCCGCCTGGGGAGTACGCACGCAAGTGTGAAACTCAAAGGAATTGACGGGGGCCCGCACAAGCGGTGGAGTATGTGGTTTAATTCGATGCAACGCGAAGAACCTTACCAGGGTTTGACATCCTGCGAATCTCTTGGAAACAGGAGAGTGCCTTCGGGAACGCAGTGACAGGTGGTGCATGGCTGTCGTCAGCTCGTGTCGTGAGATGTTGGGTTAAGTCCCGCAACGAGCGCAACCCACGTCTTTAGTTGCCAGCATTTAGTTGGGCACTCTAGAGAGACTGCCGGTGATAAACCGGAGGAAGGTGTGGATGACGTCAAGTCATCATGCCCCTTACATCCTGGGCTACACACGTACTACAATGCTACGGACAAAGGGCTGCAAGTTCGCGAGGACAAGCAAATCCCATAAACCGTGGCTCAGTTCAGATCGTAGGCTGCAACTCGCCTACGTGAAGGCGGAATCGCTAGTAATCGCAGGTCAGCATACTGCGGTGAATACGTTCCCGGGCCTTGTACACACCGCCCGTCACACCATGGAAGTTGGCCACGCCCGAAGCCGTTACTCCAACCCTTGTGGAGGAGGACGTCGAAGGTGGGGCTGATGACTGGGGTGAAGTCGTAACAAGGTATCCGTACCGGAAGGTGCGGATGGATCACCTCCTAACAGGGAGACAACACAATGATTTTGATGCCTGAGTGCTTTTATTCTTAGGCCGAAATCCTGTCACCTTAGGTCGATCGGTACCTCAGCTTTGAAATTAAGGATCAGCAGCAATGTTGATTGCTTGATGGAGATTTTCAGTTCCTAAACTTTGTCTAGGTCACACCCCAAAAGGGATGAGACTCCTGGGCCATTAGCTCAGGTGGTTAGAGCGCACCCCTGATAAGGGTGAGGTCCCTGGTTCAAGTCCAGGATGGCCCATTCGGTGTTGGGGGTTTAGCTCAGTTGGTAGAGCGCCTGCTTTGCAAGCAGGATGTCAGGAGTTCGAGTCTCCTAACCTCCACTGACCGAACTTGATTCCCATCTCCAATTTTTTGGAGTTTAGCTCGATTGGAGTGTGATTTAGATGTGTCCGCTGGATGACCCCAGCTTCCTGTCATTCCAAGTTTTAGATTTTAAGTCTTGAATTTGGTTGATAAGATGCTGGGCTCGGATCAAATGATCAAGCAATTGATGATTTGATTTGAAGTTCTAGCAGAACCTTGACAACTGCATAGGTGAAGTCTGGAAAAACAAAGCATCTTACAGATGCATTGTTTTGAATCTGATCTTCTGAAAGGGAGATTGGATCTAGAACAATGAAAATTCTTTTGAGCAAGAGCCGAGACTCTTAAATGTTCTTTGATTCGTGTCGAGCGAATCAGAGTTTGATCTTGTTTTTAGCAATAAAAACTTGAGAATCTGCTTTCAACGGCGGTAAGCGTTTAGGAGGTTAATTGGTCAAGCTACAAAGGGCTCACGGCGGATACCTTGGCACACAGAGGCGATGAAGGACGTGGTTACCTGCGATAAGTCTCGGGGAGCTGGAAGCACGCTTTGATCCGGGAATTTCCGAATGGGGCAACCCTTAATACGGCCAGCTGAATCCATAGGCTGGCACGAGCCAACCCAGCGAACTGAAACATCTTAGTAGCTGGAGGAAAGGAAAGTAAAAACGACTCCCTAAGTAGCGGCGAGCGAACGGGGAAGAGCCTAAACCGATACTTTCGAGTATCGGGGTTGTGGGACAGCAACGTGTATCAGGGAGGTTAGGAGAAGTGCTTGAATGGCACGCCACAGAGGGTGAAAGCCCCGTAACCGAAAACTGAACTGAGCTAGCTGTATCCCGAGTAGCACGGAGCACGTGAAATTCCGTGTGAATCCGCGAGGACCACCTCGTAAGGCTAAGTACTACTGTGTGACCGATAGCGAAACAGTACCGCGAGGGAAAGGTGAAAAGAACCCCGGGAGGGGAGTGAAATAGAACATGAAACCGTGAGCCTACAAGCAATGGGAGCCCTACTTATAGGGTGACCGTGTGCCTGTTGAAGAATGAGCCGGCGACTTATAGGCACTGGCGGGTTAAACCGGAAATGGTGGAGCCATAGCGAAAGCGAGTCTGAATAGGGCGTTTGTCAGTGTTTATAGACCCGAACCCGGGTGATCTAACCATGGCCAGGATGAAGCTTGGGTGATACCAAGTGGAGGTCCGAACCGACTGACGTTGAAAAGTCAGCGGATGAGCTGTGGTTAGGGGTGAAATGCCAATCGAACCCGGAGCTAGCTGGTTCTCCCCGAAATACGTTGAGGCGTAGCGTCTCGTGCTCCAGCAGGGGGGTAAAGCCACCATTTCGGTGCGGGCTGCGAGAGCGGTACCAAATCGAGATGAACTCTGAATACCCTGTGTGTAGCGAGGCAGTCAGACTGTGGGGGATAAGCTCCATGGTCGAGAGGGAAACAGCCCAGACCGCCAGCTAAGGTCCCCAAATCAACACTAAGTGATAAAGGAGGTGGGATTGCATAGACAACCAGGAGGTTTGCCTAGAAGCAGCCATCCTCAAAGGAGTGCGTAATAGCTCACTGGTCGAGCGATCCTGCGCCGAAAATGAACGGGGCTAAGTGTTGTACCGAAGCTGCGGATTTATATGGTAGGGGAGCGTTCTATGTGGGGCGAAGCGTTAGCGTGAGCGGGCGTGGACTGCATAGAAGTGAGAATGTCGGCTTGAGTAGCGAAAACATGGGTGAGAATCCCATGCACCGAAACCCTAAGGGTTCCTCCGGCAGGCTCGTCCGCGGAGGGTTAGTCTGGACCTAAGGCGAGGCCGAAAGGCGTAGTCGATGGATAACAGGTCAACATTCCTGTACCGGTCATGTTTTGGGAAGAGGGACGGAGAAGGCTAGCCAAGCCAGATGTTGGTTACTGGTTCAAGCGTTCGAGGCGTTGAGGAGCGGTGAAAACGTTCCGAGCTGAGGCGTGAGTACGAGCTGCTACGGCAGCGAAGTTGGTGACGTCAAGCTTCCAAGAAAAGCTCTATACCCGTTAAGGCATGACTGCCAGTACCCGAAACCGACACAGGTGGGGTGGTAGAGAATACCGAGGTGCGCGAGGTAACTCTCTCTAAGGAACTCGGCAAAATGGCCCCGTAACTTCGGGAGAAGGGGTGCCACCGCAAGGTGGTCGCAGTGAAGAGGCCCTGGCGACTGTTTACCAAAAACACAGGTCTCCGCTAAGTCGCAAGACGATGTATGGGGGCTGACGCCTGCCCAGTGCCGGAAGGTTAAGGAAGCCGGTCAGCGTAAGCGAAGCTGGCGACTGAAGCCCCGGTGAACGGCGGCCGTAACTATAACGGTCCTAAGGTAGCGAAATTCCTTGTCGGGTAAGTTCCGACCCGCACGAAAGGCGTAACGATCAGGGCGCTGTCTCGGAGAGAGGCTCGGCGAAATAGAATTGTCTGTGAAGATGCGGACTACGTACACCTGGACAGAAAGACCCTATGAAGCTTTACTGTAGCTTGGTATTGTGCCCGGGCTCTGAATGCGCAGGATAGGTGGGAGACGTTGATCTCATGGTTGCGGCTATGAGTTAGTCACTGGTGAGATACCACTCTTTCAGAGCTAGGGTTCTAACGTTCACCCGTTATCCGGGGAGCGGACAGTATCAGGTGGGCAGTTTGACTGGGGCGGTCGCCTCCTAAAAGGTAACGGAGGCGCACAAAGGTTTCCTCAGGCTGGTTGGAAATCAGCTGACGAGTGCAAAAGCAGAAGGAAGCTTGACTGTGAGACCTACAAGTCGAACAGGGACGAAAGTCGGTTTTAGTGATCCGACGGTTCTGAGTGGAAGGGCCGTCGCTCAACGGATAAAAGTTACTCTAGGGATAACAGGCTGATCTCCCCCAAGAGTTCACATCGACGGGGAGGTTTGGCACCTCGATGTCGGCTCATCGCAACCTGGGGCTGAAGTCGGTCCCAAGGGTTGGGCTGTTCGCCCATTAAAGCGGTACGCGAGCTGGGTTCAGAACGTCGTGAGACAGTTCGGTCCATATCCGGTGTACGCGCAGGAACATTGAGAGGATTTCTCCCTAGTACGAGAGGACCGGGAGGAACGCACCTCTGGTGTACCAGTTATCGTGCCAACGGTAAACGCTGGGTAGCCATGTGCGGAGTGGATAACCGCTGAAAGCATCTAAGTGGGAAGCCCACCTCAAGATGAGTGTTCCCATGGGGTAACCCAGTAAGGTCACGGGAAGAACACCCGTTGATAGGCTCTACGTGGAAGTCCAGTAATGGATGCAGCGGAGGAGTACTAATAGACCGAGGGCTTGACCAACATTTTGGTTCTTGCCTGAAGACTCATTTCTTTGTTTGATTCAGACGTGCAGCATTTGCTGCAGATCCTATGCAGTTCTCAGGGTTCACCCCTTGAGAATGTTTATCTATCCTGGTGTCCATGGCGGTGTGGTCCCACTCCGATCCATCCCGAACTCGGTTGTGAAACGCATCAGCGGCGACGATATTTGGGGGGTAGCCCCCTGAGAAAATAGCTCGATGCCAGGTAAAACATTCTCTTAATAGGTTGATGATGTGCTGATTGCAGAAGCAATCACCATCACCACCCACGAAGAAGCCACCTCGTCTTGAGGTGGCTTTTTTGTTGGCTATTGGTTTGTTGTTAGGAGAGCACTTACCTCGCGGAGTGATTGAACCACCGTGTGATCCCGTGGGTCACGGTCGGGATTGCCATCGCGAAGGCTGAAGAGAGTGTGCATTCCTGCCAAGCGAGCGGAATCGCATTCAGCTCCGTTGTCACTCACAAACCAAATGTGATTGGGCAGGCTGTGGAGCTGCTCGGCGATTGTTGTATAACTCTCCGTGGATTTTTTAGGGCCTGTATGTGTGTCAAACCAGTGACTGAAAAGATCTTCTAAATCACCATTTGAGCTGTGTCTGTAAAGCAGTTTCTGAGCTTGAACGCTGCCCGACGAATACACGGATAGCGTCAATCCTTGTTCGTGCCATTGGTGCAGGCATTCCGCAGTTTCTGGAAACAGTTGAGATTTGAGATCGCCATTGTTATAGCCGTATTCCCAGATTTTTCCTTGCAGGTCTTTGAGTGCTGTTGATTTTCTGTCAATGCCAATCAGGTGTTTGAGGTATTGAATTAACCCGTCAACTTCCCTTGTCTTGCCCTGCATGACTTGTTGTTTGATCTTCATGCTTTCGGCGGATTGGTCATCCAGCCATTCTTTCCTGGCCGCTTGGATGGGCTTGTTGTGAGGGCTTTTGACCCAGTGTTGTGTGATGTATCTACTCAGTTCTTTCTTGGCGAAGGGAAATAAAACGTCGCTGACAAAGCTCACTGGGCATGTCGTTCCCTCGATGTCGAGCAGTAGATGTTGTTGATTCATCGTTGATCTCCGATCTGCATTTGAGTCAATTTCACATTCAAAAGAAATTCCAGGATTTCCAGATGTCGTTTGCTCGCATCCAGGTCAGCCCCCCACGCGTAAAGGCCATGCCCGGCCACGAGAAAACCGCACGGAGCGGTTTCCAGAAAGGGCGCGATGGCATCGCACAGCTCCTGCATAGACTGACTGTTGCTGATCACGGGGATGGTGATCCTGCAGGCGTGGGTGTTGATTCCAGCCAGACCTTTAAGCATTTCCCAGCCCTCTAAGGCAATCCCTCCTGTGGTCTCGTAATGGCGGGACAACACCGTTCCGGGGACGGAATGGGTGTGCAGCACAGCTCCTGCCTGAGTCGCTTCAACAATGCGCAGATGCAACGCTGTTTCGGCACTGGCTTTTCCCTTGCTCGTTAAAACCCTGCCCTGCCCATCCACAACAATCAGCTGATCGGCAGGTAACTGCCCCTTGTCCACACCACTGGGTGCCATGAGCAACTCCAGGGGCTGATGTTGCAGCACAACGCTGAAGTTCCCTCCAGTGCCATCGCACCAGCCGCGTCGGTGGATGCCTCGCATCACCTCAGTCAATTGTTCGCGCTGGGTTTGGTTTGCGGTCACAATCCGCTTCTCCCTCCGTCTTCTATACAGGACACAGAGGCCCACGTGCATTGACGCTTCCCCCCAGTTGCCGCTGGAGCGGTGATCACCTGGAGTTGCTGGACCAGCGACAACTTCCCGGTGCTGTGGTCTTCATGCAATTGCACCGATGGCAGGAGGTTGCTGAGGCGATTTCCTCCATGGCTGTGCGCGGCGCACCCGCGATTGGTATCGCGGCGGCCTGGGGGGTTGTCTTGGCTGCACGCTCCGGTGATGACCTCCCCACTGCCATCCGAGGCCTGCGTGCATCACGGCCAACCGCCGTCAACCTTGGCTGGGCCCTCAATCGGATGCAGGCGGCCATGGGTTCCGCCGCCCCAGTTGATGTTGAAGCGCTCGCCGGCGTGGCCGCTGCGCTTCAGCGTGAGGATTGTGTTCTGACCCAGCGGCTGGTGGATCACGGCGTTTCCCTGTTGGCTCAGGGCTGCCGGGTCTTGCATCACTGCCACACGGGGGCGATCGCTACGGGTGGCGTTGGTACCGCCCTCGGTGTGATTGCAACTGCCCATGCACGTGGCCTGCTTCGTCATGCCTGGCTGGATGAAACGCGTCCACGCTTGCAAGGTGCTGCTCTTTCTGCCTGGGAATTGGGCTGTCTCGGGGTTCCCTGCACCGTGCTTGTTGACGGTGCAAGCGGACTGCTGATGCGCCGAGGTGAGGTGGATGCCGTGATGGTGGGCTGTGACCGTGTTGCTGCCAATGGCGATGTTGCCAACAAGATCGGCACCTACAACTTGGCGCTCGTGGCCCGAGCCCATGGCATCCCCTTTTACGTCTGTGCCCCTGGCAGCAGCATTGATCGTGCGACGGTTGATGGGGACGCGATCACCATTGAGGAACGCGATGCAGAGGAGATCACCCACGTGCGGGGCATGGATGTCGCGGCTCCCGGGGCCCAGGTTTGGAATCCTGCCTTCGACATCACCCCGGCTCATCTGGTGACGGGCTTCATCACCGAGTTCGGCGTGCTTCGTCCTCCCTATCGAGAGGTTCTTACGGCGCTTCCGCTGCCCAATCAGCTTTGACAGGACGGGCACCAGTGTGTGCTTCGGCCGGACAGTTTCTCTCTTTGAATGGCCGTTCCACAGCTGCGGCAGGGTTCCCCTCCACGCCGGTAGACCCAGGCCTGGCCGCCGTAGTTGCCATTCACCCCCTCGAGATCGCGGAAATCACTGAAGGTGGTGCCACCGGCTCCAATGCTGATGGTCAGCACATTGACCAGGGCATCTCGCAACCTCTCCAGTTGTTGGAGATTCAGCTGCCCTGCTGGCGTGAAGGGGGCGATGCCTGATGCGAAAAGGGATTCATCCGCGTAGATGTTGCCCGCCCCGGCCACCAGGGCTTGGTCCAAGAGCGCTGTTTTGATCGGTCGGCTGCTGCCCTTGAGTTTCTGCTTCAGATAACTGGCGGAGAAGTCGGCGCTGAAGGGTTCAGGGCCGAGCCGCGTTAAGCCTGTGATCACCTCTTCAATCGCCTGACCCGGAGGCACCCACCACATTTCTCCGAAGCTGCGCACATCCACAAAGCGCAACTCCTGCTCTTTCGAGTTCCAGAGGCGAACACGGGTGTGTTTGCACGGTTCTGAGGGCTGCTCATGCCATTGGAACTGGCCGGTCATGCGTAGATGAACACCCCAAACACCGCCTTCGGGCTCAAGGGCGGCCATCAGATACTTCCCTCTGCGCTGCCACTGCCCCACCGTTGTGTCGCAGAGGCCAGTAACAAAGTCCTCGGGACCTCCAGGGCTGGCAATCGCCCTTGGTCTGCAGACTTCAACCTGCGCAATTTTGAAGTCGACAAGACGGTCTGCCAGTCCCCGGCGGACCGTCTCGACTTCAGGAAGTTCAGGCAACGGCCTCAGGCCGGCTCGAGCTCAGCTTCAGCAAAATTGTTGGTGTTAATGCCACCGTCAACGCCTTGCAGGCCGCTGTAGTTGACCTTCTCGAAGCGAACGACAACGGGGTAGCGGATTCCCGAGGTGTCGATGGAGGCAACGGTGCCAACTTCGTTGAACCAGTAGGACTCAGGACGCTTGATGCGCACCTTGGCGCCGCGGGTGATCGCCATCGCTGGGCATAAGGAGATGCAATCGGAGCGTATCTCGTGGAATGGATGGTGATGACCGCTGCGTCACAGAATGTCGTCCCTTCGTTGTCGGCGTCCCTTTGACCAGTTCCATCGCCCTTGATCCAGATCCGTCGCTGCTCCAGCTGGATTTGCCGGACCCGGAGCAGGACGACATCAGCACGATGGAATTTCTGGCCCGCCTCGAACAGGCCTGGGCCGTCTGCGATCGCTTTGATCTCCAGACCGAGATCTGGCGTGGTCGCATCCTCCGCGCTGTGCGGGACAAGGAAAAGCGCGGTGGTGAAGCCCGGGGCGCCGGATTTCTGCAGTGGCTGCGGGAGCGGGAAATCAGCAAGACCCGCGCCTACGGCTTGATTCAACTGGCGGAATCCGCCGACAGCATGCTCAGCGACGGCACCCTGGAAGAGAGCAGCGTCAATCAATTCTCCAAGCGGGCCTTCATGGAAACCGCCCAGGCGGTTCCTGAAGTGCAGCTGATGATTTCTGAGGCTGCCAACGAGGGGCAGGAAATCACCCGCAAGCAGGTGCGCCGCCTCACGGATGAATTCACGGCAGCAACGAGCCCTTTGCTGCCGGAGGAAATTCGTCAGCGCACCCAGGAGAACCTTCTGCCACCCCGTGCGGTGGCTCCCTTGGTGCGGGAATTGGCCAAGCTGCCTGAGCCGCAGCAGGAAGATCTGCGCAAGGTGCTCCGCGATGAGCCCGAACTCGATCGGATCAAGGACGTCACCAGCACAGCGCGCTGGATCACCAAGGCAACCGAGTCGGGTGTTGCCGTGCGGGCCTTCCAGCAGGGGGAACTGGATCTTGACCGCGCCATGCAGGAGGCCCAGCGCCTGGACGCCCTTGGCTTGCTGGCCGATGCGGTGGGCCAGGCCCAGGCCCTTGAGTCTGCGGTGTTGAAGCTGCACACCTCCTGGCGGCGCTTGGGGGGGCTCCAGGAGCGGCTTTGGGTTGAAAGCGGAAGCAGCACGCCTTACCTCCGCGATGTGCTCAATGCCCTGCAGACCCTCAGCGGCGCCACCATGCGGGTGTCGTTGGGAGAGTTGGCGGGCGGCAAACGGGTGCGGCTCCAGCTGGTGGAGGAGTCCCCCGATCAATTGGATCCCCCGCCGCTGGCCTGACACCAGATCTTGTGCTCGATAATCTGAAGCCCCCACATCTGGTGTGTTCTGGCTTCGCTCGAGCGTGCACTGCAGACCCACTTCGGTTGGGATGGCTTCCGCCCCGGGCAACGGCCCGTGGTGGACGCCGTGCTGGCCGGCAGGGACGCGCTTGCGGTGCTGCCCACCGGTGGTGGCAAATCGCTCTGTTATCAGCTGCCGGCCCTGGTGCGTGAGGGCCTGGTGGTGGTGATCTCACCATTGGTGGCACTGATGGAGGACCAGGTGATGGCCCTGCAGCGACGGGGAATCGCTGCGGCCTGCCTGCATGCCGGACTCGAGCCCGCCCGACGCCAGCAGGCTTTGGAGCAGCTGCGGGACGCCACACTGCGCCTGCTCTACATCGCGCCGGAACGACTCCAGGGTGAGCAGACAAGGCTGATGCTGGATCGTCATGCCACGGAGGGGCGACTGGTGGCCCTGGCGGTGGATGAAGCCCATTGCATCAGTGCCTGGGGGCATGACTTCCGCCCCGATTACCGCCGCCTTGGCCAGATCCGCAGCCTCTGCCCGGGAGTGCCGATGCTGGCCCTCAGCGCGACTGCAGCTCCAAGGGTGAGGGCCGACATCATTCGCCTGCTGGATCTGCGTCGCCCGCTCGTGCAGGTGAGTTCGGCCCGCCGGGACAACCTTCACTACACGATGCAGCGGCGGCCCAGGGATCCCATGCCTCAGGTGTTGGAGGCACTGGAGATGTCCCGTGGTGCTGCGCTGATCTATGCCCGCACCCGTCGTTCCGTGGAGCAGTGGGCGGAACGTCTCAGTGATCAAGGGGTTGCAGCAACGCCGTATCACGCCGGCTTGGATCCGGAGACCCGCCAGCAGGCTCTGAAGCTGTTTCTCGAGCACGAGCGACCTGTGCTGGTGGCGACGGTGGCCTTCGGCATGGGCGTTGACCGTGGCGATGTGGGCTTGGTGCTTCATCTCGATCTGCCGGCCACGCCCGAGGGCTATCTGCAGGAATCGGGCCGCGCCGGCCGAGATGGCAAGCCCGCCCATTGCCAGGTGCTGTTTTCGCCGGGTGATCGCACCAGCCTTGGCTGGGCCATGCAGGCTTCTGCCCGGGGCAGTAACGCCCTGGAGGACCGTCGCCGCCTGGACCTGGCGCAGCAGCAGCTGCGGCGCATGGAGGCCGTCGCGGAGGGTGAGATGTGCCGTGAACAGGCGTTGCTGCTTGCGGTTGGCGAGTTGGTCGGTCCCTGTGGTCGCTGCGATCGCTGCATGGAGTCCCCCAAACGACGCGACTGGTCAGCCCAGGTGGAAACGCTCCTGGCCCATCTGGCCGAGCAGGACGGCACGGAGATGCGTCGCCTCGGAGAGCACCTGGCCCTGCATGAGCCCGGACGCCACGACCGCTGGACCTGGTTGGCCCGTCGGCTCGTTCAGGAGGAGCTGATCCAGGAAAGCAACGACGGTGCTCAGCGGCTTTATCTTCGCGAAAGCGGCCGGAGATTCCTCGATTCGCCCTGGCCGCTTGATTACGCCGCCTGATTCAGATCAGGCCTTGGTCTGACAACGGTCCTTCACCAGGTCTTGTTCGAAGCGGTTGTTCGGCGCTTCCCAGGTTTTCCAGCTTCCGTCGGAACCGGTGGCATTGATCTTTTTGGCGGAACAGTTCACAGCCAGGTACAGAGCCTGCCCCTGGGCATTGAGGGTGGGCACCACTTGACTGCCACCCATGGCCTGCCAGTTGCCCCAGTCCACCTGAAGGGGGCCATAGGTGCGCCAGTCAGCCGACTTGGCCAGGGTCTGCTGGGGCTTCGCAGCCTCGACCGGTTTGGCCTTGGCCACGGGTTTTTTGACCTGAACCGGTTTCGTTTGCACTGCCTTGGTTTGGACGGGTGTCGTCTTGGCTTGAGCCGTGGGCTGCACCGTCACAACCGGTCTGCCGGCGGTGACTGACGGTTCCGTTGTGGCGGGCTGCGCTTGGGTAGTGGAGGGTGTCTGGAAGGAGGGATCCGTCAGATACAGGCGCGTGCCCACCTCCACTTTGTTGGGGTCGCTCAGCTGGTTGATGCTGATCAGGCTGGCCACCGGCAGTTTGTAGGCCTTGGCGATTTGCGTGAGGGTCTGCCCTTTGGCAACGGTGTGTTCTGTGGCTCCTGGGATTGGGGTCACAGCCACCGGTTTGAAGGCCGGACGGGGCATCACGGCGTTGCTGGGGAGTCGCAGGGTCTGGCCAACCTCAACGTGGTTGGCATTGCGCAGGTTGTTGAGGGCCATCAGGTCGCGACTGCGGACCTGGTATTGGCTGGCAATGCTGCTGAGGGTTTCACCGCTGTTGACGCGATGGCGGCCGGAGCCTGCTGTCACCGTGGGTCCTGGCACCTGCAGGCGGCTCCCGGCTTGAACAAGGTCTGGGTTGCGGATCCCATTCATCCGCATCAGGGTGCCGACGCTCACCCCGTAGCGGTCGGCGATATCCGAAAGCGTCTCCCCGGATCGCACCTTCACCGAGGCAGCCGTGGCTGACAGGGGGAACCAGGCCGTCAGCAGCAGGGCGGCAAGAGCGGTACGGCGCATTTGTCTCCGGCAGATCCCCGCAAGATACGGTGCCTGAGCTAAAGCGCCAGCCCCTCAGAGCACTTGCTGCAGAAGGGATGTGGTGGCAATGAGGGCGACTTATCCCGCCAGCCGCTTCAGCAGGTTGAGATCCACCTTGTAGGGCGGGTAACGCAGCTTGAAATCAAACCGGAAGGGGCGCTTCAGCACCGCCTTGTGGTGGCTGAACGTGTCGAAGCCGCTTTGGCCGTGGTAGCTGCCCATCCCGCTGGCGCCGACGCCCCCGAAGGGCAGCTGGGGCACGCCGGCCTGCATCACCACGTCGTTGAAGCAGACCCCGCCTGAGCTGGTTGTGGAGAGCACCTGCTGTTGCTGGGCCTCATCACCGCCGAACAGATAGAGCGCCAACGGCTTGGGCCCTTGGCGGATTTCCTGAAGGGCTGTGGTGAGGTCCTCGAGCACCAGCACCGGCAGGAGAGGGCCAAACAGCTCCTCAGCCATTAGCGGATCCTGGCGGTCATCCACGCGAATCACGGTGGGGGCGATGCGCCGCTGTTCTCGGCTGATTTCGCCTCCGATCAGGATGCGACCGTCCGCTCTGGCGGACTCCAGCAGCTGCTCCAGCCGATTGAACTGGCGTTCATTGATGATCTGCCCTAGCTGATTGGAGTTGAGGGGGTCGGCGCCATACATCTCGGTTCGCGCCTCCTCCATTGCCTTCAGCAGCGGTGAACGAAGGGCGGGTGGCACCAGCAGATGGTCTGGTGCGATGCAGGTCTGCCCAGCATTGATCCCCTTTCCCCAGATCAAGCGGCGCGCTCCCACCGTGAGGTCGGCCCCTTCAAGAACGATGGCGGGGCTCTTGCCCCCCAGCTCCAACGTCACCGGCGTGAGGTGTGCTGCAGCCCCCTCCAACACCTTCCGGCCGATGCTGCCGCCACCGGTGAAAAAGATGTGGTCGAAGGGCATGGCCACTAGCTCTGCCGCGACGGCTCCATCTCCCTGGACCACCTGCACCACCTCAGGCTCGAAGTGCTGAGGGATCAGCCGCGCGATCAGATCCGCGATGGCACTGGCGTGTTCCGAAGGCTTGAGCACGGCGGTGTTGCCAGCAGCCAGGGCACTGATCAAGGGCCGCAGCGTCAGTTGAAAGGGATAGTTCCAAGGTCCGATCACCAGAACGCACCCGAGTGGTTCCGGTACAACCTTTGCCTGGCCGGGGCGCAGTGAGAGGGGAACAGCCACGCGGCGCGGGCGCATCCACCGCTCCAGCTGCCGGCCGGTGAGCTTGAGCTCCTGTCGCAGGGCCACCAGCTCAAAAAAGGCTTCGGTGGGTGGTTTGCCGAGGTCGGCGGCGAGGGCGTCGAGCACCTCCGATTCGTGCTCCTCCAGCAGAGCGGAGAGCCGTTGTAATTGCTCTCGGCGCCATGCCAGTGGACGGGTCAGCCCAGCCCCCACGAGCTCCTTCATCCGGCTCAGTTGCGTTTGGGTGAGGGCCACAGGGCTGACGATCAGGCCAGTCGGGTCTAGCAGTGGTGAATCTGCAACCGGGGGATGACCCCAGCGCTTCCGTGGTGGTCAGGGACGGTCATCTATCAGCTGATCGTTCGCAGCTATTCCGATGGGAATGGTGATGGCACCGGTGATTTCAAGGGGCTTGCGGCGCGGTTGCCCTATCTCCGTTGGCTGGGGGTCAACACCCTCTGGTTGACCCCGATCTATCCCTCCCCCCTGAGGGACGGGGGCTACGACATCACGGATTTCACCGGAATCCATCCGGATCTGGGGGATCTCTCTTCCTTTCACCGGTTCCTCACGGCGGCCCACAGCCAGGGCATGCGCGTGATTTTGGACCTGGTGCTGAACCACACCAGTGACCTGCATCCCTGGTTCCAGCGGGCCCGCTGGGCTCCCAAGGGCAGTCCTGAACGGGATGTGTACGTCTGGAGCGACGACCCCAAGCGCTACGCCGAGGCACCGGTTCTGTTCCGGCATTTCGAGGCTTCCAACTGGGAGTGGGATCCGGTAGCCGAGCAGTACTACTTGCACCGTTTTCTGCGTCATCAACCCGATCTCAATTACGAGAACCCCTGGGTGCAGGACACGATGCTGGAGGTGGTCGACTTCTGGCTGGATCGCGGCGTCGATGGGTTCCGCTTGGATGCGGTTCCGTTCTTGTTTGAGTCAGAGGGGACCCGCTGCGAGGGGTTGCCGGAAACCCATGCCTTCCTCAAGCGATTGCGGGAGAGGGTGGATGCCCATGGCCGTGATGTGCTCTTGCTGGGAGAGGCGATTCAGCCGGTGGAGGAGGCCGCTCCCTATTTGGCGGATGACGAACTGCATGGAGCGTTCAACTTCGTGCTCACCGCCCATCTATTTGCCGCCATTGCCAGTGGCCGCACCCAGCAGCTCGGGGAGTGCCTGATCCAAGCCGAGCAGGCGGTATCTGGTCCTCGCTGGGCCCTGCCCCTGCGCAATCACGATGAACTCTGGTTGGGGGATGGCCATCTCATCAGCGATGACGTGATTCAGACCATCCGGGTGGGCCTGCCCCAGGGACAGGGGCACTGGTTGAACTGGGGCATCAACCGACGCTTGGCTCCTCTTCTCAATGGCGATCCACGCTCCAACCGGTTGCTGCACGGGCTCCTCTACAGCCTTCCGGGGATGCCCTGTCTGTATTACGGCGATGAACTGGGCATGGGCGACTGGCCCGGTCTGCGGGACCGTGATCCAAACCGCACGCCGATGGCCTGGACGCCGGCCCGCAACGGTGGCTTCTCCACGGCCCCCGATCCGCTGTTGGTGCTGCCCCCGATCACCGCTCCCGGCTACGACTACCGCGTGGTGAATGTGGAGGTGCAGAAGCAGCTGCCCGGGTCGCTGCTGAATTGGCACCGGCGCATGCTCACCTGCCGCCGCCTGCTGCCAGCACTGCGGCATGGAAGCTTCCGGTTGCTGCACAGCCCCCACCCTGGAGTGCTGGTCTATCTCCGCTGCACCGAGGCGATGACGGTGCTCGTGGCCGCCAATGTCACCGCTGCTGGAGCTTCGCTCAGTTTGGATCTAACGGAGTGGACCGGCGAGCGCACCCGTGAGGTGATGTGGGGCTGTGAGTTCCCGCCTGCCGCAGCGGAGTGGTTCGTGAACCTTCCGCCCTATGGATTCAATTGGTGGTTGATCGGAGAGGTGGACGCTCAGTCCTAAGGCGATTGGAGTTGGATCGGCTGTTGTTACGCAGACAAGCCGGTCATCAGCCCCGCAATCACGGGTTGCTGGTGGAGGTCGCGATGCACCACGAGGCGCATCGTTTCAGGCTCGTCCGTCAACGGGAGGCTGATGATGGCTTCGCTGCGGCCCAGGGCCTGCTCCTCAGAGGTGAGCCAGGCCTCGATCACCCGTCGTTCCAGCAAGGTTTCGAAGTGATCGGGCTCGCGGATCCGGGAGCTGCCAACGGTCCAGATCCTTGCGAGGTCTTGAGGTAGGGCGGTTTCAGGGCTGAGGGCCGCCTCCAGTCGCAGACCCTGCCCAAATTTCACCCGCGCCGCCTGATGCACCTCCCGCTCCAACTGCAGGAGTTGGCAGTCCCCCTCGATCTGCCAGAGACCATCGCGTTTCAGCACGTCGACCCCAAAGGCCTTCGCGCATTTCCGCTGATTTCTGCTGACGGTGGTTTGGTGCTGGAGCGTCAGAGCCCCAACCGCATTGCCTGACTGAAGCCAGATCAGACCGTCGAGACAGCAGAGCTGGTCGACCGTAACCATGCTGTTGGCCAGGATGTTCAGATCCTTCTTGCTTGCAGCTGTTCAGGCAATCCCCAGTTCTGGGGGGCTAGCCCTGTCTGGGGAGAAGCAGCACCGCGCGGGTGCCGCCGCTGGGGCTGATGCCGAGAGTCAGTTCTCCGTTATGCCCCTCCATCGCCGAGCGCACGATGAACAGTCCCAGGCCACTGCCGGAAGGCTTGCTGCTGTAGAGCGGCATGTCACCAGTGTGGTCGTCAGGCAGTCCGGGACCGTTGTCGTCGACAACGATCGCCCAATGCTGTTCCCGGCGTTCGAGTCGAATCACGATCTCCGGAGCAACCGTGGTTGGAGGTTGATCCGACAGGGCGTCCACAGCATTCTTCACCAGATTGATCACGGCGATCTGGAGCTGGATGGCATCGCCTTCCACCCAGGCCTTCTGTCTTTTCAGCTCGGAGGGTAGGGAGGTCGTGATCCAGCTGCTGGCTTCAATCAGGTTGGAGTTCACATACAGCTCAATGCTGTCCAGCACATCACGCAGATCGATCCGGCTCAGGCTGGTGTTCGCATTGCGGATGATCGCCTTCATCTGGTCGGTGGTCCGTGCGATCCGGCTGGCTTGATCGTCAAGGATCTGCAGGGCTTCCAGCAGTTCGGCGGGATCGTCCGCCTCGGCTCGCTCGCGTACTTGATGCTGCAAACGTTGTGCCGTCAGGCGCAGGATGCTCAGGGGTTGATTGATTTCGTGGGCGATGGCCGCGGCTTCAAGACTCACCTTCAGCCGATGGTTCATCTGGGTCAGGGCTTGTTCATCCTGCAGGCGCTGCTCCTGAAACATCCGCGTGATCTGCTGCTCCTTGGCGGCAAGGTTTTGGGTGAGTTGATTGAAGGCCTTCACCATCGACTGAACCGCCACGTTCAGGTCCAGCAATTCCTGGCCGCTGTTCTGGTCCAGTTCACAGCGGTATTCCAAGGCCTGAGGCTGGGCATCTTCCAGCTGGTTGATTTGCTGTTCCGTGGTCTGGCTGGCCCGCTGCAGGGCGCTCAAAGGCTGAAGAATCCTGTTGATCAGGCTGCGGTTCAGCAGCAGGGTGAAGCCCAGAGCCAGCACGGCAGCGCCGACCTCAACGGCGAGTGTGAGTCCGGCTTGCGTCACTTCCTCGTTGGCACTGCTGGCGGTCAGCAAGATCCAGTCGAGACCGAGGTCGCTGCCCCATGGCGTCGACTGCAGCAGGAAGGCTCCGTCCTTGTGGCGCAGGAGTTGAGGCTGCGATGCGTCTCCTGGCGTCTGTTGGATCCGGTGCAGCATCTCCGCGAAAGAGTGTTCCAGCTCGCTGAGGCTGCTGCGCTCGTTGCTTTCTCCTGTTGTTGTAAGGGGAATGCTGGGGTCTGAGCTGGCGATCAAACGTCCATCGGCTTCGATCAGCACAGCCAGGCCATCTCGGCTTCCCCAAACCTGGTGGAGCCAGGTGCTGAGTTGGTTGATCACCATGTCCACGCCGATCACCCCCAGCAACTGGCCATCACCGTCAAGCAGGGGGGTGTTGTAGGAAACCGAATGAATCTCGGGCTGGTCTTCCCAGGCGTAAATGCTGCTCCAGCTCGAACGTCCGGCCGCAACGGTGTCGACGTACCAGGCTTCCTCGTGGGTGGCACTCATGCCCGGGATGACCTCGGTTGGCTCGAGGCGTTCCCCACGGGGTGAGAGGGAGAACACCGTCAATTGACCCCGCCCCAACCGTGTGCTGTCTTCGTAGAGCAGAACGTCACCATCGGAGCCGCGTTCCAGACCCAGAAAGGAGCCATCTGGCGCGCCGTAATTGATGTAATCAACAGGGAAGGCTTTCAGCTGATGCCAGAACCGACGCCCCAGGGTGTCGAAGTTTTTCAACAGATTGGGCTGAGCATCAATGGCCGACGCATTGAGGTCATTGAGAAACATCGGAACCCGTAACTTGCCGCTCAGTTGCTCACGAATCTCAGTGATCAAAAGATTGGTGCGGTGCCTTTCACTCTGCTGAATCCCGCTGTTCCGCCCCAGCGTGTAGGTCAACAGACTGAATGAACCCGCCACCAGGATTAGTTGCAGTCCGGTGGACCGGACCAGCCGTTGCCCCAGGCTCAATGTGGAGTGCTGGCTCATGGGCGCGGGTTGATCTGACGTGTCAGGGATGCCTCTCGAATTAATTCAGCGCCGCTGAGCTTGAGTTTCTGGGCGATGGCCTTGCGGTGCGATTCGATCGTTGATGTGGCGCTGTTCAAAATGTGAGCGATCTCCTTGGTGCTTTTGCCGGCACCAATGAGCTCGAAGATTTCGCTCTGGCGTGGCGTCAAACGTTGATGTGCTGGTTGCAGAATCGTGCTCAAGCTGTGGTGCAGTGCATCGAACGAATCACGCTTGTCGATCAGGGCATGGATTGATCCCCGCAGTTCATGCGAAATCCTGAAGTCTTCCGGGGCTCCTGTCAGAACAATGAGTCGAATTGAGGGATTGCGTTGGACAAGACGTTGTCCCAGTTCGCTGCCGTCACCATCTGGAAGATACAGATCCAGGATGGCTAAATCCACCGGCATATCTTTGCTTACGGTGATCGCTTGTCCGCACGTTGTGGCCTTCGAGACGGTCGAGATCTCGGAGAAAGCGTCCACGATGGTTGCCAGCAGATCCAGCAAAATTTGCTGATCTTCAACAACGAGGCAGTGCAAGCGTTTTCTCCACTGATGAGCGAAACCTAGGTCGCCTAGTTCGCATTTACATCTGTTCGAGTTCGTTGTTCACCAGAGGGCTCAGCCGCTCTGCCTCGGCAGCATCGACCATCGCGAGCCGGCAACGGCGGCTCAGAACATCATCGGAGCTGCTGGCGTGCTCCTTTTGGATGGCGTGCTGGATCTCGGCGCGGCAGATCGGGATCACGCTGCTCAGTGGTTCGCGTGCCTCCATCGGGGCCTGAGCCACCACCGCCTCGGCACCCAGTCCGAAGTTGTGCTGCAGATGCAGGACCTGTTGAGCTCGTTCGGGTGTGTCGGGCAGCAGGGCCTCGAGGGCCAAAGCTTGCTGCCGCAGTTCGGTGATGGTGTGCTCGGGGTTGGCGGCTGTCCCGAGCAGCGGCAGGGATTGCGGTTTCGGTAGGGGTGCTGAAAGCTGGCGTTCCACTGCGGTCAGGGTGTCCTCAGCCATCGGCCGGCAGGTGGTCCACTTGCCCCCCATCACGCTCACCAGGCCGCAGGCCAGCGTTTCCACCTCGTGCTCCCGCACCACACGGCTGCTGTCCAGGCCCTGGTCCGCTGGCTTCAGCAGCGGGCGGCCCCCCGCCCATCGGCTGCTCACCTTCGGATCCTGGAGCTGGGGAAACCAGTCACGCACGTAGTTGAGCAGGTAGGCCTCCTCTTCTGGAGAGGGGGATGTGGCGTTCTCTTTGCTGCAGGCTTCATCCGTCGTCCCCACCAGGGTGCGGCCGTGGAAGGGGAGCATGAACAGCACGCGTCCATCCGCGGTGGATGGCACAAGAAGCCCAACACCTTCCGGGCAGAGGTTCTGCTCCAGCACGATGTGGGCCCCACGGCTGGTGAACATCCGAGGAGGGGCATCAGCCTCCGCCATCTGGCGGATCTCATCCGCCCGGATGCCCGTGGCATTCACAAATGCCGAGGCACACCAGCGTTCCCGTTGGCCGGTGGCGGATTCACTGATCGCGGCCTTGAGCTGGCCCGTGCCGCCAGTCTCCAGCTCCACCACCCGGCAACGGGTGCGCAGGGTTGCCCCCCGTTGCTCGGCGGTGAGGGCCAACAGCAGGTTGAGGCGTGCATCGTCGAACTGTCCGTCGCTGTAGGCCACGCCGCCCTGACACGCCTTCAGCAGAGGCAGGGCCTGACGCATCTGCTGCTGGGACAGCAGTCGGCTGTGGCCGATGCTTCGCTCACCGGCCAGGGCGTCGTACACCCCCAGCCCCACTCGGTAGTAGGCCTGGCCCCAGAGCTGTTGTGTGGGCAGGGCCAGCTCCAGTCGTCGGGCCAGGAATGGTGCCTGGGTCAACCAGTGGCTCCGCTCGAGCAGGGCTTCCCGCACCAGCCTCAGCTGGGCCAGGTCCAGAGTTTTAAAGGCCAGCTCCAGGTAGCGCACCCCGCCATGGAGCAGCTTCGTGCTGCGGCAACTGGTGCCACCGCCGATGTCTCCGGCCTCGAGCAGGGCCACGCTCAGCCCCCGTCGTGTTGCTTCATAGGCCACGCTGGCACCGCTGGCGCCGGCGCCGATGACCAGCAGGTCAACCTGGTGATCAGCCATGCCACCCCAGGCTTCTTGAGACGGCGTCCTGCCAGCGTGAGCGCCACCGGTGGCGCTCAGATGCATCCATCTGTGGGTGGAACAGTTCCGCCCCGTCCCTCCGTGCGGTTGAGAGCTGCTCCAGGTCGCTGATCACCCCAGCCTGAAGGCCTGCGAACAGCGCCACCCCCCGGGCGGTGCTCTCGAGGCTGGCGGGACGCCGCACCGTCAGACCGGTGTAATCGGCCTGTGCCTGCAGCAGAGGATCCGAGGCCGCGGCGCCACCATCCACCGCCAGCTCACCCAGGCCCGTGCCGAGGGCCTGCTCGGCAAGTTCCACCAAAGTCGCTACCGACAGGGCGATTCCCTCCAGCGCTGCTCGGGCGATGTGACCGCGTCCGCTGTCGCGGGTAAGGCCTACCAGAACGCCGCGTGCCTGGGGATCCCAGTGCGGTGTTCCCCAGCCGGTGAAGGCGGGCACGAGCATCACCCCTCCCGAATCCGGCACCGAACGCGCCAGTTCGTTCACCTGAGGGGCCTGATCAATGATCTGCAGCCCATCCCGCAGCCACTGGATCACGGTGCCGGCGTTGAACAGACTTCCCTCCAGGCAGAAGCTGGGTGTTCCGGCGGCATCGGTCCAGCCGAGGGTGCTGAGCAGCCCCGCATCCGAGCGGCGGATGACGTCACCGGTGTTGATCACCAGAAAGGCTCCCGTGCCGTAGGTGCACTTGCCTTCTCCGGGCTGCAGACAGAGCTGGCCCAGGGTGGCGGCCTGTTGGTCGCCAAGCATCGCCTGGATCGGTAGGCCTGCGAAGGGAAGATCCGCAGTGATGTGCCCGAACTCCCCGCGGCAGGGCAGCAGTTCGGGCAGAGCGTTGGCGGGGAGCCCTGTGGGCTCTCGGAAGTCATCCACCCAGCGCTGCTGCTCCAGGTCCATCAGCAGTGTTCGGCTGGCATTGCTCATGTCACTGCCGTGGCGCTGCCCGCCGGTGAGTTGCCAGAGCAGCCAGCTCTCCACTGTTCCGAAACAGAGGTCATCGCTGGCTGCGGCAGCCTGGGCGTCCTGGTAGTGATCGAGCATCCAGCGGATCTTGCTGGCACTGAAGTAGGGGTCGAGCAGCAAACCGGTGCGCCGGCACCACTCCTGCTCCAGTCCCTGCTGCTTCCAGGCCTCGCAGATTGCGGCGGTGCGGCCGTCTTGCCACACGAGGGCCGGGCCACAGGGGAGTCCATTGCTGCGGCGCCAGAGCACGGTGGTTTCCCGTTGGTTGGTGATGCCGCAGCTCACCACTGCCTTGCGCTGTGCATCGCTGAGCTTCGAATCGAGCTGCACCAGGGCCTGCCGCTGGCTGGTCCAGATCGCCATCGGGTCCTGTTCCACCCATCCATCGGCGGGGTAGGAAATCGGCAGCGGCGCACTGGCGCTGATCACCAGATCTCCGGAGCTGCTGAACAGCGCGGCTCTGGAGCTGCTGGTGCCCTGATCGAGGGCCAGAAGAAGAGGCTGCTCAGCCATGGCCAATGTCTTTCTCTCCTGCTAGCCAGGAGATGGCTGAATGCAAAGGCTTTGCCTGTGACCACTCCGTTTCGCGATCCCCCTGCCTGGGTAGCGGATGCGGTGCTCTACCAGATTTTTCCCGACCGTTTTCGCCGCAGTGGGAGGGTCGATGCGCAGCGCCACCTCGCCCTGAAGCCATGGGGGACGGACCCTCGCGAGGAGGGATTCCAGGGCGGGGATCTCTACGGCGTCATCGATGCTCTCGATGGGCTTCAAGCCATGGGCATCACCTGCCTCTATCTCACGCCGATCTTTAGTTCAGCCGCCAACCATCGCTACCACGCCTACGACTACTTCGAGGTGGATCCCCTGCTGGGGGGCAATGCAGCACTCAGGGATCTGATCGATGCCGTGCATCGGCGCGGCATGAAGTTGGTTCTCGATGGGGTGTTCAACCACTGCGGCCGCGGCTTTTGGGCCTTTCATCACGTGGTGGAGAACGGTGCGGATTCGCCCTACCGGGACTGGTTCCATGTGCACCGTTGGCCCCTGCAGCCCTATCCCGCCCCAGGCGAGGACTGCGGTTACGACGGTTGGTGGGCCTTGCCGGATCTGCCCAAGTTCAACCATGCCAATCCAGGGGTTCGGGAGCACCTGCTGGCGGTGGGCCGTCACTGGCTCGAGCAGGGCATTGATGGCTGGCGTCTTGACGTTCCTGCCGAGGTCCCGGCCGACTTCTGGGTGGAGTTTCGGCAGATGGTGCGGTCCACCAACCCGGAGGCTTGGATTGTCGGAGAGGTGTGGGGTGATGCCACCACCTGGCTGCAGGGGGACCACTTCGATGGCGTGATGAATTACCGGCTGGGTTGGAGCAGCATTTGCTGGGCCGCCGGTGAAGCGTTACGGCGGGACTACCGCAATTCCGAGTACCCGCTCGATCCCCTGGATGGCCAGGCTTTGTTGACCATCTGGACGACCACAACGGGTTCCTACCGGGAGGTGGTGAACAGGTCGCAGATGAACCTGCTCGACAGCCATGACGTGCCACGGGCCCTTCACAGCCTCAACAATGATCTGGCGGCCCTGAAGTTGGCCCTGCTGCTGCTCTTCCTCCATCCAGGGGCACCTTGCGTCTATTACGGAACCGAAGCTGCTCTGGCGGGTGGCCCTGAGCCGGGCCCATCCAGCGGTCCCGGACCGGCCTGCCGTGAGGCCTATCCCTGGGATGTTCCCTGGTCTGCTGATCTCCGCTCCTTCATTCAATCCCTCGCAGAACTCCGCTCTGCCCATGGGGTTTTGCGCAGGGAGGGTCTGCGCTGGTCAGCCCAAGGGGCGGACGTGCTCGAGGGCGTTGCGGATGGCCTGCGGGTTGTGATCAACCGCAGTCGCTCCAACTCTGTGCCGCTGACAAACGAGCAGGGACTCAGTTGCGTCTGGATGCTGGGCACTGTCGACAGCCGTTCTGTTGGCCCGCAATCGGCGGCTGTTTTGGGGTCGTAACCCCTCTCCCCTGGTGCCGAGGGGAGGAAGTAAGCCCTTGTCGAGACTTGAACTCGAGACCTCTCCCTTACCAAGGGAGTGCTCTACCGCTGAGCTACAAGGGCATGTGGAGGATGGGCCGGGTTGGATTTGAACCAACGTAGGCAGAGCCAGCGGATTTACAGTCCGCCCCCATTAACCACTCGGGCACCGACCCGAACCACACCGCAAGAACTTACCAGTCGGTGTGTCCTTCGCCACGATCTCGATACGATCGGCCGAGCTGAACCGATCTCCAGCCATGCACGTTCTGCTGCTGAACGGTCCGAATCTGAACCTGTTGGGTCAGCGTGAGCCTGGGATCTATGGCCATTCTTCCCTGGCGGACATCGAAGCGGCGCTGACGCGGGAGGCGGAGCAGGAATCTGTGCAGCTGGACTGCTTTCAGAGCAATTTCGAAGGTGCCCTGGTGGATCGGATTCACCAGGCCATGGGCCGATGCGATGGGATCTTGATTAACGCCGGGGCCTACACCCACACGTCCATTGCCATCCGTGATGCCCTGGCTGGCGTCGCGATCCCTTACGTGGAATTGCATCTCAGCAACACCCATGCCCGGGAAAATTTCCGCCATCACTCATTTCTGGCTGAGCGCGCTGTGGGTGTGATCTGTGGGTTCGGCCCCGCCAGTTACAGCCTTGCCTTGAACGGATTGCTCAGCCACCTGCGCCGGAACGCATGACCAGCACTGCTCCAGCACAAACTGTTCCCTCCAAGACATCTCCCACTAAGACAGTGGCGTCGATCCGCTGGTTGGCCGCACCCACCAGCTGGAGCTGGGTGGAGCAGGCCAACGCCCACCCGATGGAGGTGCTGATCGATCACGCCCACTGCGAACGCAAGGCTGCCGGAGCTGCGGTGCAAATGATGTTCCGCTACCTCTGCGAACCGGGTCTGGGTGAAGCCCTCAGCCCTCTGGCGCGGGAAGAGCTGGAGCACTTTGAGCAGGTGCTGGCGTTGATCAAGGCCCGGGGGCGCTACCTGGAACCGCTGCCTTCGCCGGGCTACGGCGCTGATCTCGCACGGCAGATCCGTAAAGGTGAGCCCCAGAGAATGCTCGACTCCTTTCTGGTGGCGGGTCTTATCGAAGCCCGTAGCCATGAGCGCATGGCCCTGCTGGCGGAGCACAGCCCTGATCCTCAATTAAGGGAGCTTTACAGCGATCTCTTGGCCAGTGAAGCGCGCCACTTCGGCCTGTACTGGGTGTTGTGTGAGCAGCGTTATCCGCGGGAGCTGATCGTCGAGCGCCTCGAAGTGCTGGCCCTGGCCGAAGTGAAGGCCTTGGAAGGGGCGTTGACTCGCCCTGAAGACGTGCGAATGCATTCCTGTGGAGTGGACGTCACACAGATCAGCAGTCAAATCAGCTGAGCTGCCTCCTGCAAGGCCTCCAGCCTGGACGGCCGAAGCACACCTTCCACTCCAAATTGCCGCAGCCGTTGTTCGAGGGTGTGGTTGGCTCCTGCGATGAACAGGGTGCGCCCCGCTGATCGTGCTTCATCCACCATGCGTTCAATGGCCAGCGTTGCAGTGACACCGATGCGGGGCACGTCGGTGAGGTCGAGGATCAGAACCCTGTAGCTCTGGATCAACCCCATCCGGGCACTGATTCCCTTGGCGGCGCCGAAACTCAGAGGGCCGCGCAGCCGGAACAGCATCAAGGCCTTGCCGCAGCGCAGGATCAGGGCCTCCTCTTGCGGGGAGAGATTGGCGTGTCGTGCATCGGTGGCATCGGACGGGTTGTCCTCTTCCATCCCTTCCAGTTGGGACCGTGTGATCGCATCAACGGTCAACAGGTTGGCTACGAACATCCCCACCAAAACGCCCCAGATCAGGTCCCAGAACACCGTCATCAACAGCACGGCATACATCAGTGCAGCCGTTTTTGCCGACAGGCGATGGGCGCGGAGCAGAAAGCCCCAGTCGATGATGTCGAGGCCGACCTTGATCAGGATTCCCGCCAGCAGCGCCGTGGGGATCTGTGCTGCCAGGGGGCCTGCCCCCAGCAGCACGAGCAGCAGCACCAGGGAATGGGTCATTCCCGACCAGGGCGTCTGACCACCGGATTTGATGTTGATTACCGTTCGCATCGTGGCGCCGGCACCGGGGAGGCCCGAGAGGAACCCGGCCGCGGTGTTGGCGATGCCCTGGCCGATCAGCTCACGGTTGGAGTCGTGGTTGGTCTGGGTGATGTTGTCGGCCACCAGGGAGGTGAGCAACGAGTCGATCGCCCCCAGCAGGGCGAGAACCATGCCGGCTTTCACCAGCTCCGGCAGGTGCTGGCTGAAATCGGGAACCACCAGTTGCAAGCCGCCTTCCGGGATGGCTCCGATCCGGGCGATGGGCTCAAGGCCCAGCTCCAGCAGCCGGTTGTCGTTGAACAGAACCAGCGACAACGGCGTCACGATCAGCAGCGCCAGCAGAGGCGTTGGCACCCACTGACGGATCCTTAAGGGGGTCAGAAACACCACGGCGAGTGTCATCAATCCAACGGCGAGTGCGGCTGGATTCCAGCTCTGCGCCTCGATCAGCGAACCCAGGGAGGCAACCACGCCGCCTCCGGTGCTCACCCCGATGAAGGGCCCAAGTTGCAGCACCAGGATGATGAAACCGATCCCCGACATGAAGCCGGAGATCACCGAGTAGGGCACCAGGGTGATGAAGCGCCCCAGCCGCAGCACACCGAGCAGGGCTTCGAACACACCACCGATCACCACAGCGGCCATCACCAAAGGCAGCATCTCGCCGGCATTGAGATCACGACTGATGCCGATGGCGGCCAGGCTTGAGACGATCCCCGCCACGGTGACGCTCATCGGTCCGGTGGGTCCGCTCACCTGAGCGGGAGTCCCACCGAGCAGGGCCGCCAGGAATCCGGTGACGATGGCGCCGTAAAGGCCATAAATGGCGCCGCCTGGCCCCAGGGCGGCATTGCCGAAGGCCAGGGCAAGGGGCAGTGCGACCACGGCTGCCGTCAGGCCTCCGAGAAGGTCACCTCGGATGTTGCGCTGATGCAGGCCGTGAATCAGTGCCATCTCAGTTCAGGCCACTCCAGCGGCTCAGGGCTTCCAGGGACTGAACCCCAACTTTTCGGCGTCCATCGGGGAGAACCCAGGTGGGGTAGGCCCGGATCTCTGCGGCTATGCAGGCGTCGGCTTGGTCCGGCAGCTGCTTCGGCTTGCGGCATTCCACATAAGTCAGGTCCGCTCCGGCCTGTTTCCCGAACAGATTCATCTGCTTGAAGCACGCCGGGCAGGTCCAGGCGCCGTAAAACTTGGCCCCAATCGCCTTCAGATGTTGCGTCAGTTCAAGGGCCTGGGGGCTGGAGTTGCGCAGGGGCTCTCCGATCGTGCTGGTCCAGGGACCTGCCGATACCGGTGGGCCACCGATCGCTCCGCCAGCTGCAACCAGAACGGATGCCAGCAGAGATGAAGCCGTGCTCCTCATGCTGATGCAGCGGTTGGCCTGAAACTAGGTCGCATTAAGGCGTTCGGGCTTCCCTCCATGCGGAAGCAACAACGCAAGCCCTGTTGCGGTGAGACTGGATCCACCACTGGATGGGTATGGCAGGCAGCGGATACAAGGATTATTTCCAGGTGCTCGGTGTTGATCGCAGCGCTGATGCCAATGCCATCAAGAAAGCTTTTCGCAGCCTTGCGCGCCAGTACCACCCTGACGTCAACCCCGGTGATGCCCAGGCGGAAGCACGGTTCAAGGAGATCAGTGAGGCCTATGAAGTGCTCTCTGATCCCGAAAAACGGCGTCGTTATGAGCAATTCGGCCAGTACTGGAACCAGGCCGGTGGCATGGGCGGGGGAGCCGCACCCGGCATGGATGTCGACTTCGGTCGCTACGGCAATTTCGACGATTTCATTAACGACCTGCTGGGCCGTTTCGGTGGACCAGGCGGCGGTGGCTTCCAGGGGGGTGGTTTTCCTGGGGGTGGATTCCCCGGCGGGGGATTCGCAGGAGGTGGTTTCCCCCGTGGTGCCCAGGCTTCACGCGCTCCGGTGAATCTGGATGCCGAAGCTTCGGTGAATGTGACGTTTGCGGAGGCTTTTCGAGGTGGAGAACGCAGCCTTTCGGTGAACAATGAGCGCGTTCAGGTGCGCATTCCTGCTGGGGTGAAGAACGGCTCGCGGCTGCGGTTGAAGGGCAAGGGCAACCTGCAACCGGGAACCGGAAGGCGCGGCGATCTCTATCTCAATCTCAAGATTCAGGATCACCCGATCTGGCGGCTGGAGTCGGATCAGCTGCGGGCCGACCTGCCCGTCAGCCTCGATGAGCTGGCCCTTGGAGGCATGGTCTCGGTGATGACGCCCGATGGTGAGGCCCAGGTGAGCATTCCGGCCGGCACCGCTCCGGGTCGCAGCCTGCGGCTTAAAGGCAAAGGTTGGCCGTCGAAGACCGGTCGTGGTGATCTCCTGCTCACACTGATGTTGGCCATGCCGTCCTCGTGGAGTGACGAGGAGCGTCGCTTGCTCGAGCAGTTGCGTGCCAAGCGCACGGACCATCCACGTCAAGAGTGGCTTCGTTCGGCGTCCCTCTGATCGGGTGACCCTTACGATCGCACCTTGTGTTTGGGTCTGATGGAGCTCACCTACCGCCCCCGTCGTCTGCGGCGTACGCCCGCCCTACGCGCCATGGTGCGTGAGCACAGCCTCTCGGCTGCAGACTTCATCTACCCCCTGTTTGTGCATGAAGGCGCTGAGGTGGAGCCGATTGGTGCCATGCCTGGTGCCAGCCGTTGGAGCCTGGCGGCCCTCACCGGCGAAGTGCAGCGTGCTTACGACCTGGGAGTGCGTTGCATCGTTCTGTTCCCCAAGGTGTCCGAGGGGCTGAAGACCGAAGACGGGGCCGAATGCTTCAACGCCAATGGCCTTATCCCGCGAGCGATCCGCCAGATCAAGGCAGCCATCCCCGAGATGGCGATCATGACTGACGTCGCCCTGGATCCCTATTCCTGCGATGGTCATGACGGGATCGTCAGCCAGGACGGCGTGGTCCTCAACGACGAGACGATTGAACTGCTGTGCAAGCAGGCCGTTGTGCAGGCCGAAGCAGGCGCTGATCTGATCGGCCCCAGCGATATGATGGATGGCCGGGTCGGTGCCATCCGGGAAGCCCTCGACGACGAAGGCTTTGAACATGTGGGCATCATCAGCTACACGGCGAAGTACTCCTCCGCGTACTACGGACCTTTCCGTGAGGCTCTCGACTCCGCCCCGCGTGCCGCCGGCAGCAAACCGATCCCCAAAAACAAGGACACCTATCAGATGGATCCCGCCAATGCTCGGGAAGCCATCACCGAAGCCCAGCTCGATGAGCAGGAGGGCGCCGACATCATGATGGTTAAGCCCGGTCTGGCCTATCTCGACATCATTCACCGTCTGCGCGAGGAGTCGGAACTCCCCATCGCTGCTTACAACGTGAGTGGCGAATATTCGATGGTGAAGGCCGCGGCGGAGCGGGGCTGGATCGATGAAAAGTCCGTAGTGCTGGAGACGTTGCTGAGCTTCAAGCGCGCCGGTGCTGATCTGATCCTCACGTACCACGCTTGCGACGCAGCGGCTTGGTTGAAGGAGGCCTGATCCGATGGCAACAACCGATCAACCCAGGGGCGTGGATCGTCTCGGTCACGTTGCGATCCGTGTTGAGAACGTCGATCGGGCTGTTGCCTTCTACACCGATCTGGGCATGCGTCTGGTCTGGCGTGCCGACGACTGGTGCTATCTCGAAGCTGGGGAAGGTCGCGACGGACTCGCCTTGTTAGGCCCGGATTACAAAGCCGCTGGCCCACATTTCGCCTTCCATTTCCGCGATCGTGCGGAGGTGGATGTGATTCACGACCGTCTCAAAGCGCAGGGTGTGCACGTTGGTGCCGTCCATGACCACCGCGACGGCACGGCGTCTTTCTATCTGAAAGACCCGGAAGGCAACTGGCTCGAAATGCTCTATGAACCCCCCGGTGGCATCCCCTCCAACTGCAATTGACTTGAGTCAAGAGGCGGATCGGGCTCAGCAGGAAACCCTCGAACTGCTGGAGTGGCATCGGGTCTGTGACCATCTCAGCGGCTTTGCCAGCACCGGCATGGGCCGTGATGCGGCTCGGATGCAACCGCTTCCGGCCAGCCTGGATGAGTCGAAACAACGCCTGGCCGAGACCGTTGAAATGGCGGCGCTTGATGACCTCACCGAGGGCGGGCTTAGCTTCCGCGGCGTGCAGAACCTCGAGCCCGTGGTGCTGCGTTGCAGCAAGGGAGGAGTGGCCTCCGGCGAAGAGCTGCTGGCCGTGGCGGAAACGTTGGCAGCGGCCCGTCGCCTGCGCCGTCAGATCGACGACCCCGAGCTGCGCCCGGTTTGCACCGCGTTGATTGAAACGATGGTGACGCTGCCGGAGTTGGAGCAGCGGCTCAAATTTGCCCTCGAAGAGGGTGGCCGCGTCGCTGATCGCGCCAGCTCGGCCTTATCGGCGCTCCGGCATCAATGGAACGGACTGCGCCAGGAGCGACGCGACAAACTTCAGGAGTTGCTGCGTCGCCTGGCGCCATCTCTGCAGGACAGTGTGATCGCCGAGCGTCATGGCCGTCCTGTTCTGGCGGTGAAGGCCGGTGCCGTGAGCCAGGTGCCGGGGCAGGTGCACGACAGTTCGGCTTCAGGCAGCACCCTCTTCGTGGAACCCCGCTCGGTGCTCACCATGGGCAACAAGCTGGCGGAGCTGGAGTCCCGCATTCGGGATGAGGAACGCAGGGTGTTGGCGGAGCTGAGTGCTCTGGTGGCTGAAGAGGCGTCTGCCCTCAACCAGGTGGTGGCCGTGCTGCGCACGCTTGATTTTGCTCTTGCCCGTGGGCGTTACGGCCGCTGGCTTGGCGGCGTCGAGCCGCAGCTTGAGCCGGCAGCGGAGGCTCCGTTTCGCTTTTCAGGTCTGCGGCACCCGCTGTTGGTGTGGCAGCACAAGCGCGCGGATGGGCCACCCGTGGTTCCCATTTCGGTGGAGGTGTCTCCGGAGCTGCGGGTGGTGGCGATCACCGGGCCCAACACCGGTGGCAAAACGGTCACCCTGAAAAGCATCGGCCTCGCTGCACTGATGGCGCGCGCCGGGATGCTCCTGCCCTGCTCGGGCCAACCCTCCCTTCCCTGGTGTGCCCAGGTGCTGGCGGACATCGGCGATGAGCAATCCCTTCAGCAGAGCCTGTCCACCTTCAGCGGCCACGTGAAGCGCATCGGGCGCATTCTTGAGGCGCTGCAGCGCAGTGGTTCCCCTGCCCTGGTGCTGCTGGATGAGGTGGGTGCTGGAACAGATCCCAGTGAGGGAACGGCCCTGGCCACGGCTCTGCTCAAGGCTCTTGCCGATCGAGCTCGGCTCACGATTGCCACCACCCATTTCGGTGAACTCAAGGCCCTCAAATACGACGACGCTCGTTTTGAGAATGCCTCTGTGGCCTTCAACCCTGAGACGTTATCCCCCACCTACGAGTTGCTTTGGGGAATTCCGGGACGCAGCAATGCGCTGGCGATCGCGACGCGCCTGGGGCTCGATTCGGATGTGCTTCACCAGGCCCAGCAGCTGCTGGCTCCAGGAGGTGATGGTGAGGTGAACAGTGTGATCCGCGGCTTGGAGGAGCAACGGCAGCGCCAGCAGGCCGCGGCAGAAGATGCTGCAGCACTCCTGGCACGCACTGAGCTGCTGCACGAGGAGTTGCTGCAGCGCTGGCAGAAGCAAAAGCAGCAGACCGCGCAACGTCAGGAGCAGGGTCGTCAACGCCTGGAGCAGTCGATCCGTCAGGGCCAGAAGGAAGTTCGCACCCTGATTCGCCGTCTGCGGGATGAACGCGCGGATGGGGAAACCGCGCGGCGGGCTGGGCAACGGTTACGCAGCCTGGAGGACCATCACCGCCCCACCCCTGAACGGCGTGCACCCAAGCCAGGCTGGCGTCCGGCCGTGGGCGATCGCGTGCGCTTGCTGGCCCTCGGTAAGGCCGGCGATGTGTTGGCCATCACCGATGACGGCCTTCAGCTGACAGTCCGTTGCGGGGTGATGCGCACCACGGTGGATCTGACGGCGGTGGAAAGCCTGGATGGGCGTAAGCCAGAGCCGCCTCCAAAGCCGGTGGTGAAGGTGCATGCCCGTTCAGCCGGTGGCGGTGGTGCACAGGTGCGCACCAGTCGCAACACCCTTGATGTGCGGGGCATGCGGGTGCATGAGGCCGAAGCAGCGGTTGAGGAATGCCTGCGCAGTGCCAATGGCCCGGTTTGGGTGATCCATGGCATTGGTACGGGCAAGCTCAAGCGCGGCCTGCGCGCCTGGCTGGACACGGTGCCATACGTGGAACGGGTGACTGATGCGGAGCAGGGGGACGGCGGACCGGGCTGCAGCGTTGTCTGGGTGCGCTGAGTTGCCTCAGCCGTCGCAGTGGTTAACGGATCGCTTCTCCATCCGCCTCGAACAACCGCCAGCCTGTGGGGTCAGGGTCGAGATGGATGGCATCGCCGGCCTTGATGTTGATGTCTGCTGAACCTCTGACTTGGATGAGTTGATCCCCATCCACGAGCCGACAGGTGAGGATCTGCTCATTGCCCAGACGCTCGCAATGGCTCACCTCGGTTTGGAGATTTCTGTTCGTTGCTGGTGCCAGATGCCAGTGTTCAGGCCTCAATCCTGCGGTGAGGTGTTGGCCTTCTCGTTCAAGTAAGGGCTCAACCATTTCACCTTCAACCTGAATGCGCTTGCTTCCCAAAATGAGGGTTGCATTGGGTCCCACCGTGACGGGCAACAGGCTCATCGCTGGGCTGCCGATGAACTGGGCCACAAAGATGTTGGAGGGCCACCGGTACAACTCCATCGGTGTTCCGAGTTGTTGCAAGCGCCCTTGGTTCAACACCGCGATGCGGTCGCCCATGGTCATCGCTTCCACCTGGTCGTGGGTCACATAAACCGTCGTTGTTCCGAGTTCTCGCTGCAGCTCGACGATTTTTTGGCGCGTGCTCGTTCTGAGTTTGGCGTCGAGATTGCTGAGCGGTTCATCCATCAAGAACACCTCAGGATTGCGCGCCATGGCGCGTCCGAGGGCGACCCGTTGTTTCTGTCCACCGGACAGTTCCTTTGGCCTTCGATCGAGCAATTCCGTTAGTTCCAGAGATCTGGCAACGGTGTTCACCCGGGCATCGATTTGTTCTTCTCTGACTGACCGCACCCGCAGTGGTTTGGGCAACATGCGCGTGGATCGAAAGGCTTGATCTTGGATTCGCTGAAATGTCGATCTTGCCTGGCTTCTGCGCAGCCCGAAGCTGAGGTTGTCCCTCACGCTGAGATGCGGGTAGAGCGCGTAGCTCTGGAACACCATGGCGACGTTGCGGCGCGCTGGCGGCACATCGCTGATGGGCCGAGTTCCGATTCTGATTTCACCGCTGCTGGGATGGTCGAGACCGGCCAGCAGTCGCAGCAAGGTGCTTTTGCCGCACCCCGAGGGACCGACCAGCACCAAAAACTCGCCATCGTTGATCGTCAGATTCAACTGACGAATCACATCAACGGGATCACCGCCGCCGCGCCCTGGGAACGTCTTGCTGAGGTCTTCGAAACGGACGCCGGCCAACGGCAGAGCTGCAGCGGCTGAATCTTAGGGTTATGGATTGGATTGAGCCGGCAGCACCGTGCAGTTCATCGATCAGGCACGGATCACGGTCCGAGGCGGGCGCGGCGGCGACGGCATCGCTGCATTTCGCCGTGAAAAGTATGTGCCTGCTGGAGGCCCCTCCGGAGGTGACGGCGGGTGTGGGGCTCCCGTGGTTCTGGAGGCCGACAGCAACCTGCAAACTCTGCTCGACTTCAAATACAAGCGCCTGTTCGCTGCTGACGACGGGCGACGCGGTGGCCCGAACAAATGCACCGGTGCATCAGGAAAAGACCTGGTGATCAAGGTGCCTTGCGGCACGGAGGTACGCCATCTGCGCACCGGCATTCTTCTGGGCGACCTCACAGCGCCGGGTGAACGGCTCACCGTTGCCTTCGGTGGGCGAGGTGGTCTGGGCAATGCCCATTACCTGAGCAATCGCAACCGTGCGCCGGAGAAATTCACCGAGGGGCGTGAGGGTGAGGAATGGCCCCTTCAGCTGGAACTCAAGTTGCTGGCTGAGGTGGGCATCATTGGACTTCCCAATGCCGGCAAAAGCACCTTGATCGCCGTGTTGTCGGCAGCGCGACCCAAGATTGCCGATTACCCCTTCACCACCTTGGTCCCCAACCTTGGTGTGGTGCGCCGGCCCAGTGGAGACGGCACTGTTTTTGCAGACATACCAGGCTTGATTGAAGGGGCCGCACAGGGCGCTGGTCTTGGCCACGACTTTCTGCGTCATATCGAACGCACCCGTCTGCTGATTCACCTGGTGGACGCTGGATCCGAGGATCCCGTGGCTGACTTGAACGTCGTCCAGCAGGAACTGGAGGCCTATGGCCATGGTCTGGTTGATCGGCCCCGTCTGCTGGTGATCAACAAGCAGGAGTTGGTGTCAGAGGAGGATCTACCCGCCTTGCGAGAAGACCTTGAAACGGCGAGTGGTCGGCCCGTGCTCTGCATTTCCGCAGCAATGGGAACCAATCTTGACCAATTGCTTGCCGAAACCTGGGCCCAGCTCGGAGTGTGAGTTGATGCTCTAGACAATCTTCATGTGATCAGCCACAACGATGCTTGTGGGCTGAACGCGGGAGAGCCATAACGGGAATGTCTCTCCCATGACATGACCTTCTACACCTGTCTGGATAACAAAGGCGACGTGATTGCCCGGTGCCAAACGAAAGAGGATGTTGCTGTGCTTCAACGCATGGGACGCCCAATCGCTGAAGTGAAGGCGATGCGTAATGAAGAGGCTGTCGTCTGCACCCTGACCGGCAGCCCCTCCGATTACAACGAGGACTACTAAGCCCTCGTTGGATTTCACGCGCTGGTTGATTCAGTCGTCGTAGACGCGGCACTCGTCTGCATCGGGATTGGCCTCGCAATGCAGCTCGAGGGAGGTTGGGTCGTGGCTGTCGCCGGGGTGGTGCTCCTTGTATTCCTCTAGCGACTTCAACTCATCGGTGAGGTGACGAACCTTGGCCTCGTCGCCAGCTGCTTTGGCAGCTTCGATTTCCGATTGATCCTTCTGGATGTGTTCGTCGATGGACTTCATGAATTCAGACCGTGGCCTGGAAGCACCTTACGGCGATTCATTGGTTTTGGAGTGGTGGAATCCCGCCCCATGACCATCCGTCAATCTTGATCTGAGGTGGCGGTAGCCGTGGCTACAACCACGGCTCCAGCTCCTTGCTCAGGGCGCCAATTCGCTGAGTTCCAGCCAGCGTTCTTCGGCCTGTTCGATGCGGGAGATCAGATCAGCCAGATCAAGGCTCAGCTTGGCCATGTCGGCGCCCTCCTGCGTCATCTGCTGTTCCAGCTCCTCCTTCTGCAACTCCAGGTCAGGCAGCTGTTGATCGAGAGCCGCAAGCTCCTTGTTTTCCTTGAAGTTTCGACGCCGCGGACCATCGCGCTTGGTTTCGCTGCTGCGCTCCGGTTTTGGTGAGGAGGGTTTGCTCGCCTGGGTCTGGCTGCGTTCCTCCTGGCGCTGTTGCTCCAGAAACGCGCTGTAGTTCCCTTCAAAGCGATTAAGCCGTCCTTGGTTGAAGCAGAACAGGCGATCAACGGTGCGATCGAGGAAATAACGGTCGTGGGAAACAACGATCACGCAGCCCCGGAAGTCTTCAAGGAAGTCTTCGAGAACGCTGAGGGTCTGAACATCCAGATCATTGGTGGGTTCGTCCAACAGCAACACGTTGGGCGCCTGGATCAGCATCCGGCAGAGGGTGAGGCGGCGGCGCTCGCCTCCCGAGAGCTTGGCCAAGGGGCTGTGCTGCTGGGCCGGTGGAAACAAAAAGCGTTCCAGAAGCTGAGATGCGGTGACCTGTTCACCCCCCAGATCGATCCGGCTGGCGGCTTCTTCCACGAACTCGATCACTTTGCGATCGAGCCCTTTGCCTTTGTTGAAGTCTTCGGTGTGCTGGTCCAGGTAGCCGATATGCACGGTCTCCCCAAGCAGCAGGCTGCCTTGGGTTGGCTCGCGCCGTCTGGCAATGAGATCAAGCAGGGTGGATTTGCCGCTGCCGTTGGGGCCGATGATGCCGATTCGGTCTTCAGGGCTGAAGCTGTAGCTGAAGCCATCAAGGAGTGGGCGACCGCCTTGGCTGCCATCGGCTGTGACCCCAACGTCTTCCGCTTCAATCACCTGTTTGCCGATGCGCCGGCTGATGCCGGTCATCTCCAGCTTCGCTTTGGCCTGATTGGGTTTCTGCTCGCGCATCGCTTCGATGCGTTGCAGTCGCGCCTTCTGTTTGGTGCTACGCGCCTTGGGGCCCTGGCGTAGCCAGGCCAATTCTCGGCGAAGCACGCTTTTGAACTTGGCCGCTGAGGCTGCTTCTGAGGCTTCTTCTTCCGCTTTGTGCTGCAGAAATGTGCTGTAGTTCCCCTGATAGGTGCGGGCCTGGCCTCGGTCCACCTCCACCATCCGTCGCGTCACCCGATCGAGCACATAGCGGTCATGGGTGACCAGCACCAGAGCCCCGGGGTAGCGATCCAGCCAGCTCTGCAGCCATTCCACGGCAGCGGCGTCGAGATGGTTGGTGGGCTCATCCAGCAGCAGCACATCGGGGCAGGCCACCAGGGCTGATGCCAGACCCACCCGTTTGCGGTATCCGCCGGAGAGGTCATCGACCGGGCGCTGGAGATCGCTGATGCCCAATTTCTGCAGCACTTCCCGGCATTGCTGCTCCAGGCTCCAGGCTTCTTCTTCATCCATCCGTTGGCTGAGCTGACCCAGCTCCGCCATCAGTGCTTCATTGCTGGGGTCTGCCGCGATGGCGTCGCTGAGGGCGTTGAAGCGCACCAGCAGATCCCGTTTGGCGCCGCAGCCCTCCAGCACCTGTTCCAGCACCGTGAGCCCCGGAGTGATTCGGCTCTCCTGACCCACCAACTCCACCCGAAGCCGCGGTGAACAGCGGCGTTCCCCCTCACCGAGTGGCTCTTTCCCCGCCAGAACCTTCAACAGGGTGGATTTGCCGGCGCCATTGGGACCGATCAGCCCGAGCCGCTCCCCTTCACCGATGTGGAGATCGAGATCGGAAAAGAGGGTGCGGATGCCGAAATCCTTGGCCGCACTCACCAGGCTGATCAGACTCACGGCTTGCCAGCGGGCAGTTGACCGTCCAGATAAGCAAACACGCTCTTGTCGCCCACATCCGCTGCTGCCTCCATGCCGAATTTGCGCAGGGCCAGCAGCACCAGCAGCAACGCCGCAGCTTCCAGTAGAGCCAGGCAGAGGTCACCATTGATCAGTCCCACCAGATGCCCCAGCAGCGCTGCCGGCAGCAGCAAGGTGAGACCAATGGCTTCGGGCCGTTGGAAGCAGAAAAACTCCTTGAAGCCGATTCCCGCCAAGGCGGCAAACAGCGGCCCTATGGCCAGGATCCACAGCGGCTGAATCCGGAGGGTGGAGAGCACTTCGGTGGGGCCGGCCTGCAGCAGCAGGGCCCCCCAACCGATGCAACCGCTGAGCCAGAACAGTTGCAGGGCCCGGTGCAAGGGTCGGAGATAAATGTGAATCCAGCGCAGCGCCAGGCCAAGGGCCGTGGCCATCGGCAGCACCCAGAGCCATGCCCAGGGGCTGTCGGTCTGCCACCACTGCAGCACCCCTGCGGCCAGGCTGAGACCGGTGATCAACAGGGCGATTCGATAAAAACGCACCTCCTGGCGATCGGCAGCGGTGATCGAGTAGGTGCCGTAAACACCTTCAAAGGTTGGATCTGCGCTGGTCATCCCGACGCTGCCGTGCTGTTCACCAGTGTGCTCAGGTCAGGACCGGCTGGAACGATGCCGCTGGGATTGAGGGGGAACAGGGCACCGAAGTAATCGTGTCGCCAGGCGTTGCCGTCGCAGGTGTCCGCCACGCCCGGCAGGCGATAAAAGCGCTGTCGCCATTTCCAGAGCTTCCGGTAGTGCCATAGCGGCTGCCGACTGCAACCGAACAGGGGGGCATACACCAGCTCCCAGCGGATCAAGGTGGGGAACAGCCGCACATCCGCCAGGGTCAGTGCTTCCCCGCACAGCCATGGACCATTGCTTTCGAGGCTCTGCTCCACCGCATCGAGGGCGGCGAAGAGATCGGCTTCAGCGTGGTCGTAGGCCGCTTGGTTGCGGGCGAAACCGCAGCGGTAAACCCCATCGTTGATGGCCGGTTGCAGCCGCTGCTGCCAGGCCTGGATCCTGTCGGTTGCTTCTGCTGGTGCCAGGTCCACAATCTCGTCGTGATGGGGCCAGCGGTTCAACAGGTCCACCAGTGGTGCACTGTCATTTCCCAGCAGGGTGCGCGTCTTGGGATCCACCAGCACAGGCACGGTGGCCCGGTAGCTGGGGGGGGCGCCGCAGTGCTGATACAACTCCAGCAGCGTTTTGCACCCCTCCCAGGCTGGATCGAGGGCCCAGCGTCCAGCGTTGTGATCCGCCCGTGCCATCACGAGGGTGACGCTGTCGTGCAGATGGCGCAGCTGATGCACCAGCCAGGTGCGGTGGGCCCAGGGGCAGCTGCGCCCGATCACCAGCATCGGCCGTTGACCTGCGCTGCGCTGGAGCAGGTCCGCGGGATTTAATGCCGGCTGGGTGAGCGGATCGCTGGTTGGGCGGGTGTAATTGCCGGCCGCATCGGCTGGGCCTAGCCCACCCATGAGCCGTTGCCATTGCCATCGCCAGCTGCGACGGGCGGCCGTGACCACGACAGGTGGGATCGACATGGCTTGTTTTGGATCCCTTTCATCCTCGCTGTGACTCGTGCTTCAGTCAGAACTTGGTTCGCTGTGGTCCATGAGCAGCTGTGGCGTTCTTGTGGTGGCCGGTACCCATGGGAATGAGGTGAATGCCCCTTGGTTGCTGCAGCAGTGGCAGGCCAACCCTGATCTGATCGACGCGGCTGGCTTGGCGGTCCAGAAGGTGATCGGCAACCCAGAAGCGTTGCGCCGCCGCTGCCGATACGTCGATCGTGATCTCAACCGCTGCTTCCTCCCGGAACAGCTGGAGCAGGGTGCCTCCGGATTGGAGTTCCTGCGAGCTGGGGAACTCCTGCGTTTGCATGGCCCGAGTGGCGAGCAGCCCTGTGCTGTGGCCATCGATCTGCACAGCACCACTGCGGCCATGGGCAATTCCCTGGTTGTGTACGGCCGACGCCCTGCTGATCTCGCCCTCGCTGCTTTGGTGCAGGGAGCGCTCGGCCTGCCGATTTATCTGCATGAAGCCGATGCTCAGCAGACCGGCTTCCTTGTTGAATCCTGGCCCTGCGGACTGGTGATCGAGGTGGGGCCTGTGCCGCAAGGTCTGCTCAATGCCCGGGTCGTTGAACAGACCCGTCTTGGCTTGGAAGCCTGCCTGAGGGCCTTGGATCAGGCACATCAGGGGTTAGCCCGGCTGCCGGATGCTTTGGTGGTGCACCGTCACTTGGGGAGTCGGGATCTTCCGAAGGCGGAGAACGGAGAGCCTCAGGCCCTTGTGCATCCCGACCTGCAGGGCCGCGATTGGCAGAACATCGCCTCAACCCAGGCCATGTTTCGTGCTGCTGATGGGACCGACCGTTGTGAAGCTTGGGTTGAAGGGGAAATTCCGGTGTTTGTGAACGAAGCGGCCTATGCCGAGAAAAGCATTGCTTTCTCCCTCACCCGCCGGGAGGTGTGGCCTGTGGAGCCCAACTGGCTACTGGCCTTCAAACAGCTGCTCGCTGCGGCTTAACCGCAGGCCCACACACCCTTCCCTTCTTCTGAGCAGATCAGATTGCTCATCTGACCATCAGCCCAGTACATCCGCAATCGGTCGTCCTCGGTGCCGATCCGCAGGGTGAGGGATCGCAGCGGGCCGGCTGGTGTCTTGCTGTCGGGGTCGCCGGCAGGTGACCTGAGTTCTTGCAGCTTCTGCTCCAGCTGGTTGATCCTTCGTTCCAGCTGTTCGATCGAAGCACTTCCGCTTGGCTTGTCGTTGCTGGAGGGCACCACTCGACAGCTGCTCAGGCCAATTGAGGTCACCCCAAGGCAAAGCAGAGGAATCAAACGCCGCATGGGCCAGTCCCGATTGGTCCCAGCCTCTCAGCAGAGCTGGCCTTGGGCCAGTCGCTCACTCCAATACACCGTGGCACCTTGAGCCTCCAGCTCCAGTCGCCTGTGACGAGCCTGGCTCAGAGGAACGGTTTCCTCCAAGCGAAGGCCGGCTTGCATCCAGCGGATCAGAACCAAAAAGCGCCCTGGTGAGTCTCATGAATCTTAAGCCTTTTGGAAGTCTCGCTTTCCCCGCGTGGGGCGCTTAAGCGTTGGTTTCGCAATCTGAGGACACACAGCGCAATCTTCCTTTACACTCCCGAACAGGCAGGGCTGTCCTGCCCTTCCTTAAACCGTTCCTTCGGGAACATTTCTTTCCGTTCTCATGACCACCACCCTCCAGCAGCGCTCCGGCGCTTCCAGCTGGCAGGCCTTCTGTGAGTGGGTCACCTCCACCAACAACCGTCTGTATGTCGGTTGGTTCGGTGTGCTGATGATCCCCACACTGCTGGCTGCCACCATCTGTTTCGTCATCGCTTTCGTCGCCGCTCCTCCGGTCGACATCGATGGCATCCGTGAGCCCGTCGCTGGCTCCTTGATCTACGGCAACAACATCATCTCTGGTGCTGTTGTTCCTTCCAGCAACGCCATCGGCCTGCACTTCTACCCCATCTGGGAAGCTGCTTCCCTCGATGAGTGGCTGTACAACGGCGGCCCCTTCCAGCTGGTTGTTTTCCACTTCCTCATCGGCATCTACGCCTACATGGGTCGTGAGTGGGAACTCTCCTACCGCCTGGGCATGCGCCCCTGGATCTGCGTTGCCTACAGCGCACCTGTCGCTGCAGCCTCCGCTGTCTTCCTGGTTTACCCCTTCGGTCAGGGTTCCTTCTCTGACGCAATGCCCCTGGGCATCTCTGGCACCTTCAACTACATGTTGGTGTTCCAGGCCGAGCACAACATCCTGATGCACCCCTTCCACATGCTGGGCGTCGCAGGTGTTTTCGGCGGCAGCCTGTTCTCCGCCATGCACGGCTCCCTGGTGACCTCCTCCCTGGTGCGTGAAACCACCGAGAGCGAGTCCCAGAACTACGGCTACAAGTTCGGCCAAGAGGAAGAGACCTACAACATCGTGGCTGCCCACGGTTACTTCGGTCGCCTGATCTTCCAATACGCCTCCTTCAACAACAGCCGTAGCCTTCACTTCTTCCTGGCTGCCTGGCCTGTTGTCGGCATCTGGTTCACCGCCCTCGGCGTGTCAACCATGGCCTTCAACCTGAACGGCTTCAACTTCAACCAGTCCATCCTTGATGGTCAGGGCCGCGTCCTGAACACCTGGGCTGATGTGCTGAACCGTGCCGGCCTCGGCATGGAAGTGATGCACGAGCGCAACGCTCACAACTTCCCCCTCGACCTGGCTGCTGCTGAGTCCACTCCTGTGGCTCTGCAAGCTCCTGCCATCGGTTGATCTGGAATCAACAAACGATTCAGATCAACTGAATCGGAAAGCCCCCTCCTCGGAGGGGGCTTTTTGTTGTGCAGGCAGTTCTTGGAGTCGGATCAATCATCAATGGCGAGGACCATCTGTGCATCAGGCGGTGATGGCTAAAACAAGGACACTCCCGAGCTTCCTCTGATGACCTGCGGCGACATCTTTCGGATCATCATTGCTCTGTTCATTCCACCCCTTGGTGTCTTCACCCAGGTGGGGTTGACCCAGCCCTTTTGGATCAACCTGGTGATTTATCTCTTCGCTGTGGGCGGCCTTGGTTTTCCGGTGTTGTTCGGCATGTGGCCAGCCGCTGTGATTCACGCCCTGTTTGTCATCCTGACTCGCAAATAAATCGCGTTTCAGCAATCTGTCTCTAAACAAATTCCAGTATTAGCGGAGTCTTCAGCTTCCTCTTTCGTTTCATCTTCAAGCAACTGTGCTGGTGCGAGGGCAGTATCTAACTCGTTGAAGAGTTGCTCGAGATCAACCTCCACGTCTACTTCATTTCCTTCCACCACGCTCATATTGATGCGTTGCACCTGCATCTGTAGTTCAAGGCCGGGGAATTGGCCTGCAAGTCTGCTGTTGATCGTGTCTTGGATGTTCTGAACCTGCTTGTAACTCGGCAGCGTGGGGTCGAGCGATCGCACCACCACCTGGAAGCTTGGGGCCTTATCTTGTTCCCAGTAGTTGGGCCAGTCGAATACAACTTTTCCCAGTTCCACGGCGTCGTTGGCGCCAAAGATTAATGTTTCATTTTTGAGGTAGTAGCGGATCTCGGATTCAATCTGTTTTTGAGCAACCTCTCGTTTCAGCTTGAATCGGTATTGCTCATATCTTCCATACAGTTTTTGACCCACCAGCACGGCCAAAACCAATGCCAACAGCACGGGTAAGCGTGAGCGGCGGCGGCGCCTGAGTTTGTCGCGGAAGTACGGCTCACGAATCGCCAGCACCGTGATTCCACCAATCAGTATTCCAAGCAGGTTGGCGGCATAGAGCAGTGCAGGACCCTGGGCACTGCTGATGTCTGGCCCGGAGAGCATCAATCCCATCACGCAAACCGGCGGAACCAAGGCCACGGCAATCGCCGTGCCGGCCATCGAACTCACAGCACCGGGGTTGACCTTGGCGTAGGTCGCGATCGCACCTGCCGCCAGAGCGATTCCCAGATCAAAGGTGTTGGGCTCCAGTCGGGAGACGATCTGTTCTGGCAAGGCCTCGACCAAAAGCAAGTCTTGAGCGCGTGCGATGAAGCCCAATCCCATCGATAGGAACAAGGTGATCCCTGCTCCGGCGACAAGGGTGATCAGTGATCGGGATAACAGCCTTGCCTGCCCGATCAGAATCGCGAACACCGCCACCCGCAGCGGCAGGATCCACGGCGCCACAACCATGGCACCGATGATCACAGCATTGTTGTCGGCGACCAAACCCAGGCTGGCGATCAGGCTGGCGCCAATCGTCAGAACGATGAATGATTCGTTCAACCGTTCTTCGCCGTCGTAACTGCGCTGCAGTTCTTCGAGACGATCTTGTTTTTCGAGAAGCGATTGTTGATCAACAACCACGGCTGGCCTTCATTCAGTTGCGTCGCCCCACAATTACTGGAGGTGTGCTGCCATTGCTGCCCGGAAGGGCCGGTACCACCTCCGTTTGCCCATCCCACTTGTCGAGGAACAGTTTGTAGAGAACCTGATCATCAAGACTGCGATTCAGGGTGTCGTAACGCAGGGCTTCCTGTTCAGCGATCTTCACTTCGGTTTGGGCGCGGAGCAGTTGTTGCTCGGCGATCTGTTTTTGTTCAATGGCGGCGCGATATTCCTCGGCGATCTGCAGGCCTGTGAGGTCAAGACCGCGCACTTCCACATAATCAAACTTGTCCAGCTCTTCGGCAACCGTGCGCTCCACCAGGGCGGAGATGTCGTTCCATTCGGTGGCAATGGTGACCAGCTCGTACTGGGAGAAGACCGACTTCAGGGCTTTCAGCAATGACGGCTGAATGATGCGGGGATAGATCTCACGGTCATTGCCGGCGATCGTTCGGTAGATCCGTCCAGCTTCGTTGGGACGAACCGCGTATTTCACAGTTGCGGTGGCTTCAATCACCTGGAGGTCTTTGGTGAGGGTGGCAAATTCCTCCGGTTTGACCTGGGTTCGCACATCAAAGGGATACACCGATTGAATGAACGGCACTTTGAGATTGAGGCCGGGCAGTCGCGATCCTCCGCTCACCTTGCCCAAGGTGGTGACCACGGCAACCTTGCCGGCTGGAACGATGAACAGAGCCTGGCCCAACAACAGCAGTGCGCTGAGAACGATGGCAACCACGACGGCGAGGCTGTTGGTGGGATCGTTGATCCGTCGTGGGGTCTGCATGATTCGGCTTGATCCTGACTTGATGATGTCGGTTTTGTTCTTACGCCGTTGGCTCAGTGACTGCTTCTCCGCCAAACCGACATCATCAGGATCAGACGGATGTTCAGTTCAACCAGAGCGCTTTGAAAGCGCTTGGGTGGGGATCTCGCATGGTCATCGAGGTCTCGCGGATGAAGGTGATGCAGGCTTTGGATCCATCAAAGACCTTCTCTTTGATCATCATCTCCATGGCTTGCTGAAGCGTTTTTCCTTCTTTCAAACTGGTGTCGATGATCTTCACCGCTTTGGCGGGCTCACAAGGACCCAGCTCCAGAGCTCCTGCCGCAGACGAGAGCAGACTTAGAGCAATCGAGAGAGGCAGCAGTCCGTTGAGGGAACGCATCAGCCGGGATCCTGTGATGGATGCACGGAGCTTATGGCGTGGGTCTGTAGGGATCTGACTCGTTTCTCACGGAGTTGTTGTCTGATCCCACTGGGCTGGGTCAGAACCAAAGAAAGCTCCAGCGCACTCAGATCAATGAACAAAGTTGTGCACCTTTGGCTCAGCTCCGCTGTGTAGACACGCTCCTTGGATACAAAGGCTCTCCAGACAGGTCTGCCTTGTTGAGGAACAAGCCATAAAAAACCCTCCGTTGAACGGAGGATTAAGCCAAGTAATCCCCATCACCTGGCGCTCCAATAAGTGTAGTGCTTCGCGTCAAGTTTGTGCAGCTGATCCACCACATCTGGTGGATTGAATTTCACAAGACATCGCTTGGCGGCGTTTTGTCCACAGGAAGGTGGATAACTTTGACGAACTGCGTTGTCGCCGTTTCTTCAAAAGGCCTGCAATCACTGGATCGTTCAGGTAAGCTGTGGATATCCCCATCACCCGGCCGCCCATTTGTGGCGGCTTTTTTGTGCCCGTGCTGCCAGTGTGGGCCCGTATTCCACAAGCCCTATGACGGTGAATCGGGAGCAGGCCAGGGACGCACTGGCGACACTTCTCGAGGTTTTCGCAGGGCCGAACTATTCGGGTGCGTTGCGCGATGGTGATCTCACCACCCGCCTCGAACGATGCACCGGTTGGGTGAAGGCTGAGGCCTCTGAGGCGGCATCCCTGATCGAGTCATGTGTTCCCCATGGCAAGCCAATGCTTGCCCAGGCGCAGCAACGCCTGGCTGTTCTGGAATCGTTGAAGACCTTGCAGGAGGTTGCCGTCAACCATTTCGGCCCCCTCGACGATCCCAGCTAAGGGGCTTCAGTCGCGACGCAGCCAGGGCGAGGCATTGCTGAACCAGTCGCCGAGATCATCCTCTGGATGCTCAGGGTCGTCTGGATTGCGTCGCCCCAGATCGAGATCGGCCATTAAGCCGTCGAGCCCTTGTTGCGTGCCTTCCCGTTGAAAACGCTGCGCTCTGCTCACCCACGTGCTGACGCTGCGATCGCGTTCGGCAAATTTTTGAAGGTAGACACGTTCCTGGAGGGATACGAACTCACCCTGGGCCAGACGGCTGCAGATGTTTTGCAGTTTCAAGCGTGTTGATGTGGTCAGCATGATCGGTTCACCTTTTTCAGGTGATAGGGAGTCGCGACCCTGGCGTCAGTGGCTCAAGGCACCATTTGTTGCGTTGGTGCAGGGCCTGGTTTTCATATCCTGACGGGATGGAACACGAGGAAACCCAGAGCCTGACGCCGATTTCATCGGACTTGCCTTGGTTGGAGCGCTGCGGCACCTTGTTGCGTCCGCAGGGCGACCCTGCAATGTTCGGGCCCGCCGATGCAGATCTGTATTTCGCTGCAGATGGCTTGCCACGTTTCTATGTGATGCGGATCCGCCGCCGGCCCCCCGTGCTCAAGTCGATGACGCGGCACTATCGCGTGAGCCAATGTTTGGGGTCTGCCGATGCACAGCCCTGGTGGTTGGCCATGGCTCCTTCAACGGATTCAGGCTGTCCCCCTGCCGTATCCTCCATCGCTCTGATCAAGTTTCAAGCCGGTGAAGCCTTCAAGCTGCATCCGGGAACGTGGCATGCAGGCCCTTTTGTTCAGGAGCAATCAGCGCTGTTTTTCAACCTTGAATTGAGAACGACGAATGAAGACGACCACAATTCGCTCGCATTGCCGCAGCTTGTGCGGTTGAGCTTGATCTAATTGCCTCTCGCTGTTGCGTGACGAACAGCGCAACCGGTCTTGGGTGTCCTATATTTATTTTGTAGCAACTGCTACAAACGTTCACTTCGCTACATAGCGAAGCGCAGTTCGACTCAGGGCATGGAACGGGGCCTGAGCTTTCTACGAGGAACACCATGAATGCTCTTCAGCTTCTGAAGCAGCGTGAGCTGCGCGTGCAGCTCCGCAACAGCTCCAAAAAGGCTGTGGCTCGCGGATCCGAATCCAGCGACTACACCTCTGCCCATCTCTCTCCCGTCAAGCTGGCGAAAGAGAAGGTTGCTCCAACTCAGTTGAAATACCGAGGCGTGACCTACGAGGCCATGCGTGCCAATTGGCTCTGATCCCCGTTTCATTCAAGGGATGACGCCCCACTTCGGTGGGGCTGTTTGTTTGGATGGACTGATCGTGTGTGCAAGTCGACAGTGGCCTTTGATGTTGCGACCACCGGATCAATGTCGTATCTGGATGTCAGGGATCAATTGCCATCGATTGACCCTGAAAATCTTTCACCGCAGGACGTTCTGACCATTCTTCTGCATCTGTTCCAGCAGCAGCCCGGATTTGTTGACCGTGGCCATGAGGTCAACAACAAAGAGACAGCTTGGGTGAATGGCTTTCTCTTTCGTCTTCAGAATGACGCCATAGCGGAGCGTCTTTCCATAGAGGAAGTTGGTTCAAGCGTCGACAAAATTTCAGCTTTACGCTGATTACAACAGCTGATCAAGTGATCCCAACGAGTTTCTGTTGATCCTGCACAGAACCCGTGTTTCCCTCGAGCCTTTGTTCAGTTCGAGTCAAGCGCATGTTTGCGGTTCAAGAGCTAACTGTTGAGGGTTGGTCCAACCGTGCCGAGCACGCTTCAAAAGACAATGCGTTCTGGCATGCCCGTGCCCGCAGTGATGCTGATGGGCATACATATCGCCTGATCAGCGAGGAAAACCATGTTGTGTGCCTGCTCACCAGTCGTGGTTCTGAGTGCTGGGAGCTCGACTGATCCGCTGCTCTGGTCGTCCTGTTCAGGCATGATTGGTTGATGACCGACGACACGCAACAAACCCATCCGCTTTACGCCATCGATCGCGACCAGATCGATGCTGTTTTGGGTCATGAGGGCACGCCAGGTCCGCAGCAGTTGACAACGATTGCTGCATTGTTTTCTCGTTATGCGGATTTTCCTGGCGCTGAAGATATTCGCGATGATCTTCAAAAATGTCTCACGCTATGGGGATTATCGCGCGACGAGTTGAACCTCAAGACGCGGGAAATCTGGGAAAGTGGTTGGCGGCCTGGGCAGGATCCCGTGGCTGAGGGTGTTGGTTCTGGGGCCGATGTTGAAGATGCAGAAGCTTGATGCTTGCCTGCATGACTCTTTCCCTTAAGTGTTGAACGTGAGCCTGAGATGAGATCAGGTTGTTGCTGTTTCAGGGTGATCAGACAAAGAGGAAGGCCGCCCTTCCCGGTGGAAAGACGGCCTAACTCGCTCGTTTGTGCATCGTTCAACCCATCACTTCAGCGAAGAAAAGAAAGGGTCGAAGCGTCTGGCTCGAGGCGCCCTGGGGCCATGGGCTCGAGGTGTTGGGTCGTTTTCTCCGAGGGCACCTGAGACGGTGCAAGTGGAGCGTCGATTGGCGTGGCGGACCATTGCGTGCCCACCAAAGGACCAACCCAGGTCATTGTTGAGACTGTTGGAGCAGGGGCCAGAAAGTCAGTCTGCTTCTTTGGTCTGCTGGGGTGGAGTGTCGTCCGTCATGGGCTCCTCCGATCTCGATGCCCATAGTTTTGTGCCTTCTGGGCCCAAAGTCATCAGCATTAAGGCGCATTGCCTTGAGGGCCTGAACGATCGATTGTTTGGATGGCGTGCCTTTCAGTTGGTTTCAAGCCTCGGTCTGGTTATCGACGCCCCTTGATGCCCGTTCTTCCTCGGTGAGGTATTCCTCGATGAGGGGGGAGCTTTCACCCCGCTGTACGGCGGCGATCTCCCGTTCGATGTTCTGAATGAAGAGCTCGTTTCCGTTCCGCTTGGCCACCGCAAGCACCCGTTCGAGGCGTTCCAGTTCCGCCTGCTGCTTGTTATTCATCCCATGGAACGTCAATCACTGCCCACGCTGGCAGGGCTGGCCCCATAACGCTGAACAAGCTGGCCGGACGTGTGGCTGATTTCGATGGAGTTTTGATCTGAGGCTGATGTCAAAACCCGCTTAAGCAGCCTCTGATTCCGCCTCCTCATACAGAGCTTTGAGTTGATCGAGCTCAACCATCAGATATTGAATTTCAAGCCAGTCTGTCGACAGGTCAATGGCGGTTTCCAGGCGGTCGATCTGACGCTTGAGAAGCTCCGGCATTCCGCCATCTGGCTGTATGGCTCCCATGTAACCGCGCTTGACGCTGGATGCAAGACGACTGCCGATGACGATTGAGGGAAGGGCCTGCAGCGTTCCATCCCTCCGTGTTCGCCCTCACAGACAAGCTGTCTGGTCTGTGGGAATGTTCGCTGGCTTCAACACCTTCCATGACCTTTTTGATGCACTGGTCGTTCAAGACCGGCTACCACGAAATTGCTGCCAAGAAGTTCCTGGCAACGGGTGCGCCTTTCCCTGAGTGCAAGTCCTGGAAGCGTTGGCATGCCCCTGGCTCGGTTGAAGGCTGGATCCTCGTGGAGGCAGACAACGCTGATGCCTGTTACGAGCATGCCGCCGAGTGGGCCGAGTGCCTTGACTGGGAGGTCACCCCAGTGCTGTCAGATGAGCAGGCTGGCCCCCTGATTGCCAAGGCCTACAGCTGAGCGTCTGATGGGAGCCCCTTCAACAATCCGAGGGGCTCCATAACCCGTTTGAACCATTTCAAGACGTTTTCGTTGGAGTGGCTTCGTCGTCGACGCCCCCTGATGGATTCGAACCATCGACCGACTGCTTAGAAGGCAGTTGCTCGCTGCTTTGCAGCAAGGGGTTTCAGCCAATTTTTCGTGTTTGCACGGAAGGCTGATCTCAGCACTGCTCGTTGTTCCTCGTAGTTGCACGAAGCCGCCAACCTGTACTAGTACATCTGTACTTAATCAAAGGGTATGTCGGTTGATCATGCAAGCGCCGTTGCTGCGCCGAAGGCGGATCCTGTTTTCCTGCACGTCAAAGCAGCCATGACCGTGATCGTCACTGACACGGAAGGCGCCTGGCGCATGGCTGATGTGATCTGGGTCGATGGCGGTGCCAGGAACCCCAAAGTTCCAACGTTGCTCCAGGTCGCTGATGTCGATACCGGCGTCATCAACCGGGTGAACGCTGACCTGGTGACTCACATCGTTCCAAGGGTTTGATCGCCAATTGAAGACATGATCCCGAAGGTGATTTTGAGATCACAGGCGCACGGGACAGGACACACCAAAGGTGTAGGTACTTGCGTCAGATCTATGTACTGCGTTGAACGGGACAATGGCCCCGATCAGTGGGCCAGAGAAACTTGCTTTCAAACTGAATTCAAGGCGTTCGTTCATGCCCGCACAAAATCGCTGGCAACAGGGAACACCTATCGAGTTCTGTTCAGCAGCCCCTCCATTACAGGAGAGGTGCTGAGAGTTTCGAAAGGGAAGGCACTCTTAGATGCCGATGACCAACTAGTTGGTTAGGGGTTCAGCTGCCAACCTTGGCGCATGCACAAGAATTTCAAGCAGGGCTTAGGTATCGGGGTCGGAGTTGCTGCTGGCATCGCCCTCTTTGGCTTTGGAGCGGTTTGCTTGAAGGAGCTGCCCCTCAGAATTCAGTGGGCGGCCTACAACTTCAAGCTCAGTGACCTTGAGATCAAGAGGAACTGTCCTAGTCCCTCAGTCCAGTGCCGCAGCTTCGACATGAGGGTCAAAGACTCGATCCAGGGGTTTTTCGCATCCAGCCAAGAGCTGGAATGGGTAAAGCCTCTGCTGGAGTGATTTCGTCCGACGTCAGCAACCGCTCCCGTTCCAGTCGGAGGTAGCGCTTCCCTCGGGCTGCAACCTCAGGCAGCAGCAGTTACAGCAAGGCGAGCACCTCAAGAGGAAGTGCAAGCTTTGGGCTCCCACCTGGCAGAAGCAAGTCGGTTGGGCGTATGAGGCTGGCTAAACAAGCGAAACCACCAGCCTTCACAGAGGTGATCTCGCCGCTCTCAGTCAGTTATGCAAATCAACTGCGAGCAGTTCAGTCCTAGCTCTTTTAATTAGTAGCAAGTGCATCAAAGAATCCTAAATAATCGGGTTAGAAAGCCTGTCTGATGACGCAGAACCTTGAATCGCCTTCCTTTTCTTGTAGTAGCTCTTTTGATTGCAGTCCCTGCAATAGCTGAAACCCGAAAATATGGCCCATTAATACTTGATTTTGGACGCTCTCAAAAAATGGGTGATTCAATTGTAGTTCCAGGTGTAAACCCTCAAAAACAGCCTCTTTTCATTGCGGTTCTATGTACGGAGCGTTTATTCAATTTCACTGGTGCTGGATCGAAATGGAATGACTGGAATGAGCCGGCTACTATTCACGAAGCAAAAATTGTTGCCGATGTATGTAATTTTATTTGAGCGCCTGATGAAGAAGTGCAAGCTCTGGGCACCAACGTGGCGTGCTGAGGCTGGCTGGGCTCCTGAAGTCGGCTAGAACTGCAAGGCACGCACCAAGCAATTGGCTGAGGTCCTCCTAGACACGAAGTTCTGGAACAAGGTCTTCAAGATTCTGAAGCCGGCAACTGTTGTTGCAGTAAAGAAAATTAAGGGGAACGCAAAAGGAAAGCTCATACCATCCGATTACAGCCTCAACATGAATAGGAATACAGACAACAAAGTTGGCTTCATTCTTAAATGCATGGCAGAGAACGTTGAAGGGCCCTACTCAGCTAAAAGTAGAATTCTTGTCGCAAAACAAAGAGCCCAGAAAGAGGGCATCACAGGATCCATAATAAAAGAAATTGAAAAATCAATTGTCATAGTGGCAATTCATGAGGGAATCCTCCCTGAGACAGCGCGCTACGAAGGGAAGCATGTTGTCGTCATTCAGAGTCAGAACGAAGCGAACTCAATAACGTATTCAACCGAGGCGTATGGATTCGTTTACTTCGTCAAAAATTCTGACATCTACAAAATTGGAATTACCGAGAATCTGCTTAGGCGGATGAAAGAGCTGAACCCTGATGAGATTCTCAACTCGGTTCGTTGCAGCAACTACCAAGAGGTCGAAAGGAAAATGCATGCTCATTTCAAAGAAAAAAGGATTCCACAAACGGAATACTTCCGACTTGATCCGGCCGAGGTAGAGCAAGCACACTCCCTGATGACTGACTTGGCCGATTTCAAGGGCCGCTGAGCTCAACGCTTCAGCCAGCGCAGCAGGGGAGGCATCACCCTTGAGCTGTATCCCCGGCCGACGTAAGTAAACACACTTAACCCAGCCGTAGGAAGCGAGCCCGCTGGGCTGCACCGGTCATCCCTCAATGTCGTTCCAGGCCAAAAAAGTTTTAACATTCGGGCCGCGACGCGACGCTCACATGCGAACGAAATTCGGAGGTAAGAGGTAAATCTAGGGCTTCAGCAGCTTCCAGCTCGCTAGCTCAGTTGGACAGGCCTTAAGAAGACTTAGCTTGCTTGGCTGATGAAGAAGTTGAATGATTCTGAGAGTTATTGTGAGATTTAAATAGATTCAGTCTCTTCTGAATCGCATCGGTTGAAAGTTCCTTCTCAATGCGGGTTTTGGTTAATTTTAAGAGACTACCAGAAATATCGCTTCTAAAAACAATTAAATTTGTTTGTGGATCAATGCAGAACAGATGCTTATCAAAAGCGCTGTGATGTGTTGGGCAAAGTGGAATTCCATTTCTTGGTTCGTCGGAACCTTGCTCAGAGACAGGCACTATATGCGCCGCCTCTAGAACACTCTTGATACTGAAATCACAACATAAGCATGTTGTTCCATGTAATGCGAAAACCGCTTCACGAAATCCAGAGTCTCTAACCCTTACTTTTGTCTGCAAGAGGCGAAGCTGTCTATCAAGTGCAACTAAGCTTGCTGGATTTTGTGAATTATTCTCATCTAGTTTATCCTTAGGTAGAACCACTTCGTCAGTAGATTGAATGTATTCTTGAACCATTCTGCTTAGAGGTCCAAAACTGACTGAAGCTGCTTTGCTAAAAGCCTTCCTGAACGAAGCAATCTTGTCTATTTTATAGCCTGAGCGTAGACAAATTGAGGTTTCAGGGACGCCTTCAGTCAATGCATCCACGGCAAAATCGACTAAATCTCGACCTGAAAGAAGCAAAAATCTTTTTGCTTCTTCTTGACCAGAACCGAGATCTAGTATCGAATTTCTCTCGAGCTTTCTACGTTTAAGATCTTGGTTTTTACGCAGTTCTTCAATTTTGGAATCAGACCTTCTCTTGGATTCCATTAAAAGGATCTCGTTTATAGGTAATCCACGATGCGCACTCCTAATTGCGTCGATGATTCCAGTTACATCGCCTTTGTAATCATGCTCTTTGACTCTTTTATCAGGAACGATCCAGCCATTGCGAGCCGCAAAAAAGTTCCAAAGAGTTCTTAACCTTTTTGCGCCAGCCTTTTGATTAGCTAGCACTTCTAGCTCATAGTCATAAAAAGTGGAAACAATATCGCCCACTGCTTTCTGCTTATTGCCTGCAAATCTTTTGTTTAGACCAGAGAATAGATTGTTTATGAACTCAACTTTATTGTCTTTATTGTATCCACAAGCTTTAGCTAAGTCTATCCAGCTTGTAGGTAGAAGCGAACGACTTGATATCAAGTGTTCGCATTGTGAAATCAATTCTTCGCCCTTAAGCTCGCCTCGCAATGGTGGAAGCAAAGATTTTGGAGGATCAAATGCGATGCCTCTTTTGTTCAACTCGTTAAGAAGAATATCTTCCCAGTTTAAACTATTATTTTGGCGAAGTATTTCGGCTGCCAGCGCCCGATCTGACGGTTCATACAATCCGTCAGGACTTCGCCTGATCCATCCAGCATGGAGTGCAAGATAAACTAGTGGTCTTTGGAATTTAAGTGATTTATGGCTAACTACACAAAGAGTATGGAGATGATGGTCTGGGAATGCGGATAAAAAATTAGAAGTAATTCGATTCTCCCATCCTCTGCCTTTTGTGTCTATGTAGGCTCGGCAGAGCTCATCAAAAAAGTCTTTTGTATCAAGATCTGAATAGCCACATTTCTTTTTTAAGGTAGATATCTTTATAAATAGGCTTTGACGAAAGCACTGTTCAGATTTCTCATATAGAGCCCTTCCTCTTGGGACTACTGATGATTCCATGACACAATCACCCCAGCAATAGGAATTATAGTTCTGATATTGATACTTGCTTTAGCTCGTAATAGGTCGAATGACATGGCTTAGATGCTGACTACCACATGTAGCTTCTGTTTCCAGGGCCTGAAGTGTATCCCTTACTTCTTGAAGCTGCCTCCTTTGCTCCTGCTCCAGGACGTTCTCGCGCAAGATTTTGAAGCTCTCGCTGATGGCCTGCGTTCTTGCATACGCCTTCACATTGGGATCCAGTGCAATCTGAATAAGTTCATCTGCAAGTCGTGGTGCTGCTGAAGTCAGCAAATTGTTGGCGACGTTGAGGTTTTCACGTACCAACGCTTCGATGAACTCTTCAGCCCTGCGGTCTCGATACCACTTTCGGAGGCAAGGCGCCTTGATGCCAACAGCAGCTGCAGCATCAGCCCAAGTGGAGCCATTGGCGCAAAGCGTCAGAGCTTTGATGATGTGCGGCGGTATTGCGTCAAATCTGTTGACGAGCTGATTCTCACTCATGACATCGCTCCAGGGAAACCTTTGGCTTTCAGCTGCTTCCATTTGCGCAGCCTTTGCCTGTCACTCATGCCAGGAGCCCTGCGGTCCCGTAGTTGCTCAGGTGTGATGCCTTCGAGAATCCAGCGTTGATATGCAAGCCTTCCAAATTCATCTGCTGCGTGTTGATCTCTGCTGAACAGTTGTTCTGCCACCCGGTTGCAACGTGAGAGGACGATCCACTCGTCTATTGTTGTGTTCCAGGTGGTATTCATCTCGACAAGATGCGCTTTCTTGAATACTACCTAGTCTTTTTATCTAGCGGCTGTGCTACATTAAATCTATCGAGAATTGGTGCTGTTTCAAAAGGTTCCCTAGGGGTTGCTGATAACATCAGAAATCCGAACCCTTCCCCCTAAGCAACCAGCAAAGCTAATAACAGCAAGTGTCATCTAATAGGCCAATTGCATAAGAAATAGTCAGCAAAGATCACTGATCTCTTGTGATAGCCAGGTAGGAACACCGCGTAAAATACAAATAAGACGCGGTGGCAGGCTAAAACTGCGTTCTTGCCTACTTAAAAACTTAAAAATGAAGTCCAATCGACACGGGCAGTCGCGTGTGTTGAGCACCGACGAGCTCGATTTATTGATTTCAAAGCTGCCTGAGCAGCATCACCAAATCGTTGCCGAGATTTGTCGCCGTACTGGCTGCCGCATTGGCGAGGCAACGCAGCTCACCTGGGGCATGATTTCGGAATCTGCCGTTACGTTCCAGCGGGGGATCACCAAAGGCAAGCTGGCAAGTCGGTCGGTGCCGGTAACGCCGCAGCTATGGGAAGCCCTGCGCTCTTGGAGAGCTGCTTGGGTGGTACGGCAGGGTCGCGAACCTCTAGGTGGTGACTATCTCGTTCCAGGCAGATTTGCAGGTTCTTGCCTGAGTACGCGCAGCTTTATGGATGCGCTTGAAAGGGCCGCGGCTGAATCGGGCCTAGAAGGCGTTTCTAGCCACTCTTTTCGGCGTTCGGCCTTAACTTCGGCGCACAATGCTGGAGTGCCGTTGAGGGTGCTTATGGCCCTGTCTGGGCATAAATCAATGTCAGCGCTCCAGCGGTACTTAGAAGTAACTCCTCAGCAGCGTGAGGAAGCCGCTGCGACTTTTGCCTGATAAGTCACTTATTCCAGAAGTTCGTCTTTAGTGATGCTTTCATGACGCAGCAGTGCAAAGGTTGTACCTGCATTGCCTCTGCAAATTCGTAATTCTTCGTCCAAGAACGTGATATCCAGCCATGCAGGGAAGCTTTGCTCAACCTCGCGTAATAACTTGAGTTGGCCAATTCCTGGTAATGAGGGGCCAAGCCAGCCTCCTTTATGGAATTTGACCTGGACTCGTTTCTCGTTGATTACTTCCAGATCAGCCTGGACGCTGATTGCTCCCATTGCTCCAAATGGTCCACGCAGTCGGAGTAAATTGCATCCTCTTTTCTGAGCAGGGTCCAGAACCTGAAGATTCTCTAGCCATGGTGCTTGACGCAACCAGGGCTGGCTTGAACTGCTCCAACGCAAGTCCCATACACCCTCAAGAAGCGCAGAATCGCGGCTTAAATCAGCTGGGTGTGATTGTTCAAGTGCTGATACTCGTTCAGCAATGCTGGGGTCATTGGGAGTGCGCTGAAGTATTGACACCAGATCATCGCGTGCATCCGACATGAACACATCAGCGTTGAAGCTGATTCTGTCGGAATTAGCTCTATTCCGACGTGGCCTCATTGCGTGAGGACTTCAGCTGAGCGGACAGAGTTGGCCAACGGGTTTGCCTTTGTCGTCGGCTGGCCTTTTGCCATCGACATGAACAACGATCCACGGTTGGAATGTCTCCACACCATCCGGTGGCTCTGGTACTTCCTCACCGCGAAAGACTCCGGTGACAAGCCAAAACGGCGGCCTTGATCGCGCCAGTTGGATTTGCTGCGCCCGCTGCAGCATTCGTTGAAGCTCTCGGCTGTGATCCACGAGGGGTGAGGCATCTATTTCGTTCTACCGGGGGCCAAGTTCCTGAGCAGAGCCTTTTTCCTTGGGTGAAAAGGAGGTTTAGGAGGGATGAATTTTCCCCCTTATCCCCCTTTGACCTCCCTTGACTTCGCCTCTACCGCAATGGATTTGGGCCATAGGAGGGAAGGATGGTCGTACCCCCATGTGTGTAGCTCCAGGGGGGTGAATAGGTAGGGATAAATAAAGAGAGTTTTTGACCTTCCTTCCCTCTTATGGGTGATACCCCCTCTGGGGCAATGGATCTCAAGGGAGGTCACCCCTGCCCTCCTTCGTCCCCCCTATCCCTCCCAGCATCTGGAGCAGCTCGATACTCCAAGCCACCTTTTGGCCCCGGACGCACCTCCCCGTAGCCGTTGTTGGCCAACTCTTGGAGCATCTCTCTTTGCTGCTCGGCTTTGAAATTCTCTCTGAGGTGTTTGTCGAGGCCTTGCCCGAGTTCCCTCCTTGAGATCCAGCGGCCTGGTTTCTTCAGAGCAATCTCATGAAGGCGGAACGAGCACCGCTCCTCCTCTGTTTGATTTGCCATCCGCTGGAACTGGGTGGCGTAGGCATCGCTGTGATCAACGATCCGAATTGCCCGTTCCACCATTGAGGCATCAATTTCTGCTGGACAGCTGGGCCTGTCGATTGCTGCACTAATCAACCAGAGCAAGCCAGCAATCCGCCCCACTTTCCCTGGAGCTTTATTCAGCAGACCAGCATGTGAACCCAGGGCAGCCTTGGAAGCCTCCAAGCTTTTGCGGTCGTAGTAATCGCTAAAAATCGCTTGAGCCTCTGTGCTGAGTTGGAGCTGCAAAAGGGGTGGATTTTTGCTGCCAATGAGCCGCAGGATTTCTCCAACAGCCTCACGAGCCAGCTTGATTTCCTCGAGTTGTTGACGCGGCACGTCCCTGGGAAGCGTTGCCGGTATTGACGGCAACTCAGAGAACAGGAAGCGTGCCCACATCCCATCTGCATCGTCATCTGTCTGCAGCTTCACCAGAACATCCGGCTGAATTGAGCCAGTGATGCTGACCTTCGTCCTGGAACAAAAGCGGCTCTTGCCAACACGCTTGGTTTCGAAACTGCCGCCGTCGTAAAGCTCGAGAAGTTGCTTGCCCTGTCCTGTGCCGGCCTTGCTGCCACCACCCTTGTACTGATCCATGCTGATGAAGACACCAGCTAATTCATCCTTAGCGATCAGAAGTGCCAGGCCGTACTCCTCCTGCGTGATGAGTTGCTCCTCAAGCCCCTCCTGATTGGTGTCACTGAGAGAGACGGTTGCAGGTTTCGGCGGGTCGTATTCGTCATCGCTGTCTTTCACCTGCTCGTTGTACGAGGCAAGTTTGTCTTCGTACAAACCACGGACATAATCCGCGTAGTGCACCAGCGGTTGTTTGATCAGTGCCTTCTGGGCCGGGGATTTCTGCGTTCCTGTCTTGCCCACCACGCAGTGGAACAAGTTCAACGGAACACTGAAGTTAGTCGCTTCACACAAGACGACCTCAGTACCCATTCGAGCGGCAGTGGAGACAGCGACCAAATACGAATTGATCACCAGTGCTTCCGGCCACGGAGAAAAGCAACTCATCAGCTTCAAGTCATGAGCCAGTGGTGCTGGGAAGACGTCATCCAGTAACGGCGCCGTCGCTGATTCCTCCTTCTGTGGTGGACTCAGTTCAATCGGCCGTGCACTTGGGGGCTCATATCCGAACTTCCGAGCCTCCTCGATGAGCGACCCAAGGTCCCAATGATCTTCCCTGCTTCCTTCGTTACTGAAGCTGCTCCACTTGTTTTCGAGAGCAGACTCGCCGTCGTATTTGGGAGCCTTGGAGCACCAGTCATTCCAGTAAGGGAACAGCAGCCATTCGTCGCTTGAACGGGACGACAGCAGGTGTGCCACCATCCCAATCATGAGGAAGAGGTTGTATCCCCGCGTCTCCTTACTCTTTGGATCGAGCCAATTCTCGACGATGTCAATGAAGATCTTGATGTCGCGCTCAGGGTCGCCGATCTGTAGGTGTTTTTTGTGCTCCTGAGAAATGAATCCAGAGCCATTGGCCCGGGATTTTTTCTCGGGTGCTTCTACCTCCGGGCAACACTGGAGGATGTCCTCCAGGGCGTAGCGCTTTTCGCAGCCGCCAACGATTTCGGCACGCTGTCCCGTATCGGGGTGCACCGACCCTGCCAACCGCAGCGGCTGGTTAGCCCTGTGCATGCTGTGGTCGGTTTTGACTTCCGCCGAATAGGTCTTCGCCAGATACCCATCGACTTGAGCACTAAGACCCGCCCGAGCGCGTTCACCCTCCGCAACCCCGCAGGGCTTATCCAGTACGTAGTAAACATGCACTGACTTGTTGCCGGTAAAAACCATCAGCGTTGGTTCCGGCAGTCCTGCATGTCGCCAGATTTCTATTTGCTCCTCTACCGAGACTTCTTTGCTGTCGATCTCATAGATGAGGAAGCGCACCTCGAAGATTTCATTGGCTTTGGTTCCGCCAGGTGATCCACGAAATCCAAGGCTGCCGCCACCGTTCTGGAGACTTGATATCGCATGCTCCCAGTACTTTTCTTCTGCGTGCCTCTTGCTGCACCATTCGCCAGCAAGCTTCCAATTACATGTCCGTCCTTCCTCGTGTGACCAAATAGGGATGTGACCGGTGCGTGTACCACCCCACAAAAACAGAAGGACGGCTTCACCAATCACAAAGCCGACGATATTCAGGTGTCGTTCTGCATCCTTGATGCAGATATTGTGAGCAGCTAACGGAGTACTGGTGCCCATCTAAAATGAGGGTGTGACGTGCAGAGATGCCTGGGGAGTCTTTTGGTGCGGGCAGATGGTCACCGCGGTAACGGTGACCTTTTTATGCCGATTATTTCTGCTCGGAAAAGAACAGATAGCCCTGGTGCTCCATGGCTTCTTTCACCAGCTCCATGTGCCAAGCAGTCTTAGAAGTCCGGTAACGCCCCTTCTTGAAATGTTTGCCTTCGAGAAGAAACCCTGTTTCTGCGTTGGCATAACGCCGCAGTGACCATTCGCTGATGCCTAAAACCCTCGCCGCCTGGCGGGTCGAAAGCCAAGTTTCGTTTTCAGGAACGGTGGTGAACATTATGGAGATCAAAGGTTCTTGTGGTTCAACGTACCCGCCAAATCACACCCCGCATGGCTAATTACCACCATCCATAGTGTCCCGTGAAAATATAACTTTCTTGGCTAGTACATCAGGCCGTCGATTTCGTTCTGCTTGCTTTCTATTCGCTGTTTGTTTGAGTTTCTAGATTGCTACTTTAGAAGTGTTGGATATCTCAAACGCTTCTTTCACAAGCTTCAGGCTGTGTTGCCGCTGGTACGTCTGAAGGTGAACTTGCAGGCTGTGCCCCATCGCTACTGCTGCCGCTTTAGGTGGGATTGGAGGTGTGGCCATTGCGCATCGATCAGCAAAACAATGTCGAAGGCTGTAGAGGCTCACCCGCTGCCCCATTGCCTTTGCGTCTGCCTTGTATTCCATCCAGACGTCGTTTCGCCGCAGGAAAGTGTCTATGGCTCCCGACGCGGCCTTATCGGTGCTTCCCAATGGAGGCAGTTCAGTGATGCCGCTGCTCAGTGTCATCAGCAGCTGTTGCCCAAGCCCTGCTCGTCCTGCGGGGTCAAGGATTGGGATGTCTCTTGCTTCTGTTGACCCTTTGGCAGTCCGTTTCCCGTAGTTGACGTGCAGGTGGTCACGGTGAGCAGTGGCGTATTTGAGTTCCACCCCCCGTAGGCCGAAGACACCGATCAACCCCACCGCCAGCTTCCAGCGTGCGTTGGCAATCGAGTCGAACAAACGCAAAAACTGTTCGTCCGACAGGGCTAACGCTTGCCCCGATTGGCTGGCCTTGCTGCTGTTGGGTGCTGGCTCACCTATGAGGTCCCGAATGGTGTCTTCGTCTGGGGGAAGCCAGCGACCTGAAGCACCGCACTTCGACACCGCAAACCTGAGCATCTGCACGGCGTACTGGATTCGGAGCTTTCGGCTGCGACTTCCCGGTGCATCGCCTTGCCCGTTTCGCCCTGCGCGCATGGCTGCCAACGCAAGTTCGGCGTTGTTTGGTGCGTCTGCCCCAGTCAGTACGTCAATCAGCCAAAGCAGCCGGGGTGCGTACTCCTTTTCCCAGGTGGTCTCCTTGACCTTCGCCGGCACTTTGAAGTCGTAGAAGCGGCTGTAAATCTCCCGCCAGTTCGTTTGCACCTTCAGCCCTGCGGTGAGGTCGAAAGTCAGCCGCACTGCGTCCTTAAGCGAAAGCCCCTTGGCGATTGCGGCATTGATGCCGTGCAGGGCATTGAGGACTTCTCGTTCGCAGCCACGCCGCCACTCAATGGGCAAGGTTGCGGCTTGGCGTTTGCCGGTGTCTTTCCAGTACCGCTCGACCTGCACCTTCCCGCGCATGGGTCTTACCGAGTAGCCCCATTTGTGCTGCGTCTTAATCGCACGCTTCAGTGCCGCCTCCCAAGGCTGTGCGTCAGCGCGCTCCTTTGGCATGTGCGTCTCTCCCGTGCACGGAAACTACCGAGCTGCACGGAAGATTGCACGGAAACAGCACGGAAGATGCCCAAACATCCTCAAAATGCACGGAAGCTGGCAGGGCTGGTCTCGGTGTGAGAAGCCCTGCTGCTGCTTGGCTTTTAGTAACGCCCCCTGATGGATTCGAACCATCGACCGACTGCTTAGAAGGCAGTTGCTCTATCCAGCTGAGCTAAGGGAGCAAGCATCCACATCTTGGCAGGCTGCTTCAAGGCAGGCTGGTATTGGAAGCCTTGCGCCGCCTAAGGTGATGGGCTATTGATCGGCATCCATGGCCCCGCGTCGTCTCAGCGACAGCGAGAAGCAGGATCTGGTCGGTCGTTACAAGGCCGGCGAGTCAACAGCTGCTTTGGCTGAGGCCTTTGGCTGCAGTCCCAACACCGTGAGTCGCACGGTGAAAGCGCTGTTGCCCGCTGACGCTTATGCCGCACTGAAGGCCAGCCGGCAAAAAGGGTTGGTCACACCTCCTCTGCCAACCGTCACGGAGGCTGAACAACCTGAGGTTGACGAGGTTGACTCCCTCAAGGAAGACGACAGCAGCCTGGCCCTGGATGACGCGGATGACTTCGGCGAAGACTCTGAGGAGGAGCTCGCTGAAGACGATGACAACGGCAGCGTTGAAACGTTCACGGAGCTTGTTCCCCTTCTGGGCGTGGGAGACCTCAATGATCGCCCGCTCAATCAAGCCCAACCGTTCAGTGTCGACCTGTTGCCCGACAGCGCTTACATGCTGGTTGACAAGGTGGTTGAGCTGGACGCGCGCCCTCTCAAGGAGTTTCCCGAGTTGGGCCTCCTCGACGATGCCGAGCAAGAACGCCAGGGGTTGTGCCTGTTTGCCAGCCCTCGCGCGGCAAAGCGCCAGTGCGGGCGGAGTCAGCGGGTGATCAAGGTTCCCGACACGGCTGTGTTTCAACGCACCAGCAGCTACCTGTTGGCTCGAGGCATCACTCGCTTGGTGTTGGATGGAACTTTGATTGCGCTTGATGCCTGATCATCGGAGTTGATCGCTCTTAGTTGATTGCACCTAATCGAAGCGATCGCGCTGATCGGGAAGCAAGACGGCCGTAGCGGTTCCGCCACTGATCACACCGATCACAAGAGCAACGCCCACTAGAAAACCGGTGGGAAGAGGCACCGAGCGCTGCCCTCCGAGTTGGAGCGTGTGGCGATCCTGAAGGTTCTGCGCTCCAAGGCAGAGCAGCAGCAGCAGCAGCAGACCGCCGCCAAAACTGATCAGCAGAAGACGCAGGCGAATCAACACAGCACAACCGTCGACGGGCTCAGTTTGACGTGCCCTGGTGCAGGAGGGCATACAACCGTCGTTTGGACAGCCCTGTGGACTTGGCCAATTGCCGCGCAGCATCGCTGGCACTTGCACCCTCGTCCTGCAGCGCCTGAAGCTGCCTAAGCAGGTCATCGTCGTCAGGTTCTTCTGCATCTTCCAGCGGTGCTCCTCCAAGCACAACCGTGCATTCACCTTGGGGGGGGTGCTGCTGAAAGTGCAGCAGGGCATGATCCACGGTCGGCCCCACCTGCTCTTCATGGCGTTTGGTCAGTTCCCGTGCCACCTGCAGGGGACGGTCTCCTCCGCAGTGGTGCTGGAGTTCCTCGAGCAATGTGATCAGGCGGTGCGGCGCTTCGTACAGCACCGTTGTGCGGGGTTCATGGCTGATGGCGTCCAGCCGTGCCCGCCGTTCCTTGCCTTTGGCCGGCAGAAATCCTTCGAAGCAAAAGCGTCCGCTCGGCAGGCCGCTGCTCACCAGAGCAGTGGTGGCGGCGCAAGGGCCAGGGATGCAGATCACGGGATGGCCGGCCTGGTGCGCGGCGGCCACCAGCTCTTCCCCGGGGTCGCTGATGCCTGGCAGCCCGGCATCACTGATCACCGCCAGGCTTTGCCCCTCCGCCAGCAGATCCAGCAGTTGGGGCACGCGGGTGCGGGTGTTGTGCCGATGAAAGGACAGCTTGCGGCCGCCCGCTCCCAGGCTGCTGAGCAGCTGTCCGCTGTGGCGGGTGTCTTCACAGGCGATCACATCCACGCTGCGGAGCAAGTCGCGTGCCCGTGGCGACAGATCCCCAAGATGACCAATGGGCGTGCCCACCAGATAGAGGCTGCCGCCGCTTGGTTCATCCCGCTGCATCACAATGGCGAGCGCCTCTGTTGATCATGATGCCCAGCTCTGCCGTCCTCCCCGCTGGCGTGAACAAGGAGGCTCTGCTGACGGAACTGCGTCGCCTCAGTTGGGGAGCCGCCGACATCCTGCGGGCCTATGCCCGCGGCGAGCAGCCTCCGCATGGTTTCCCCAAGGCCTTGAGTGTTGATGAAGGCGGAGAGGGCCCGGTGTCTGCGGCTGATCTGGCCGTGAACAAGTGGTTGCTGGATGGACTGTCCGCCGCGTTCCCCAAGGCCGACTGGACGCTGCTCAGCGAGGAGACCGCCAAAGAGCAGCTCACGGAAGGCCAACCGCTGCCGGCGGAGTGGCTGTGGATTCTCGATCCCCTGGATGGCACCAAGGATTTCCTGCAGGGCACAGGCGAATACGCCGTTCATCTGGCCCTGGTGCGCGACAAGCGGCCGGTGATCGGTGTTGTGCTCCTGCCGGAAGCCGATGAACTTTGGATCGGCATCGTTGGCGAGGGTGCCTGGTGTGAAGACCGTCAGGGTGAGCGGTCGCCGGTTCGCTTCAGCGACAGAACTGAGGTTTCAGACCTGATCCTGGTGGCCAGCCGCAGCCACCGCGACGACCGTTTGGTCAAGCTCATTGATGCCCTCAATCTCGGCGGTTCCAAAGCCGTGGGCAGCGTTGGCTTCAAAGTGGCCACGATCCTGAGGGGCGAAACTGACCTTTACGTCTCCCTCTCCGGTAAGAGTGCTCCCAAGGATTGGGACATGGCTGCTCCGGAAGCGGTGCTGCTCGCGGCCGGTGGTCGTTTCACCCATGCCGATCAGGCCGACCTCACCTACAACACCGGCGATGTGCGTCAGGCCGGCTGTCTGATCGCCAGCCATGGAAAAACCCACGTCGAGCTCGGAGAGCGTGCGACGCAGGCCATGGCCGAGATCGATCCCGGCTTTCAGGTCTGAAACCTGATCAGCTGAGCGGTGCCACCGGGGTGGGCTGAGGCTCCACTTCCGCGGCATCGCCGGCCTGGGGCACGCCCCGCAGGGTGAGGTTGATGCGGCCGCGGTTGTCGATTTCGCGCACCCGCACGGTCACCTCGTCGCCCACCTTCACCACGTCTTCGACCTTTTCGACGCGAGCTTCGGAGAGCTGCGAGATGTGGATCATGCCTTCCTTGCCGGGGAGGATCTCCACGAAGGCGCCGATCGGGATGATCCGCGTGATCGAGCCGGAGAACACCTCGCCTTCGTTGACCTTGCGGGTCAGGCCTTCGATGATCTTTTGGGCTTCTTCAGCGGCAGCACCATCGTGGGAGGCGATGGTCACGATGCCGCCGTCCTCGATGTCGATCTTGGTGTTGGTGCGCTCGGTGATGCCCTTGATCGTGCGTCCACCTGGGCCTATCACGGTGCCGATCAGCTCAGGATCAATGCGGAAGCTGAGCAGACGTGGGGCATGGGGTGACAGGTTGTCCCGAGGAGTGTCGATTGCCTCGAGCATCTTCTCGAGGATGTGGAGCCGTGCCGGGCGCGCTTGATTCACGGCTTCGGCCACCGTCTTCACCGAGAGGCCGGTGATCTTCATGTCCATCTGCAGGGCGGTGATGCCCTTCTCGCTACCGGCCACCTTGAAGTCCATATCACCGAGGAAGTCCTCGATGCCCTGGATGTCGGTGAGGATCCGAACCTCATCACCTTCCTTGATCAGACCCATGGCAGCGCCACTCACCGGAGCCTTCAGCGGCACACCGGCATCCATCAGCGACAGGGTGCTGCCGCAGACGGAGCCCATCGAGGTGGAGCCATTGGAGCTGAGCACTTCGCTCACCACACGCACCACGTAGGGGAAGGTGTCCTTCTCGGGAAGCACCGGAAGAATGGCGCGTTCGGCCAGGGCGCCATGGCCGATCTCACGACGACCGGGGGAGCGCATCGGCCGCGTTTCACCGACGGAGTAAGGAGGGAAGTTGTAGTGGTGCAGGTACAGCTTTTCGGTGTTGGGATGGAGGTCGTCCATCTCCTGGGCATCGCTGGGGGTGCCCAGCGTTGCGGTGGAGAGCACCTGGGTGAGTCCGCGCTGGAACAGACCGGAGCCATGCACCCGGCGCGGCAGCACGCCGGCCATGGCGCTGATCTGACGCACCTCGTCGAGGCCGCGTCCATCTACACGCTTGCCGTCCTTGAGAATCTGCTGACGCATCAGCTTCTTGGTCAGCGCTTTGAAGCTGTTGCCGAGCAGTTTCGGGCTGCTGGCCAGGGCCTGGCGAACGGCATGGTCTTCCTTCAGACCTGAGATGGTCTCGGACACCTCGCCCTTCACGGTTTCCAGGGCTGTGTCCCGCTCGTCCTTGCTCTGATCAAATTTGCTGAGGACAGCGCTGATCGCCTTGGTGCACTGCTTTTCCAGGTAGGCGGGAACGGTGCTGTCTTCGTCCGGCTTCTCCGGCTTCACCTGGGTGATGCCCAGATCCTTCAGCAGCTGTTCCTGTGCCTTGATCAGTTCGCAGATCGCTTCGTAGCCGAAATCAATCGCCTCGATCACGTCCTGCTCGGGCAACTGATTAGCGCCGGCCTCAACCATCACCACGCCGTCAGGGGTGCCGGCGACCACCAGGTCCAGATCACCCCGTTCGATCTCCCGATAACTCGGGTTAAGCACGAAGTCATCTCCGAGCAAACCCACCCGCACGGCTGCCATTGGGCCGTTGAAGGGGATGCCTGCCAGCAGCGTGGCAATCGAGGCGCCCGTCACCGCCAGAACATCGGCGGGAACCCGCTCATCGAGGGACAGGCAGGTGGCCACCACCTGCAGGTCGTCGCGCAGCCAGCTGGGGAACAGCGGCCGCATGGGGCGGTCAATCAGTCGAGCCGTGAGCGTGGCGCGTTCAGGTGGGCGGCTCTCACGACGCATGTAACTGCCGGGAATGCGGCCAGCTGCATAAAGCCGCTCTTCGTAGTCGCAGATCAGCGGCAGAAAATCAATGCCTTTCCGACCGCCCGAACGGGTTGCGGTCACAAGCACGGCGGTGTCGCCACACTCCACCAAGACGGATCCTCCCGCCTGAGGGGCGAAGCGCCCGGTGGTCAGTCGAATCTCGCGTCCGTCAAAGGAGATCGACTGGGTTTGTCCTTGCACGACGTCTTATGTCCTTTTGTCAATCCCAAGTCTGACATTTCATGGCTGCTCTTCACAAGAAAGGGGAGGCCAAGCCTCCCCTCACGACGCCGTGGCGACGAGCTGATCACCAGCTGGACTTGACCACGCCGGGCAGTTCTCCTTTGTGGGCGCGCTCACGCAGCTGGTTACGGCAAAGACCGAAATCGCGATAAACGCCGCGGGGTTTGCCGGTGGCCCAGCAGCGGTTGCGCACACGGATGCGTGCGCTGTTGCGAGGCAGAGCCTGAATCTTGCGATGGATCTCCAGGCGATCCATCGGATCTTCGGCTGCGTTGAAGGCTGCCATCAGTGCTGCGCGCTTGGCCGCATAGCGCTCAACCGTTTTTTTGCGCTTCACATCGCGAGCGATCATCGACTTCTTGGCCATGCAGCTGAGGGCAGCGAGTGAACGAATCGTCAACGATACACGGGCGCCTTCGCCCCCTTAGCGACCCATCAATTGCTGGACCACCGGCAGTTGTGTGGTGTCACGCACGATCAACACAAGCGTGAGCCCCACCAGAAGCAGAAAACCGGATTGCACGAAGGCCATTTGGATCCGTTCCGACACCGGACGACCCCGAACGGACTGAATCGCGAGCATCATCATCTGCCAGCCATCAAGCAGCGGCAGCGGCAGAGAATTGAGCACCGCCAAATTGATTGAGATCAGGGCTGAGAAGAGCACCAACCCGGATCCCCCCTGCTGGCTGAGCTGAGCGCCCATCTCAACGATCTTCACGGGACCACTCACCTGGCCTGCCGTGGCTCGGAAGTTGGTCAGGAGTCCGGCGTAGCCGCGCACGGTTTGCTCCAGCATTTGGCTGAATTGCGAGCCGGTGGTGAGCACCAGTTCACCGGGATTGCGCACGGGGCGCATCTCCCCACTGATGTTGGCCTGCAGCTGGGCACCGATTTTTCCTGTGCCCTGTTGATCGTCGGGGATCAGTTCAACGGTTGAGGTCGCGTCGCCCCGCTTTCGCTCCACACGAATGGGTTGCTCGGGTGCTGCTTTCACATCCCGCACCATCGCGGCAACGCCCCGTTGTCCTGCGGCGAGAGGTTGGTCATTCAGGCTGAGGATCTGGTCGCCTGCACGAAGCCCGGAGCGGGCGGCAGCACCACCCTGTTGCACCTGAACCACGAGGACTCCGGGATCTGGCGCGGCGGGCACGCCGACAATCGCTGCCTGAGCGAACAGCACTACCAATGCCAAGGCCAGGTTGGCCAACACGCCTGCAGCCACCACCAAGGCCTGCTGGGGGATCGGCCGGTTGCGCAGCAGATCCGGATCATCAGCAGGGATCGTGCTCTCCTCGTCGTCGTCGGGGAAGGCAACGAAACCACCCAGGGGCAGCAGCCGCAGGGCGTAGGTCACCCCACGCCGTTGTCTCTTGATCAGGGCTGGGCCAAAGCCAATGGAAAAGCCGCTGACGCGAATGCCCTGGAGTGTGGCAGCGAGGAAATGGCCGGCCTCATGCACCACGATCAGCAGGGCGAGCACCAGAAGGGCGGCCAACACGTTCATATGTCCGTCAGGAATCCAGTCGAATCATTCTGGCTGGAGTCGCTCGCGGCCGACGTAGGGCACCAGAGCTTTGGGCAGCAGGACGCTGCCGTCGGGCTGTTGGCCGTTCTCCAACAGAGCCGCCATGGTTCTGCCGACGGCCAGGCCACTTCCATTCAGGGTGTGCACCAATTTCGTGGCCTTGCCTTCTTTGGTGCGGATGGAGGACCGTCGCGCCTGAAAATCGCCACAGACGCTGCAACTGGAGATTTCCCGGTAAGCCCCTGCTCCCGGCAGCCACACCTCGAGGTCGTAGGTCCGGCGGGCGGAAAAGCCGAGGTCGGCGGTGCAGAGGTCCAAGACCCGATAGGGAAGCTCCAGCGCCTGAAGCACGGCTTCTGCATCGGCCGTGATCTGTTTGTGCGCCTCGTCGGAGTGATCGGGGTGCACAAACCAGTACAGCTCCACCTTGTTGAACTGGTGCAGGCGGATCAAGCCACGGGTGTCGCGGCCGTAGCTGCCGGCCTCACGGCGGAAGCAGGGGCTGTAGGCGGCATAACGGAGGGGCAGTTGGTCTGCCGGGATGATTTCGTCCCGGTGCAGGGAGGTCACCGGCACCTCAGCGGTCGGTGTCAGCCAGAGGTCGTCCTCCGCGCACCGGAAGCTTTCCTCGGCGAACTTGGGCAGCTGCCCTGATCCGGTGAGGCTGGCGCTGTTCACAAGCACCGGGGGCAGCACCTCGCGGTAACCCTTGCTCGTGTGGAGGTCGAGCATGAAATTGATCAGGCCACGCTCCAGCCGTGCCCCTTGCCCCATCAGCGTGACGAAACGGCTCTGCGCAATGCGGACGGAGCGTTCGGTGTCGAACAGCTGCAGCCGCTCGGCGATCTGCCAGTGCTCGTCGAGGCCGTCATCAACCCGGGGGGTTCCCCAGCGGCGCACTTCAACGTTGTCGTCTTCACTCCGCCCATCCGGGCAGGCCTCTGAAGGCAGGTTGGGGAACCCCAGCAGCTGCTGCTTGAGCTCACTGGAAAGCTGCTTCTCCTCCTCCTCCAGCACCGCCACCTTCTGCTTGATGGCATTGCCCTGCTGGCGGAGTTCGGCGACCTCATCGCCTTTGGGATCGGCGCCCGACTTAATGCGCTGGCCAACCTCCTTGCCGATCCGGTTGCCTTCCGCCTGCAGGCCGCTGCGTTGTTGCTCTAGATCGCGCTGCTGCTGGGCAATCAGCTGCAGTTTGGTGAGATCAACGGCCTTACCTCGACGCCCCAGTTGCTGGGCGATCGTTTCAGGGTTGTCACGCACAAGGCGCTGATCGAGCACGGTTTCAGGGGCGTCAGCGCCGGCAGCCTATGGCAGTCCGTTTCAGAGCACTTGGCCAACCATCACCGCAGCAATGCCTGAGAACAGGGTGATGCCAAGGGCGGTGAGGGGGCTTTGCCCCTGGGCCACGGCCATGGTCGTGATCACACCGGCACCAAGGCAGGCCACGCAGAGCTGAGTGGCGATGTCGTTGCGGCTCTCCACGTTGGTCCTGCTGTTGTTGGGACGGTAGGGAGCGCGCCGGCCAGCGCCTTGCCCAAGGCTGGCGTTCGTTACGCCGCGTCAGGCTTCGTTACCTGCAGCAACAGAGGCGGGGCGGGCGCGGCCGCCGGCAGCCCACTGCTGTAGCCGCTCGAGCTGTTCGCTTGCGGTGCGGGACAGGGGGATGAGCTGGGATGCCGCTCCAATCAGATCCGGCTCCGTCAACTCACGGTTGTCGGCAAAGGCCAAATGCATCGCCTCGATCACGGTCTGCTCCAGCTCGGCACCGGAGAAGCCCTCACTGCGGCTCACCACCGTGTCCAGGGGAAGCTTCAGCCCAGGGCGACGCCGTTCCAGATGCAGCTCAAGAATGCTGTGGCGCTCAGAGCTGCTGGGCAGATCGAGCATGAAGATCTCATCGAAACGTCCCTTGCGCAGCAGCTCCGGTGGCAGCTTCTCAACGCCGTTGGCGGTGGCCACGACGAACACCGGGGACTGCTTCTCAGCCATCCAGGTGAGCACGTTGGCCAGAACCCGCTGGGTGGTGCCGCCGTCACTGCGGCCATCCCCCCCGAAGCCCTTGTCGATCTCATCGATCCAGAGCACGCAGGGGGCCATGGCTTCAGCCCGTTGGATCATCTCGCGGGTGCGTGCCTCGCTGGCCCCCACCAAGCCCGCGAACAGACGCCCCACATCGAGCCGCAGCAGGGGCATCGACCAACTGCAGGCGATCGCCTTGGCCGTGAGTGATTTGCCTGTGCCTTGAGGCCCCACGAGCAAAACGCCACGGGGCAGAGGCAGTCCGAAACGGCGTGCATCTTCCGAGAAGGCCCGGTGCCGTTGGTTCAGCCAGGTCTTGAGACCGTCGAGGCCCCCGATGGCTTCCGTGCCCGCATCGCTGCGGCAGAACTCCAGCACCTCGCTGCGGGCAATCGTCTGGCGTTTTTCGTCGAGAACGTCCTGCAGATCCTCTGATCCCAACTGGCCGCGGCGGGCCAGGGCACGGGCGGCCACCTGGCGCACCCGCATTTCGCTGAGCCCGCTGCAGGCCTGAGCCAATTCATCCAGGACAGGAGCTGGCAGGGGGCTGCCGCTGCTGGTGCCGATGCTGCTGATCAGCCGGCGCAGGTCGTTGTTGTCGGGAAGGGGGAGATCCAGCAACGTCAGGCTCTCTTCCAGATCACCGGGGGGTGTCCATTGCCCGCAGCACAGCACCAGGGTGTGCGGGGTGCTGCGCAGGGATGCCTCGAGATTGCGCAGCATCCGGGCCACACCGGGGTCATCGCAGAAACGATGAAAATCCTTGGCAAGCAGCAGGGTTGGGCTGCCCGCATCCCGTTGCTGGAGCCACTGCAGCATGGCCATCGGTTGACGGCTTCCCTGGCCATCGGCATTCACCGGCCCGCTGATGCCATCGATGAAATTCCAGCAGACCAGCTGGCGTGCAAGCCGTTGAGCGGCCTCTCCGAGCAGGCTTTCCACCCGGGCTTCCTCATTGCTGCGCACCCAGATCAAAGGTGTGCGAGCACGCACCAGAAGGTCGAGCTGGTGTCCCCAGGCGGCACTGCTCATGGCTGGTCGATCTGCTGCTGGAGCTGTTGCAGGGCCTGCCAGCGGGGATCGACGTCCTTCGGGTTGGCGTCTGAGGTCACGGGCTGCTGCTGAAGACCTGGTGGGCCTGGGCAGTGGTCACCGCAGTAGTTGACGACGGGCAACAGCAGGTTGAGCTGTTCGAAGGCCCATTGCTGGGGGTCAAATTGACCGCGTGGATCGAGAACATCCACCAGACCTTCCATCTCGGCAACCTCTCCGGACAGCTCCAGTTCGTCGGCCGTCGGTTGCTTGTCTCCCAGCCAGATCAGTTCCGAAGGCGTGCAGCTGAGGCTCTGATTGAACTGATTCAGGCAGCGATCGCAGCAGAGCGTCACGATCGTGCTGAGTTTCCCCTCAACCGCCAAGACGTTGCCGCGATGCTCTGCGGAGACATGGCCTCGCACGAGTGTGAGCGATGGGAGCTCATCAAGCTCACCCTCGACGTCCCAGACTTTCGCGGTGCCGAGGGCCCGGAGCTCCTGGAGGGGAACAGGCTCCAGTGCCTCGATCACTTGCCCTTCGGTTCAAAGGGCAGCCGTGAGCCGCCTGAAGTGGCGGAGACCGTCACCGTTTTCTGGGCCATTTGCTGGTCCAGAATTTTCTGAAGATTGTCGGGAAGTGCCTCTTTGGTGAGGATGAAGGTCTGTAGGCCTTGGAAAATGTTGGCGATCAGCATGTAAAGCAGAACGCCGGCAGGGAGCGGGAAGAACAAAAACATACCCGTGATCATCACCGGAGTGATTTTGTTGGCCGTGGCCTGCTGAGGGTTGGCAGGCATGCCCATGCCCGACAGCAGTTGGGAAATGAACAAGGTGATGCCGAATCCGGCAACGAGAATGGCGATGTCCCAATTGATGGCGCCGTCGGCGTAGAAGCCCACCTGACCAAGGGCCTTGATGAACAGGAAGCCGCTGCGGGCTGCCAGGCCAGGAATCTTGGCTTCAACGGTGGCATCACCGGCGGCGAGGGCCGTGATCGTGCCGTCCTCACTGACGCTGACGATTTCATCGCCCTTGGTCACTGCCCATGTGGGGGCAAAGCGTCCAGGGTTTTCAACATCCGTGAGCACGTCGCTGAAAACGCGGCCGTCCTTCGTGTGAAGGTTCACAGTGGCGCTGTCACCGACGCCGATCTTGGTGCCCCGCGGCAGGCTGGCGATCACCGGCACATGGTCGGTTTCACCGATGAAGATGGAATGGCTGGCGCTGTTGAACGGTTTGGGTTCAACGGCGGCGATCTGGTCCGCCGGCAACACCTTCATGTTCAAGGTGTAGGGGACGTCGGCGAATGGTGATCCCCGCAGGGTTGCAAACAGAGCAAACAGGATCGGCATCTGCACCAGCAGCGGCAGGCATCCCGCCAAGGGGCTGCCGAACTCCTTCATCACATTGCCCAGCTCCTCCTGAAGTTTCTGAGGATTGTTGGCGTAACGGCTTCTGATCTCAGCCTGGCGTTTCTGGATCACCGGTTGGGCAATGCGCATGCGCCGAGCGCTGCGAATTGATCCTGCGCTCAGGGGGTAGAGCGCGATCCGGATCACGAGGGTGAGGGCGACGATGGCCAGGCCATAGCTCGGAACCAATCCATAGAAGAAGTCCAGGATTGGAATCAGCAGGTTGTCGGAGATGTATCCGATCACGTTGAAGAAACGGGGGGGCGGGACGTTGTGAGGCCAGTGTGCATGAACAGCTGCACTCAGGCGGCGAAACCTTCAGTGGTTTTCTCTTGGGCTTTGGCCGCACGGGTGCTGATGCGTTCGAGGATGTAGGCCTCCACTTCCCGGAATCGAGGCATCGAGCGCAGTTCGAGCCTGGCCCCGTCCTTGAGCACCAACACCATGTCTCCCCAGGCACCGAAGCCCCGGGGCACGGTGCGCACCTCGCTGATCTGCGAATACACCACCTGGGTTTTGTCTTTGCCCATCCAGCCACCCGTCACCGAAATGCGACGACTGGTGATGCGGAACCGCAGCCAAAGGGCCCGAACAACAGCCCCGATGGTGAAGGGAAGGCCGATCAGCGTGAAGCCAAGCAGGATGTTGAAGATCAGATCCCCGCGGGCTGGGCCACCGTCGTAGTGGACATCTTCCTGAATGCTGGTCATGGATCCAGTCCGGCGCTTCTCAGAAGACTGTCGCATTCTTCGAGCAACTGTGTGGGTTCGGCTTCCGCGGCTTCCGGGCGAAGGCTGATCAACAACCACCGGCCTGCCAAGTCGTTTCGCCGTTCAAAACGTTGACGCAGGTGGTCATGCAGAAGCCGTCTGAGCCGGTTCCGTTTGACGGAACGCTTGCTCACCTTGTTGCTGATCACCAGGGCGCAACGGCAGGTTCTCTCCTGTATGCCCCGCAACTCCCGGCGAAGCAAGTTGGAATCCGCTGCTGCAACTCGCAGAACCATCAAGGTTCCGTGCTGGCGCTTGGAGGATCGGTGCAAGCGGTTGAAGCATCGATGCCCGCGCAATCGCATGGAGGCGGGAAGGACCATCAACCAATCCTGTTTGGAGGTTATGTGGAAACTATGAATCCTCCGGATTCATACCGCACCATCAAGCGGCGAGGCGGGCGCGGCCGCGCTTGCGACGCGTGCGGATTACGCGACGGCCGGTGTGGGAGCGCATCCGTACACGGAAACCCGAGACGCGCTTCCTCTTGCGGTTTGTTCCCCCGAGGGTGCGCTTGGTCATGGACGTCTCCTGGCTACCGGCCGATCTGAATCTGGGATTTTATCAGTCAGTCCACATCGATCAGCCAGCTGCCGCGGTAGCCGGACATCGGCACATCACCGGGGGCCTGCACCAGGGCGTTGAACTGATACATGCGCTTCCCCTGGGGGTTGAACAGCTTGATGTGAAGTGAGTAGTCCCCGTCTGAAGGCAGCGGCGTATCGGGGAAGACCACGATTTCTGTTTGGTCTTTGTTGACCTCGATCACGGCCGGGATCTCTTCGAGGCACTTGCTCCGGCTCATCATGCTGCCAACGCTGGTGCGGCAAATGCGCATGCGGTGAGGCTTGAGCTTGGAGTCGAAGTAGTCCGGCACGGTGACGGTGAGTTTGAGAATCGCGGTCTTGCGGTCCTTTTCGCGCAGGGTGAGATACCACTCCGAGCGGTCGTTTTCGATGTTGGATGTCTGGTAGTAGTACAGCTTCCGGTAGTCACGATCGTTGTCCCACCGGAATTCCATCAGTCCTGGTGTGCCCTGGGCGTGGGCGATCTGCTCGGGAGCTCCGCTGAATGCTGAGCCAAGCAACAGAGCTGCAGCGGTGCCGGCTCCAGCAAGCAAGCGTCTGGTGGTGGAACGGGCCATAGGAAGGATCTTGATGATGGGATTCTCCTGAGTCCAACCACGGGGCGGTGATCTCAGGGGTCGGAGGCTGATCTGTCAGTTGTGACCAGATCGGTCTGGACGCAGCCGCTGCGCGTCGCCTTGATAGGGATGCACAGGTTGCTGCTCCTGCGGGATCCAGGCGTGGGCCAGCACACGGATGCAGCGGGGGAGGTCGCCTTGAACAGCCATTTGCTGGCAATCCAGCAAGGCCACCGTGTCCCAGCCGGGCCGCCGCCGGGCAATGGCAGCCGGAAAACAGGCGTCGAGATCGGCGGTGACCGAGAAGGTCACCGACACCAGCTGGTTGGGGCTCAGATCATTGCGATCGACAAGGGCATCCATCAGCGCGCTGACCGCCGCTTCGATGGCCTCCGTGCTGTTCTCTATGCAGGTGGTGGCACCGCGCAGGCCTCTCAGAACAAGGGGTGAGCTGGTCATGGGCGGTACAGCCAAAGCACCTGACCGCTTCCCATCAATTCAATCGAAAGGCGCTGCTGCAGTTGATGGAGGAGCTGGGATCCCGGCAGCAAACCACTGAGCTTGCGGCGTTGCTTGCCAAGAGTGACGGGGCGGATGTCGTCCGTGTCGAGATCGGCCAGCTGCGCTGCGAGACGACGGGCATGGTCCTCGTCGCCCAGTTCATCCACCAAGCCCAATGCCTGTGCCTGTTCTCCGCTGAACACCCGTCCATCGGCGAAGCGCTTCACCGTTTCCAGCTCAAGGTTTCGCCCCTGCGCCACAACACCAACGAATTGGCCGTAGCTGCTGTCGATCAGCTCCTGAAGCAATGCACGTTCGGCATCGCTCAGCGGACGATCCGGGGAAAGGATGTCCTTGAACGGACCGCTCTTCACCGTGTCGAAGCGAATCCCGATCTTTTCGAACACCCGCGAGAGGTCGTTGCCCCGCAGGATCACCCCAATGGAACCGGTGATCGTGCCGGGATTGGCGACGATTTTCTCGGCAGCTACGCCGATGTAGACCCCCCCTGAAGCGGAGATGTTGCCGAAGCTGGCCACCACGCGACAGCCCTGTTCCCGGAGCCGCAGCAGGGCTGCATGAATTTCCTGGCTGTCTCCAACCGTGCCGCCGGGGCTGTCAATGCGCAGCAACAGTGCTGGAAATTCCCTCTGCTTCACCTCCCTCAGAGCCTTCAGCACCCGCTTCCGTGTGGCGCCGGTAATGGGGCCATCAACAACGATGCGCGCCATCCGTCGTCGGGATTTTCGCCGCAAGGGCCAGATCATGTTGCGCATCTGCATCGCCCCAGATCTTAAAAAGAGCACCCAAGTGCCCATCCATGCCGTCATCGCGACTCTGGTTTCTGATGGTGTTGCCCTTTGCGCTCTGGGGCACGGCGATGACCGCCATGGCGCCATTACTTGCCAGCGCAGGGCCTTGGCTGGTTGCTGGCTTGCGCCTCGTGCCCGCCGGTTTGGCTCTCTTGCTCTGGGGTCAGTGCACCGGCCGTGGCCTGGCGATCGATTCCCGTGATTGGCTTTGGTTCCTCCTGTTCACCGTGGTGGATGCCACCTTGTTTCAAGGCCTTCTGGCGCTGGGCTTGGAGGGCACAGGCGCCGGTCTTGGTTCCGTCCTGATTGATTGCCAACCTCTGTTGGTGGCCCTGATGGCACGCACTCTGTTCATGGAGTCGATCAATCCCATCGGCTGGATGGGATTGGCCATCGGTTTGGCGGGAATCGTCTGCATTGGTCTGCCCGCTGAGCTGTTGGGACATTGGTGGTTGCTGGCTGATCCTCCGGTGGTGCAGCAGTTGTTTCAGCCCGGTGAGGGCTGGATGTTGCTGGCGGCCGTCGCGATGGCGGCTGGGACGGTGTTGATCCGCTTTGCCTCACGCCACAGCGATCCGGTCAGCGTCACGGCCTGGCACATGGTGCTGGGGGGACTTCCCCTGCTCGGGGTTCATGCCCTGCAGCGCACCGATGCCGGCTTGGCCTGGACGGCAACGGACTGGGCGCGCATGGGGTACGCAAGCCTGCTTGGAAGTGCACTGGCCTACGGATTGTTCTTCTGGTTCGCCAATCAGCGCGATCTCACCAGTTTCAGCAGCCTCGGATTTCTCACCCCTGTGTTTGCCTTGGCCACCGGTGGGTGGTTGCTGGGAGAGCGCCTTGATCTGCTCCAGTGGATCGGTGTCGTGATGGTGCTTGTGTCGGTGATTTTTGTGAGTCAACGTCGCCGGTTCTGGGAGCCCCTGTCGCTTGCGGACCCCTCCTCATGACGGTGTCGCCGCTTCATCTCGTCATCGTCAACACGCCCATCGGTGCCCTCGGCAGTGGCGAGGGTGGAGGTGTGGAGCTCACCCTCCGATCCTTGGTGCAGGGGTTGGTGCGGCGCGGCCACAGGCTCACGGTTGTGGCCGCCAAGGGCTCGACGCTCCCCTCCGACTGCAGCGGAGTTGAGCTGCTGGAGGTGGAGGGTGTGAACCAGCCCAGCTGGCAGCATGCCGCCGAGCATGCGCCGGTCGAAATTCCCCGCAACGGTCTTCTGCCGGCTCTCTGGGAGGCCGCGCTCGATGTAGGTCAGTCCGCCGACGCTGTGATCAACGGTGGGTACGACTGGTTGCCCCTGTGGCTAACGCAACGGGTCAGCGTCAGGATCTTCCACCTCGTGAGCATGGGGGATGTGGCTGCGGTGATGCGTGACGTGATCGAAGCCGTCGCCGCTTGGGATTCCCGTCGTCTTGCTTTTCACACGCACCGCCAGGCCGCTGATTTCCGGCTCCCATCCCCCGCCAACGTCGTGGGTAACGGTTTTGATCTCAGCAATTACACCTTTCAGCGCATAACCGATGGCCCCTTGGGTTGGGCGGGCCGCATCGCTCCGGAAAAGGGTCTGGAGGATGCGGCAGCAGCAGCAGCAGCGTTGGGAGAACAGCTTCTGGTTTGGGGGTTGCGTGAGGACGACGCCTATGCGCGCCAGGTGGAGTCGAGTGTTCCCAAGGGCACGATCGACTGGCGTGGATTTCGATCCACCCAGGAGCTGCAGCAGGAGATGGGCCACTGCCGCGCTCTGATCAACACACCCAAATGGAACGAGGCCTACGGCAATGTTGTGGTCGAAGCCCTTGCCTGTGGTGTTCCGGTCGTCGCCTATGACCGCGGTGGACCGGGGGAGCTGATCTGTTCGGGGCGCACAGGCTGGTTGGTGCCGCCCGACGATGTCGCAGCCCTCACGGAGGCTCTTCGGCGCGTTGACAGCATCGAGCGATCCCACTGCCGCAGCTGGGCTGAGGAGCATGCCTCCTGTGAGGTCTTCAGTCAGCGAGTTGAATCGTGGGTTCGAACAGGACTGATGGCGGATGTCAGCATCAACCCCAGGAGCTGAGGGTCCCTTGTCGGTCAATGTTTCAGGACGCCAGCGACGCCAGGTTCTGGCGCTTGTGCTGACCCTGGGACTCGTCATCACCTTTTGGCGTTTGGGATCCACCGGCGTGGTGGATGAAACTCCGCCGTTGTTTGCCGCAGCCGGGCGGGCCATGGCTGACACCGGCGACTGGCTGACGCCTCGGGTGAACGGCTTGCCCCGTTACGACAAACCGCCCCTGGTGTACTGGCTGATGGGGTTCGGCTATGCCTTGCCCGGACGCGAGGTTTGGGATCCTCTCGGCAGTTGGGCGGCACGGCTTCCTTCCGCCCTGGCCTCTGTCGGGCTGATGCTTGGCCTCGCCGATACCGTGCTGCGTTGGCCGTTTTCCGGCGATGCGCGTCCGCGTTTAACGGCACTGATTGCGCCGCTGGCGTTTGCCTTCTCGCCCCTGGTGCTCGTCTGGAGCCGCACCGCAGTGAGTGATGCTCTGCTGTGCGGCCTGCTGGGTCTCAGCCTGTTGTTGCAGTGGCGGCGTTTTGCTGCCCCCCAAGAGGTGGCCTGGTGGCCGGCCTGGGTGATCCTCGGATTTGCAGTACTGGTCAAAGGGCCTGTCGCTGTTGTGCTGTCAGGGCTCGCTCTGCTGATGTTCGGAGCGTTGCGACGGGATCTCGTTCAGCCTTGGCGGAGGCTGCGCCCGCTGCCCGGGTTGCTGCTCACCGCTCTGATCAGCCTTCCCTGGTACGCCCTGGAGTTGCTGGTGGAAGGACAGCCCTTCTGGGACAGCTTTTTCGGCTACCACAACCTTCAACGCTTCACTTCCGTGGTGAACGATCACCTCCAGCCCTGGTGGTTTTTCGGGCCGGTGATGCTCGTGGCTGCCCTGCCCTTCACGCCTTACCTGCTGTTGGGGCTGGCGCGGGTGCCTCGATCACGGATCGCTCCGGAGCATTCGTTGCATCAATTCGCAGCTTGCTGGCTGTTGGCGGTGCTGCTTCTGTTCACCACCGCAGCCACCAAGCTCCCCAGTTATTGGTTGCCGGCTACCCCCGCGGCGGCTCTATTGGTGGCCCAGGCAACGGTGAGCTCCACGGTGGGCTCATCGCGCTGGCAACGGATGGCCTGGGGCGCCTGCCTGATGCTGATCGCGGTCCTGGCCGCTGGGTTTTGGCTGGGATCGCTCTGGGTCCCCCTAATCGACGATCCGGAGATGCCAACGCTGTCGGTGGATTTGCTGGCCTGCGGTTTGTTGAAGTGGGCTGCGGTCTGGTTCAGCGCTGCCGCCGCCCTTGGAGCCGTTCTCTTGCTTCAGCGCCGTGCTGCCGCTCAGGCCTTGCTGGCCCTGCAGGGCTGTCTGCTCGGATTTCATCTCACGGCTCTGATCCCCATCGCCGAACTCGCCGATCGTCTGCGTCAGCAACCGGTGCGCGACGCGGCCTCGCTGATGCTGTCGCAACAGCGCAGTGGAGAGCCCATGGTCATGGTTGGCGCCATGAAGCCTTCGCTGCACTTCTACACAGGGCAGGTGATCCTCTACGAAGGCCAATCCGATGGGGCGTTGGTCAACATTGCGGATCGCCTGGCCCATGAACAGCGGCGCGGCTGGAGTGGATACCCCCTTGGAAGCCCTGGTGCATCAAGCACTGTGCTGGTGCTGATCGATCGCGGCACGGCAGCACGGGATCATTGGAGCGACCTGCAGCCTGTGCTCCTCGGCCAGATCGGGATCTACGACGTGTGGCGTCTGGACCGCAGTCGCCTTGAGCAACGGGCAGAAAACCTCAAGGGCGATGGCGTGGATGCCGACTGGCGGGAGCCGCGCCCAGAGCGGTACTGAGCCTTAAGACGGAAACAAGGTCTGGCGATGGCAAAAACCGCAGTGACCCCAGAGCTTGATTTCTCCGTTGGGCGCTGGTCTGCTGCAGTCCGGGCATGTCCCCATGCCATGGACATCGGTGCGGCTCGGATGCTGGGCCCAAATGCTGGCTTCGCTCTCCAGTACCGCGGATTGAAGGGGGTGGTGTTGCTGAATGCGCAGATCACGCACCGCGTGGCCGGCTTGATGCAGGGCGCTGATCAGTTGAGGCTTGTTGTAGAGGAGAGCCTGGCGCCATTGGGGATGACTGGCTCCCACGGTCAGTACCCCGCGTTGCAGTGATAGGGGGCGGCAGTGCGGTGCCAGTTGGGCTCCCGCAACTCTCGGCCAGTCCTGCCAAAGCGCCGCCAAGTGGTCATCTTTGCGCCACTCTTTCTGCAGCGCGCTCAGGCAGGTTTGCAAGGGTTCCGCCGGCGCTGGTGCAGCTGACTGGAGCAGCTCCAGGCCCGGTAGGCGACGACGTTGTGACTCAGGTGCAACCGCCATCCATCGATCCTAGGCAGAACTGCTGCAGGAACCTCGCTAATCTCAGCGCGTCTGAGGCCAAGTCATGGGTTTCTTTGATCGGCTGAGCAGGCTGGTTCGTGCCAACGCCAACGCTGCCGTCAGCAGCATGGAGGACCCGGCCAAGATCCTCGATCAATCCGTCGCTGACATGCAGGCGGATTTGGTCAAGTTGCGGCAGGCCGTCGCCCTGGCGATTGCGAGTCAGAAACGACTGACCAGCCAGGCTGAGCAGGCTGCAGCTCAATCCAAGACCTGGTACGAGCGTGCTGAGCTGGCGTTGAAGAAGGGTGAGGAATCCCTGGCTCGGGAAGCATTGACCCGCCGCAAGACGTTCCAGGAGACAGCAACCTCGCTGACGGCCCAGGTGCAGGCCCAAGACGGCCAAGTGGAATCGCTCAAGAAGAGTCTGGTTGCCCTCGAAGGAAAGATCGCTGAGGCCAAGACCAAGAAGGACATGCTCAAGGCCAGGGCCCAGGCGGCCAAGGCCCAGCAGCAGTTGCAGAGCGCCGTTGGCAGCATCGGCACAGATTCCGCCATGGCGGCCTTCGAGCGGATGGAGGAAAAGGTTGAGGCCCTGGAAGCCACCGGTCAGGCTGCGGCTGAACTGGCTGGATCTGATCTGGAGAGTCAGTTCGCGGCTTTGGAGAGCGGTGGTGGCGTTGATGATGATCTCGAGGCGTTGCGCGCTCAGCTGAAAGGAGGCCCGGAAGCCGTTGCTCTCCCCGCATCCGAGGCCTCCGAGGCCGTGAAGCCCGTGCAGGTGGAAGAGGTGGATGCTGAACTCGAAGACTTGAAACGATCCATCGACAAGCTCTGATCAACCGAGGAAAGTCCTCCGGCTTTCCATAGGATCAGTTCAGTCATTTGAGTGCCTTGGCTGGAGCTGTTGCCGATTTCACCGACGCTGGTTTTGAACGTGAAGTTCTCAAGGCTTCCGGCACGGTCCTCGTCGATTTCTGGGCTGCCTGGTGCGGCCCCTGCCGACTGATCGCTCCGTTGATGGATTGGGTCGCCAGTGATTACGGCGATCGTGTCAGCGTCGGCAAGCTCGAGGTGGATGCCAATCCCCAGACCCGTGATGCCTATGAGGTGCAGGGCATTCCCACGCTGATCCTCTTCCGCAACGGTGAAGTGGTGGCGCGGCATGAAGGGGCCATCGCCAAACCGCAGCTGCAGTCCTTCTTGGATGCCAACCTCTAAGCGGCTTGCCTCGCTGGGCAACGCTGTTTTTGCCCGTGTTGACGCTGCCAAGCAGGCTTATCGGCTCCAGACCTCTTCTTCAGAGCGACCGGATCTGGTGGATCTCTCCATTGGATCGTCTGATCTCCGGCCGCCCACGGCATTGTTGGAAACCATGGCCTCAGCGGTCATGGCGTCCAACAGCAGCTCCTATTGCCTTCAGGCCGGACTGAGGCCTTTTCATGCCGCAGTCGCGGACTGGTGTCGCCATCGCTTCGACGTTGCGGTGGATCCTGATCATGAGGTCCAGTTGTTGGTGGGATCCCAGGAGGGAACCGCCCACCTGCCGTTGGCGTTGCTTGATTCCGGTGATGCTGCTCTGCATCTGGACCCCTGTTATCCGTCTCATACCGGTGGATTGCACCTGGCAGGAGCCCGGACCAAGGCCTTGGCCCTCTCCCCTGAAAACGACTGGCGGCCGGATTTGTCGACCATCAGCCCCCAGCTCTGGGATCAACTGAAGCTGTTTGTTTTGGGGTATCCCCACAACCCTTCAGCTCGGGTGGGGGATCAGGAGGATCTCAATCGCATCACGGCGATTGCGGCCCGGCACGACGTGGTGATCGCTCACGACAATCCCTATGTGGATCTCGCCCTGGATGGAGAGCCTCCCGCTCTTCTGCAGGCTCCGAGCTGGAGGGAGTGCGGCATTGAATTCTTTTCCCTCTCGAAGGGCTGGTGCCTTGGGGGATTCAGGCTCGGTTTCGCGGTTGGTGCTGCACCGCTGATTGCCGCCCTGCGTCGCGCCAAGGCCGTCATCGATTTCAACCAGAGCCTGGCTCTGCAGCAGGGTGCGATCCAGGCCTTGCAATGCTTCCCCGATTGGCCGCGGCAACTGCATCCGACCTATCGCGAACGACGGGATCGAGTGGTTGAGACCCTCAGGGCACGCGGTTGGTCGGTCCCCTGTCCAGAGATGGCGATGTACCTCTGGTTCTCCTTGCCTGATGCGGCCCAACGTCGGGGTTGGAGTGATGAAGATGCCGCCAGAGAACTGCTTCAGCGCAGTGGTGTCGCCTTGACCCCTGGGTCTGGGTTTGGTGGCGGCGGTCGTCAGTGGCTGCGCATGGCGCTGGTGCGGCCGGTGAATGAGTTGGTGGACGCTGCATCGCGTCTGGCGGATGCGATGGATGACTGATCCACGCCTCCCTCAGCATCGATGCCCACACCGCGGTGGTGGACGGTTGATGGCGATGTATCGCCGCCTCGCTGGTGCGTCGGCACGCCACTGGACCATCCGCCACGTGCCTGTGTGCAGCAGCACGGAGCACCTGCTGGGGACCTGGTTGCGCGATCAGCCGTCGTTGATGGGGCCTCGCGCCGTCATTGCCACCCACCAACGCCGGGGAGTCGGCCAGTGGGGGCGCGCCTGGGTTTCTCCGCCAGGTGGTGTCTGGATCAGTGCTGCCTTGCCCTGGCGGAGCCATGGGTCTGGTCAGGCCGGCTTGCTTGGCTTGGCGCTGGCCCTGTCGGTGGTGCAACGGCTGGAGCAGCGGGGCCTTTCGGTTCAGATCAAATGGCCCAATGACCTGCTCGTGAACGGCCGCAAATTGGCGGGCCTTCTGCCTGGGGTGGTGCAGCGTGGCTCCCAGCTGCGTCTGCTGCGGATCGGTCTGGGCCTGAATGTGCGGAATGCAGTTCCTGGTCATGCCATAGCCCTGCGAAAGCTGGAAGGCCAGCAGGCTGCGGATCCGATCCGGTGGACGGCGGAGGTTTTGCTGGCCTTCGATCACTGTCACGGCATCGGAGGCGATGGGGCCTGGTGCCTCGATGGCGTTCAGGCCCGGCTCTGGTCCGATCAGCTCGTCCATCCTCAAGACGGTCAGATCTGGAGGATTGCTGGCCTTGAACGCGATGGAGGGCTGCAGTTGCGTCAGGGTTCAAGGACTGAAACCTGGCGCCGCTGGCCCTGAGTTGGTGTCCCATCCATAGGATTTCCCGGCGAAACCGTCTTGTCCCTTGCTTGCTTGGTTCGCGCTGATCTGGATGTTGGTTCCAGCCGCGGCTGCGCAGGGTTTTGATCAGTCGCTCGATGGTCTGGTTCGCCAACGGGTGATCACGTCCCAGGAGCGCAAGCTGCTCCGGGGCGGTGGCGCGGCGGTTCCCATAGAACGAAGCCGTTTTGAAGAGGCCTGTCGCACCGGTGCTCTGTCCCGCCAGGACTGCGCTTCCGGAGTGGCCAGGCGTTCGCCGGGGGCACCGGCTTCAGCACGGGTTCGCTTGATCCCCTCCCGCCAACCGTTGCGTGTTCCCGTGTCAGCGCTTCTCGCCCGCGATGGCGGCACCTTTCGGCTGGAATCCGTCTTTGCGGTCACGCCCCGTCCGCTGCCCACCCCCGGCAATGGCGACCGTCAACTGCTCTTCCCGGTGGTTGGAGACGCTTTTAAAAGCAGTGGGTTCGGTTGGCGTCTGCATCCGATCCTGGGGAGCTGGCTGATGCATGCCGGGCGGGACTTTGCAGCACCGGAGGGCACGCCGGTGGTGGCTGCGCTTTCGGGGCAGGTCTTAAGCAGTGGTCTTGCCGGTGGCTATGGCGTCGCCATCGAGCTGGAACACACCCAGCCTTTGCGCCGCACGCTCTATGGCCATCTCTCGGAGATCTATGTGCGACCCGGTCAGCCGGTGCGCCAGGGAGAGGTGATTGGCCGCGTCGGCAGCACAGGCCTCAGCACAGGGCCGCATCTGCATTTCGAGTTGCGCACACCATCGCGGGCCGGTTGGCAGGCCGTTGATCCAGGGGATCTGGATCTTTCCTCGGTGATGCATGCCAACAAGGATCCTGTCTCGCTGCTGCTGGGCCAGGTGTTGCGCAGTCTTGAACGCGATCAGCCCTAGCCCAGAGCTGAAGCGACTCCGCGCGAAACAGCGACGTCAGTTTAATTGTTCCCTGAGGATGAATCCGACACCGCGCACGGTGTGGATGAGGGTTGGCGCATCGTCCAGTTCGACTTTTTGACGCAGGTAGCGGATGTAGACGTCGAGAAGATTGTCGTCCCCATAAAAATTTTCTCCCCAAACACCGTGCATGATTTCCTGGCGTTCAAGCACGCGGCCTGCGCTCCGCATCAGGAAATTCAGCAGGTCGTATTCCTTCACCGACAGTCGGATTGCTCGGCTGCGTGCTCTCCCGGAGGCCGTCAGCTCCCGGCTCACGATGGCCCGCGAGGAAATGGCGCGGATCCAGAAGTTGCTCGGGCATCTCTCGCTGCTCACACGCCTGGAGGTGGATCCGGATGTGGTCAGTTGTGGCGACCACCTCCTGGTGCCGCTGCTTCAGCGCTGGTATGAAGCCTCTCGGGAGCTGGCGCCGAGTCTCCAGCTGAAGGGTCTGGAACGGGGGGATGAACTGGTGGTTCAAACCGACCCTCGGGCCTTGATGCTGGCGTTGGATCAGTTGCTCGACAACGCTTGCCAGCACGCCAATCGATCCATGCCGATTCAGCTCAGCCTTGCTGGGAGTGACGGGCTCGACCATTGCATCCTGGAGTTCGCTAGTCAGAGCCTTGACGCTCCTGTGGCTTCGGAGGATCTGGAACGCTGGTCTGCACCGTTTTTCCGGGGCAAGCCCGAACGGGATGGTCAAAGGGTGGAGGGCCCTGGTTTGGGGCTCGCCTTGGCGAGCGAACTGGTGAGGGGGTGTGGAGGAACGCTGGAGCTCCACCAGAAGCCCTCATCGGAGGGAACCACCACGATTGTTCGGTTGCGACTGAAAGTCAGAACATCGAACGGGTCTGGAGCAGTTGCGGCAGCTGTTCGAACAGATCCGGCTTGAGCACGTAGGCCTCGGCTCCGTTCGCCAGAGCTTCGTGTTTCTTGTCGGCATCATTGAGAGCCGTCACGATCACCACCCTCAGAGCAGGCTGGGAAGAGGCCTGGAGCTGCAGTTGTTTCAGGCAGGCCAGGCCGTCCATGCCGGGCAGCATCAAGTCCAGCAGCAGAAGATCGAAACGATCAGAGCCGGCTTCGTCGAGAAAGTCTTCTGCGGATCCGAAGCAGATGCAGGCGTGCCCCTCATCGGTGATTTCAGCACTGATCAGCTGCTGAATGCGCGGGTCATCCTCCACGACTGCAACACGAAGAGCCTTGGGGGTCTCCTCCATTAGCGCAGGGGCACTGCACTCATTGTGGGCATCCTGTGAGCGCCCGACCATCCTGGAAGCGAGCAATGCGTTGTGCTCGGGCCGCCACATCATCTTCATGGGTCACCATCACCAGGGTGATGCCCTGTTGGTGGAGTTCATCAAACAGTTCCAGCACTTCGGCGGTGGTGTTGGAATCCAGGGCCCCTGTGGGTTCGTCCGCCAGCAGCAGACTGGGGCGGTTGATGATGGCCCGGGCGATGGCCACCCGTTGTTGCTGCCCACCGGAGAGCTGATTGGGCTTGTTCTCCAAACGCTTCGCCAGGCCAACGCGGCGCAGGGCCGATTCGGCCCGCTCGATCCGTTCCTCCCTGGGCACTCCCGCATAGATCATCGGGAGCATCACGTTCTCCATGGCGCTGGCGTGGCCGAGCAGATGGAACTGCTGAAAGACAAATCCGAGCGAGCGGTTGCGTACGTCGGCCAAGGCATCGTCATCGAACTGTTCAACGGCCATGCCATTGAGCCGGTAGGTCCCGCTGGTGGGCCGGTCAAGGCAGCCAAGGATGTTCATTGCCGTGCTCTTGCCTGAGCCGCTGGCCCCCATCACCGCCAGGTAATCCCCCTCTTGGACGGTGAGATTCAGTTGGTCAAGGGCTTTGACTTCGAGATCACCAGACCCATAGATCTTGCTGATCCCCTTGAGCTCAGCAACCGGCTGCTGCACAGCCTCAGCCAAGACCCTTCAGGCTGGACAGGGCGATGGCCTGCTGAAGCAATGGCGTTCCTGCAACCGCTGTGTTGGCCCACTGGAACAGGGGATTGGAGAGGATTCCGCCAACTGCGGTGATCGCCACACATCCAATCAGGGCAACACGAAGCGGCTGCATTCCCATCAAGGACCAATTCACGTCGGGGTAGGCCTTGACCACATCGGAGGCCTCCTGGGGCTCCTTCACCACCATCATTTTGATGACGGAGATGTAGTAGTAGATCGACACCACGGAGGTGACCAGGCCAACCACCACCAGCAGGTATTCGTGGTTCGCCCAACCGGCAAAGAACAGATAGATCTTTCCGAAGAAACCCAGCATTGGCGGAATGCCACCCAGAGAAAGCAGGCAAAGACTCAGACCAAGGGTGATCAGGGGATCCTTCTGATAAAGCCCGGCGTAATCGGAAATTCGATCGCTTCCTGTGCGGATCGAGAAGAGGATGATGCAGGCGAAGGCCCCCAGGTTCATGAACAGGTAGGCCGCCATGTACAGAACCATGGCCGCGAAACCGTCCTCGGTGCCGCAGACCATGCCGATCATCACGAAGCCGGCTTGGCCGATCGAGCTGTAGGCCAGCATGCGCTTCATCGAGGTCTGGGCGAGGGCAACAACGTTGCCCAGGGTCATGCTCAACACCGCCAGAACGGTGAACAGCAATTTCCATTGATCGTCGAAGGCACCAAAGCAACCCACAAGGATGCGAAGAGCCAGGGCGAATCCGGCTGCTTTGGAACCCACAGAAAGGAAAGCCACCACAGGGGTTGGTGAGCCTTCGTAGACGTCAGGCGTCCACTGGTGGAAGGGAACGGCTGCGATCTTGAATGCAACGGTGGCCAAGACGAACACCAGGGCCAAAGCCGCCAGAGGTGTGGTGCTGGTTTGCAGAGCCAGGCCGATGGTGTCGAGGCTGGTGCTGCCGCTCAGTCCGTACAGCAGAGAAGAGCCGTAGAGGAAAACAGCAGCGGCTGCCGATCCCACGAGCAGATATTTGAGTGCTGCTTCCGAGCTGCGGGCATCCCGCTTCATGTAGCCCGACAGCAGATAGCTGGCGACGGAGAGCGTCTCTAGCGAGATGAACACACTCACCAGATCCGTTGCCCCGCAGAGGAGCATGGCGCCAAGGGTTGCGGCGAGAAGGATGGCGGCGTACTCGCCAACGGGTGTGCCGCTCTTCTCCGCGTAACGCCAGCTGATCAGCAGCGACAGAAGCGTGGACAGGGCAATCACAGCCCGGAATGCCACTGCCAGGTTGTCGGCGAGGAAGGCTCCAAGGAACGAGGGCTCCAGCGGTGCGTTCCACTGCAGGGCGAGTAGCACCAGGGAGGTGCTCAGGCCGAGATAGCAAATCGGCGGCACCCAACGTGCGGCGACCTTTTCGCCGGCCAGGTCCACCAAGAGGGTGGCGATCATCGCCAGCAGAACTGCACCTTCGGGCAGAACGGCGGAGGCGTTGAGAGAGAGATTCAGCAGCTCACCAGGGGCAGCCGTGGCCTGGGTGGCGAGAAGGAAAGCACCCATGTCGGGCATGGCAGCCTGGAACCGTTGCGCTGCGGCGACTGTAGCGGCGCTTGACGCGCCAACGGTCATGCAGAGCGTTGCTCGGTGCGATAAAGAAGGGGAACGGTTTACCTGCCGCTAGTGGCGCACACCCTCGTCATCGTTGAGAGCCCCACGAAGGCCAAGACCATCCGTGGCTTCCTTCCCAAGGAATTCAAGGTCGAAGCCTCCATGGGGCATGTCCGCGACCTTCCCAACAACGCCAGCGAGATTCCGGCATCGGCCAAAGGGCAGAAATGGGCCAACCTCGGTGTGAACACCGAGGCGGATTTCGAGCCGCTCTACGTGGTCCCGAAGGACAAGAAGAAGACGGTTCGCGAACTCAAGGACGCCCTCAAGGGTGCTGATCAGTTGCTGTTGGCGACGGACGAAGACCGGGAAGGTGAAAGCATCAGCTGGCATCTTCTCCAGCTGCTGGCGCCGAAGGTGCCGGTGAAGCGCATGGTGTTTCACGAGATCACCAAGGAGGCCATCGGCAAGGCCCTGGATCAGACCCGCGATCTGGACATGGAGCTGGTCCATGCCCAGGAAACCCGGCGCATTTTGGATCGCCTTGTGGGATACACCCTGTCCCCTCTCCTTTGGAAAAAGGTGGCCTGGGGACTCTCCGCCGGGCGGGTGCAGTCCGTTGCGGTTCGGCTCCTGGTTCAACGGGAACGGGCCCGCCGCGCCTTCCGCAGCGGCAGTTACTGGGACCTCAAGGCCCAGCTTGAGCAGTCGGGCAGTGGCTTTGAGGCCAAGCTCACCCATGTGGGTGGCCAGCGGATCGCCACCGGCAACGATTTCGACGAGAGCACCGGCGGGCTGAAGGCGGGCAGTGCCGTGCGGCTGCTCAGCCAGAGCGAGGCTAAGGCCTTGGCTGAATCCGTGCGATCCAGTGCCTGGACTGTGGATGCGGTGGAGGAGAAGCCCACCGTGCGCAAGCCGGTGCCTCCCTTCACCACCAGCACCCTCCAACAGGAGGCGAATCGCAAGCTGCGCCTCTCAGCCCGGGAAACCATGCGCTGTGCCCAGGGGCTCTATGAACGCGGTTTCATCACCTACATGCGGACCGACTCGGTTCACTTGTCGGATCAGGCGATCAACGCATCCCGCAACTGCGTGGAGAGCCTCTACGGCAAGGAGTATCTGAGCAAAGGGCCGCGGCAGTTCAGCACCAAAGCCCGCAATGCCCAGGAGGCCCATGAAGCGATTCGTCCGTCGGGCGAAAGCTTCCGAACCCCCGGTGAGACCGGACTTGATGGGCGAGATCTGGCGGTCTATGAGCTGATCTGGAAGCGCACCGTGGCCAGCCAGATGGCTGAAGCCAGGCTCACGATGCTGTCGGTGGATCTCAGCTCAGGCGAGGCCAGTTTCCGGGCCAGCGGCAAACGCATCGACTTCCCCGGTTTCTTCCGCGCCTATGTGGAGGGCAGTGATGATCCGGACGCGGCCCTCGAGGGTCAGGAAGTGTTGCTGCCGGCGTTGAGCGTTGGCGATGCACCGGAGCCGAAGAACGTTGAGCCCCTCGGCCATCAAACCCAGCCCCCGGCACGCTTCAGCGAGGCATCGCTGGTGAAGATGCTCGAAAAGGAGGGCATCGGCCGGCCGTCGACCTACGCCTCGATCATTGGAACGATCGTGGATCGCGGCTACGCCACGCTGCTGGGCAATGCCCTGACCCCCAGCTTCACCGCCTTTGCGGTGACGGCGCTGCTCGAGGAGCATTTCCCTGAACTGGTGGACACCAGCTTCACCGCCCGGATGGAGAACACCCTTGATGAGATCTCCCACGGCAAGGTGCAGTGGCTGCCTTACCTCGAGGGCTTCTACAAGGGTGACGAGGGTCTTGAAAACCAGGTGCAGCAGCGGGAGGGAGACATCGATCCCGGTGCATCCCGCACCATTGATCTGGAGGGCTTGTCCTCCGTGGTTCGCATCGGCCGTTTTGGCGCCTACCTGGAGGCCAAACGGGTCAGCGACGACGGTGAGGAAGAGCTGATCAAGGCCACCTTGCCCCGGGAGATCACGCCGGCTGATCTGGATGAAGAGCAGGCCGAACTGATTCTCAAACAAAAGGCCGACGGCCCAGAAGCCATCGGTGAGGATCCGGAAACGGGGGATTTGGTCTACCTGCTCTTCGGTCAGTACGGCCCTTATGTGCAGCGAGGTCAGGTGAGTGATGAGAATCCCAAGCCCAAACGCGCGTCTCTCCCCAAGGGGCAGAAGCCGGAAGATCTCACCCTGGAGGATGCCCTCGGACTGCTCCGCTTGCCGCGTCTTCTCGGCGAACATCCCGATGGTGGTCGCATTCAGGCGGGGCTGGGTCGCTTTGGCCCCTATGTCGTCTGGGACAAGGGCAAGGGCGAGAAGGATTACCGATCGCTCAAGGGAGATGACGATGTTCTGGCGGTAGGGCTGAGCCGTGCCCTTGAGCTGCTGGCCATGCCCAAACGGGGTCGGGGTGGACGCACCGCCCTCAAAGACCTCGGTAAGCCAGAGGGCAGTGATGAAACGATTCAGGTCTATGACGGCCCTTACGGCCTGTACGTCAAACAGGGCAAGGTGAATGCCTCCCTGCCGGAAGGCAAGGGTGCTGACGATGTGACCCTTGAGGAGGCGGTGGAACTGCTTGCCGCCAAGGCAGCATCGAAGAAGGGCGGTCGTAAAACCACTGCGAAAAAAACGGCGGCCAAGAAGCCAGCCGCCAAAAAACCAGCCGCCAAGAAACCCCCTGCCACCACCAAGACCGGTCGGCTCAGGGCCAGTGCGGTGCGGGTGATCAAGCCGGCTGACAATTGATGGTCCGTTTGCTTTGGCTGCTGCCTGTGGGGTTCCTGCAGGCCTGTGCCGGTACACCGGTCGCCGAGCAGTTGGAGCGATCCTTTGCGGTGCCTGAAGCCAGGCCCGCCCAGGCCGCTGAGCCCATGCCGGCTGTGAAGACCAGCCCAAGAGTTGTCAGCCCATCGGTTGCCAGCCCCACTGCTGAGCGCCCCTCCACGCCGGGGGCCGAACCTGTTTCCTTGCCTGAGGCAACGGATGCTCCTGAGCCTGATCCGCAGCCGAAACCGCAGACGGTGTTATCCCAGCGTCAGCCCCAGGAGCCTTACCGGATCACCATCCGTTTGGCCGGAGCGGACCCTGCCGCTCCTGCTGAAGCCGTCACCCGCGCCCTGCGTGAGGCGGATGTTGGATTCGCGGTGGAACGGATTGAGCGGGTCGAACCATGACCGACGCGAACCCCCGGTTGAGCCGCCAGCAGGCTCTGAGGCTGGTTGAGGGGGCGTATCTTGCGGCCGCGACGGGGCTGATCTGGTTGGCTCTCTACTACTTACCGGTCGGTGGGGCGCTGTTCCGGCTGGCCCTTCCCCTGCCCCTGATTCTTCTGCAGTTGCGTCGCGGCAGCCGTTCCGGTGTCGAGGGGCTGCTGCTCTCTGTGCTTCTGCTCACGGCCTTGATGGGCCCTTTGCGTGGGCCGCTGCTGCTGTTTCCCTACGGGCTTTTGTCGCTTTGGCTGGGCTGGAGCTGGTGCCGGGGGATCAGCTGGTGGCTGAGCTGGTCGGGGGGCATCGTTCTTGGAACTGCAGGGTTCTTGGTGCGGGTTCTCGTGCTCTCGTTGCTGCTGGGAGAAAACCTCTGGGTGGTGATCACCCGGGCCGGTTCCGCTTTGCTGGACCGCTTGATCGCGGCCCTGCATCTGCCGATCACACCGGATCTCACCCAGGTGCAGTTGATGGCGTTGCTGTTGGTGGTGGTTCAGGAGGTCATTTACGTCCTGTCCCTTCATGCGCTGGCGTACTGGATCTTTCCCCGCCTGAAATCACCGATTCCGGAGCCCCCGAGGCTGCTGCATGGACTCGTTGCCCTCGATCCCCTCTGAAGCCTCGATGTTTCCTGAGGGCTGTCAGCAGCTGGGACGTCTCGGTGCAAGCGTTCTGGATGCAGCGGCACTGCGCCCCTGGACCTCCAACGATCAACCGCTAGATCTGTTGCTCGTTCTGGCGGCCACACGAACGGCGGAGCATGAGGGGATTTCCGCCGCTGGATCCACCGTGGCTTCGCGGCGCTACACCGCCCTGGCTGATGCGGAGCTCCTGATCCAAGGGCCGGCCCGGAAGCGCCGTTGGCCTCTGCCGCCTCTGCCCGCTGGAGTCTCCCCCGCCCTGCTCAGCCATGTTGCGGCGCGACGTCTGAACTTGACGCCGCAGGTGGCGGCCCTCGGCTTGGTCCAGAAACCCGATTTTCCCCACCTGGACATTGAGCCCCTGGATCAAGGCCCCTCGGCTTGTCTGTCCAGTGGTGCGGCGATGCCATTGCCGCGGGTGCAGCAGTTGTGGCGACAGGGAGAACGGCTGGGGCGGCGCTTGAAACGCCCCCTGGTGGTTGCGGAGTGTGTTCCAGGAGGGACCACAACCGCTCAAGCGGTGTTGACGGCCCTCGGTGTGGAGGTGGGCCATCTGATCAGCGGTAGTGCGCTTCATCCGCCGCAGCAGCTCAAGCAGGAGCTTGTGATCCGAGGGCTTCAGCAGGCCTCCCTTGGTGCGCATCCTTCGGCCGAACAGATCCTGGCCGCTGTGGGTGACCCTTTTCAGGCCTTCACCGCAGGGGTGCTGGTGGGTGCGGTGTCCACGGGACAACCGTTGTTGTTGGGGGGCGGTTGCCAGATGCTGGCTGTTCTGGCCTTGGCGATGCAGACTTTGCCGGCCCCTCAGCGGGACCACCTGGCGGCCCAGGTGCTGATCGGCACCACCGGCTGGCTCGCTGATGAGGGAGCGGATGCTGCAGGTCAGTCCCCTTTCGGCGGGCTGGTGGATGCCACCGCGAGCCACCTGGCTGCCGCACTGTCCGTTGTGGCCTGTGGGGTGCGTTTTCACGGCAGCACCCATCAACCCTTACGGGACTACGAACGCGGCTATGTGAAAGAGGGGGTGGGGGCGGGCGCTCTTTTGCTGCTCGCCCAGCTGCGTGGATGCTCTTGTGCCGAGCTGGTGCTGGATTGTGAGGATGCCCTGGAGCAGCTGCTCAGTCGCCCCGTAACGTCAAGCTCATGAACGTCTGGAGTGAGCGGTTGGGTCCCCTGAACCGGCGCCATGTGCTCCAGATGATCGGGGCGATGGGAACCGCGCTGCTGGCGGGCTGTCGTCCGGCGACTTCCGCCCCAACCCTGATGGCTCCGGCTGGGGTTTTGCCGAAACCGTGGGCTGATGCCTTGCCCAAGCCCTGGCGCCTGACACTGGCTCCAGCCCAGCAGGATTGGACGCCGGCGGATCAGGCGCGTGCTGATGTGCTGGTGATGGGTGATGGGTGGCTCGATTCCCATCCGGCGGACACGCTCCAGCCCATTGCCTCTGAACCGCTCGTCAGCCAGTTGGATGGTCAGGCCAAGGCTCTGCTGGCCAGCCTCGGTGCCCTGCAGGATCGGGTGTTGCCGCTGGCCGTCAGCCCCTGGGTGATGCTGTTGCGGGATAACCCGGCCATGATCCAGCAGGGGTGGCCCCTGTTGCTGGATTCCTCCATGGCAGGGCGTGTGGTGCTTCCCGCCAGCCCACGCCTGGTCATGAGCCTGGCGGACCATTTGGGCGGAGGCCAGACTTTGCCTGCGTTGCGTCACCAGACTCTCACCTACGACGACCGTCAAGCCACCAACTGGCTGCTCAAGGGTGAGGCCAAGGTGGTGGTTCTTCCGCTGAGCCGCTGTATCGCTCTGTTGGGGCGGGACCCCCGTCTTCGGGCGATCTTGCCTGCCTCCGGTGCCCCCTTGCACTGGACTGTTCTGCTCAGGCCAGAGGCCAGTCGTGAACCGGTTCCCCAGAGCTGGGTTGAGCAGGGATGGCGGGATCCCCTGCGTCGCCGCTTGGTGCAGCAGGGATGGCGGGCGCCGATTGCATCGTCAGGGGCGATTGTGGATCAGAACGCCCTTTCGGAGCGCCTGCGGCCTCTGCTCTTTCCGTCTTCAGACACCTGGTCGCGCTGCTGGTCGCTGCCCCCGCTGTTGCCCGACGACCGGCGTGCATTGGAAGAGCGCTGGCGTGATTCAGCTCCAGAGCCGCCGTCGCGGTGAAGCCTTCAAGCGTTGGTGGGTGTCCGCCAACAGATCAGGAATGGGCAAGTGATGCGGGCAACGGGGAAGGCACGCCCCACAGCGTTCACAGGCGGAGGCATCGTGCGCTTCCCACCAGTGGCCAGCACGGCCGATGAGGTTGTAGCGCTCCTGCGCATATTCGTTGAGCCCATGCCCCGTGGCCAGATTGCGCAGCCGCAAGAGTTCGGGGATCGGAACCTCATTCGGACAGGGAATGCAGGCCTGACACTGTTTGCAATGCTCCTGGCCAAGCCGTTCCTGCTGCCGCCTTTCTGCCGTCATCAGAGCCTGTTGCTCGGCCTGACTGAGGGGGGCATCTGCCTGCGCCAGGGTTGCGGCAAGTTGAAGATCACCTGCAGCTGCGGCACCAACGGTCAGGGTGCTGATGCCCTGTGCCAGCAGGAACCGGTAGGCCAGCTCGAGGGGGGCAAAGGGGGTGCAGTCGTCCACCAGTGTTGGGCTTGGGGCCTGCAGGCGACCGCCTTTGTCGGCAGGGGAGATCGCCATCACCCCGAGGCCGTGTTCCAGGGCCCAACGGGCCAGGGGCAGGCGCTGGGGATCCAGCCAATGCAGGTGCAGGCTGCAGAAACTGAAGCGCAGACTGCGCAGCGCCCGATCGATCAGCTGGTTGCTGCCATGGCTGCTGAAGCCCACCTGGCTGACGCGGCCACTGCTGAGGGCCCACTCCAGAAGCTTGGACCCATCGCCCGCCAGGGCCCAGTCCAGATGCTCCTCCCGGTTGATGCCATGGATGGCGAGGTTGTCGAGCTGTGGACAGCCCAGCCGCTCCAGAATCTGATCAAGGCGGCGTTGTCCTTCCTCGAAACTCAGCCCTGGCAGCAGTTTGCTGGTGATCACCCAGTGGTCTGATCCTTTCCGGCTGTTATGGCGAAGTGCTTCTCCAAGAAATCGTTCCGCAGGTCCGTAGGCCGGGGCGGTTTCCAGATGATTGATCCCAGCTTCCGCTGCTGCATCCAGCACCTCGGCCATCTGCGCCGCTGAGTTCAGGGCGCGCATCGTGCCGAGGGTGAACAGGCTGACGGGGCGGCCGCTGCCGAAGGCGCGGGTGTTCACTCCTCCGAGGGCGCTTCGCTGTCTTGGTTGCGCAAATGGCGCACCAAGGCGGCAGGGCTGAGGTCGTCAACGAAACGGCTGAAGGCGCTTTGATCTTCAGCATCCGCCTCCGCATCCACTGGAATCGAGGCTTCCGCCACCACCTCTTCCAGCATCCAGATGCCGCTGCCCGTGCGGATCGCCAGGGCAATGGCGTCGCTGGGTCGGGCATCCACCTCGATCAGTTCCAGCACTTCGTTTTCGGCCAACTCCGCTTCGTCCAGATCAGGCCTCAGCTTCAACACCGCATGAAAGGTGCTGTCCTCAATCGCGTGCACGATCACGCGCTCCAGTTCGAGCCCCCCAGCCACCAAAAGTGCTGCCATCAGGTCATGACTGAGGGGTCGTGGTGGTGCTCCCCCCTGCAATCCGGCCATGATGTTGTGGGCTTGCGCCTGATCGATCCAGATCGGCACCTGACGTCGACCGCTTGGATCCCGCAACAGCACCATGGGTGTGCGGCTGGCGGCATCGAGGGCAATTCCGGCGACGCTCATTTCGACCATGTCGGCGGCGCAGCTCTATCCGATTATGGCCAGAGAGCTGCTGCGAGCGATGTTCACGGGGCTGGTGCAGTCAGTGGGAAGGATTGAGCGCCGTGCCGGGGCGGTGGTGGTTTGGGGTTGTGCTCCCTTTGCCCCCCTGGCCCTCGGCGACAGTGTGGCTGTGGATGGCGTCTGCCTCACGGCGGCAGAGCTGATGGCGGATGGTTTCCGCGCCGATGTGAGTGAGGAGACCCTGCGCCGCACCACGTTGGGACGCAAGGCGGACCGTGGGGGAGCGGTGAATCTCGAGCCGGCGCTTCGGCTGAGCGACCGCCTTGGTGGTCATCTGGTGAGCGGTCATGTGGATGCCACCGGTGAAGTCACCCACCTGGAGAGCCTCCCTCACTCCTGGGACGTGTCGATCCGCTGGTCGGATCCCCGATTCGGCCGTTACGTCTGTGAGAAGGCCAGCATCGCGGTGGATGGAATCAGCCTCACGGTGGCTGAATGTTCGGCCGATGGAACGACGTTCAGCCTCGCTGTCATCCCCCACACCTGGGAGGAGACGACCCTGAAACACCTGGCGGTCGGGGACACTGTGAATCTGGAGGCCGATCAACTGGCCCGCTACGCCGAGCGGCTGCTGCATGCCACCGCTGCCGACGCCGGAAACGCCGATGGCCAGAACAAGAATGGGACTCTGTCAGCCAGCTGGCTGGCGGCTCACGGCTGGTCTTGATCCATCTGTTGAAGAACGATCATTCCTGAGTCCCGCTGCAGCTCGATCTTGAACTCCTGGCCCGGTTCCAGGCCGAGCCGACGGGTGTAGGCGTGGCCGATCAGCAGGTTGCCGTTGCCATGCACACGGGTGCGGAATTCGGCCTGGCGACCCCGGCTGCCGCCTGAGGAACTGCTGCTGCTTTTCGGCAGTTGCCATCCCTGGGCTGCCGCTTTGGCCTCCACCAGGGCCCGATAAAAACTCTTCTTGAGCAGACGACCACTCGGGCCCACATAGCCGCAGCCGCGGGCGATGTCATCTTCCGGCCGATTGCTGAGCGATCTGGCCTTGTCCAGCAGTTCCTTGCCGACCAGCATTTCAGGAGTTGATTCAACTGAATTCTGGCCACGCTCGCCAATCAAGGCAAGGGATCAGAGCAGATAAAGGATCACAAAAAGAATCACCCAGATCCCATCAACAAAGTGCCAGTACAACTCAGCCGCTTCCAGGGGGAAGTGGTCGGCTGAAGTCACACGGCCCTGTGGCTGCCTCGCCTGCCACCAGACGATCAGGATCATCAGGGCACCGAGGGTCACGTGGAGACCATGAAATCCCGTGGCAGCAAAGAAGGTGCTGGCGTAAAGGTTGTCGGTGAGGCCGAAGGGGAGTGTGAAGTACTCCACCATTTGGCTCACCAGAAAGGCCAGGCCGAGGCCTGCGGTGATCAGCAGCCAGCGTCGACAGCGGCCGTGGTCGTCCTGTCGGATCGCCTGGCCGGCCCGGTGGAAGGTGGCACTGCTCACCAGGAGCAAAATGGTGTTGAGGATGGGCAGGGGCAGCTCCAGTTCATAGATGGCTCCATCCGGGAGGGGGTTCACAGCTTTAAAGGTGAGGTAAGCCGCAAAGAAGCCAGCGAAGGTCATGGCGTCCGCCACCAGAAAGGTGGCCAGGCCGAACATGCGGTGATCGGGATGCTCGGCATGCTCCCCGTGGCTGTGGTTCTGATCCTTCGTGGGAAGTGTGGTGGTCATTTGCCGCTGCTCCAGAGATCACGACCGCTGGCAGCGGTCAGGTCCAGCTCGTCCGGCGGGACGCCGTAGCCGTAGGGCTCTTCCACCAGAGGGGCCTCACCAATCCAGTTCTCGACCGGTGGCGGAGAACTGGTCAGCCATTCGGGCGTCAGTGCTTTCCAGGGGTTGTCGCCTGCGACTGGGCCACTGAGGGCGCTGTGGATCACATTCCATAGGAACGGCAGGGTGCTGATGGCCATCAGCAGGGCTCCAACGGAGCTGATCTGATTGATCAGGGTGAATTGGGGGTCGTATTCAGCAACGCGTCGCGGCATCCCATTGAGGCCCAGCCAGTGCTGAGGGCCGAAGCACAGGTTGAAGCCGATGAAGGTGAGGGCACAGTGCAGGCGGCCGAGATCTTCGTTGAGCATCCGGCCGGTGAACTTGGGATACCAGTGGTAGATCGAGGCGAAGATCACGAACACCGATCCACCGAAGACGATGTAGTGGAAGTGGGCGACGACGAAGTAGGTGTCGTGCACATGAATGTCGAATGGCACCTGCGCCAAGGCGACCCCTGTGATGCCTCCGAGCACGAAGTTCACAATGAAGCCGCAGGAAAACAGCATGGCGCTGTTGAGGCTGATGCGTCCGCCCCAGAGTGTTGCCAACCAGTTGAAGAATTTGATGCCGGTGGGAACGGCGATGAATGCGGTTGCAATGGTGAAGAACAGGCGCATCCAGGGAGGTGTCCCGCTGGTGAACATGTGGTGCGCCCACACAATCAGGCCCAATACAACGATGGCCATAATCGAATAAACCATCGTTACGTAGCCGAACAGCGGCTTGCGGGCATGAACCGGCAGGATTTCGCTCACCAAGCCGAAGGCCGGCAAGACCATGATGTAAACCGCTGGGTGGGAGTAGAACCAGAACAGATGCTGGTAAACCACCACATTGCCCCCGAGGGTGGGGTTGAAGAAGCCTGTATGGGCAACGATGTCGAAACTCAGTAACACCAACGTTCCCGCCAGAACCGGTGTCGAGAGAACCACAAGAATGCTGGTGCCCAGCATCGCCCAGCAATACATGGGGAGTTGCATCAATTTCAAACCGGGGCGACGCAGTTTGAGAATGGTGGCGATGAAGTTGATGCCTCCGAAGATCGAACTTCCTCCCAGGAGCAGCACGCTCAGGATCCAGATGATCTGGCCAGTTGCTGGTGTGGTGATGCTGAGAGGTGGATAGGCCGTCCAGCCCGATTGCGCAGCTCCTGTGAGGAAATAGCTGGTGATCAGCATCAAACCTGCTGGTGGAATCAGCCAGAAAGCCACGGCATTGAGGCGTGGGAAGGCCATGTCACGAGCACCCACATAAAAGGGGATCAAATAGTTCCCAAAAGCACCATTCACCACGGGAACGATCCAGAGAAAGATCATCACTGTGCCGTGGAGGGTCAGCACCTGGTTGTAGACATCCCGTGCCATGAAGTCGGACACGGGACTGGTGAGTTCCGTACGAATGGCACCGGCTAGTGCGCCACCAATCAGATAAAAAACAAAGCCGCAGACGAGGTACTGCAGCCCGATCACTTTGTGATCAACGCTGAAGCTGAAATACCGCAACCAGCCACTGGGTTGAAGCCGTGGAGGGCTGGATGTCTCCGGGGGCAAGCTGATGGTCATGTCAGGCGTTCGCGATGGTGAGCGTTTCGTCTTCAGGTGCGGCTTTGGCGTTGTCCCTGTACCAGCTGTCCCAGTCCTCCGGGCTTTCAACCACAACGGTGGAGCGCATTCCACCGTGGTAAGGCCCACAGAGTTCGGCACATACAATTGGATAACGGCCGGTGCGTGTGGGGGTGAAGCTCAGCTGGGTTGGCTGGCCTGGAATGACGTCCTGCTTCAAACGAAATTCAGGAACCCAGAAGGCATGAATCACATCTTTTGCTTCCATCCGCAGGGTGATCGGCCGGTCGGCTGGAACATGAAGCTCACCTGATGTGATGTCTCCCTCTGGGTAATGAAAGAGGAAGGCAAATTGCATGGCTGTCACTTCAACGGGCAAAACATTTGTTGCTGCCGCTGATTCAATCGAGCCTGAACTGATGCCTCCCCAGATCTGTTGTTCGTGGGCTTCGCCCATGTGGTCGTGGGCCAGAGGCACCATGCCACCCATGCGGTCGTAAATGTCGTAGCTGTACAAGCCAACAAACAGCACCACAACAGCAGGAACAGCTGTCCAGAAAATTTCAAGGGGCAGATTTCCTTCGATGGCCACGCCGTCGCCAATCTGGCCATTGCGTCGCCGAAAGCGAATCAAGCTGAAGACGAGAAGACCAACGATTCCGATAAACAGAATGCTGCCAATCGTGAATAGAACCTTAAAAAGTTCGTCATAAATCGGCGCGTTGGCGCTCGCATCGATGGGGAGGAGGTTGATGTTCTGGCCGATCCAAAGACCGCCCAGAGCAAGGACCATCCCGATCACCAACGTGAGAATGGCGGATGGGATCTGCACCTGATCAATCCCAGGTTTTCAACAGCGTATGGGCCTGGCTGCGGTTCTCCATGAAGTGATTGTTAAGGCCTTATTTCTGTCAGGAAAAGGGGATGATTTTTCCTCATTTGTGTTGCAGACATCCACACAGCGTGACGTCATCTTCTGCATCGCTACGGTCCAAGCAATCCCGTTTGGGTGCATCGGATGGAGCTTGTTCGATGATGCTTTCTTCAATGTCGACATTGCGTCGACGTCTTGGGTTGTTATCAGCTCACCTTGTGGTTGCCGTGATCGCTTTGGTGGTGATCGGTGGGGCAACCCGGGTCATGGAGGCCGGCTTGGCCTGCCCGGACTGGCCCCTGTGCTTCGGCTCGTTGTTACCAGGGCGCCAGATGAATGTTCAGGTGTTCCTTGAATGGTTTCACCGCCTCGATGCGTTCGTCATCGGCATTGCTCTGGTGGTGATGGCCGTGGCGACGACGCTTCAGCGGCGTCAGCTGCCGGGATGGCTGCCCTGGCTTGCCGTCGGTCTGATGGTTCTGGTGGCGATGCAGGGAGGCTTGGGTGCGCTGACGGTGACCCGGCTGCTGCCTTCCGGTGTGGTGACAGCCCACCTGGCACTCGCTCTCACCCTTGTGGCCCTTCTGAGTGGGCTGACCCAACGCTTGCTTCATCCCACTGCCGTCGTCGCGCCGCTCTGGTGGCGCATCGGGGCATCGCTTGGCCTGATGTCGGTCTTTGTGCAGTGCCTGCTCGGAGGTCGCATGGCCACCGCCTGGGCAGGGCAGCGTTGCCTTGCTGGAGGAGAGGCCTGCCAGCTGGTTCTTTCCCATCGCCTGACGGCGATGCCGGTGGTCGTTGTTGTGCTCGGCTTCGCCGGGGCAGCAGTCCTGGCGGGTGGTTGGGCTCGCCAGCAGTGGCCCTGGCTGGGTGGGGCCGTTCTCCTGGTGCTGATTCAGGTGGCCCTTGGCGTTTTCACCCTTCGTCTTGGCTTGTCGCAACCGGCAGTGACCGTTGCCCATCAGCTCGTGGCGGCCCTGTTGATCGCTCTGTTGGCGGCGCTTCTGGTCCGCTCGCCGGACCGCCCCTCACCGTCCCGTTCCGTCGTCCTCGACGACACCTCGTTGGAGGCCTGTCATGGCTGAAATCACTGCAACCGTTCGTCCGACCCGTGAGGAGGTGGTGCCCTCCCGCAAGCGGGTGAAACTTCCGGCCTGGCTGGAAGTTGCCAAACCCCGCCTCATCCCTCTGCTGCTGGCCACCACCCTTGGTGGAATGGCTCTTAGTGAAGGCTGGCCTCTCTCATCGCCTCGGCTCGTCTGCACCCTGGGGGGAGGGGCGCTTGCCTCCGCTGCTGCAGGGGTTCTGAACTGCTTGTGGGAGCAGGATCTCGATGGCCGGATGGCCCGCACCAGCGGTCGCGCACTCCCCTCCGGTCGGCTGTCGCCCACCAGTGCATTCATCGGCGCCATCGCCTGCACCCTGGCGGCGGCGATGCTTCTGGTGAGCGGTGTGAATTGTCTCGCTGCTGGGTTGTCCCTGCTCGGCCTCTGCAGTTACGTGCTGCTCTACACAGCCCTGCTCAAGCCGCGCACGTCCCAGAACATCGTCATCGGTGGGGTCGCCGGGGCCATCCCACCCCTTGTTGGGGCGGCTGCCGCCACGGGCCATGTTGGCCTCGGGGGCTGGTGGCTGTTCGCTCTGGTGATGGTCTGGACGCCAGCCCATTTCTGGGCTTTGGCCCTGTTGTTGCGTGAGGACTATCGCGCTGTCGGGATCCCCATGCTGCCCGTGGTGAAGGGTCCTGTGGTGACGGCACGGGCGATCAAGACCTACGGCTGGATCACCGTTCTTCTCAGTGGTTTGGGCGTGTTTGCGTTGCCTTCAGGTGGCGCCTTCTACGGCGTGATGCTGCTTCCTTACAACGCTCGGTTGCTGCAGCTCGTCGATCGGCTTTCGCTGGATCCCGACAGTCTTGTGAATGCCAAGGCTCTGTTCCGTTGGTCGATCCTTTATCTCTTTGGTGTCTGCCTGCTGCTCATTCTCAGCCGGACGGATCTGGCCTCAGGCTTCACCCACCAGGTGATTCAGCTTCTCTCCCTGCCAACGGGGGTGCATTGAGCACTCTCTAGATTCCCTGAATTGGCCGAGCAAGTCCCTGACGGTGCCTGATGGCGTTGATTGAACTGCGGAAGATCTCCAAGGCATACGGCGCGGTACCGGCCCTGCGTGAGCTTGATCTCACCGTTCCGGAAGGGTGCCTTTACGGGCTTCTTGGACCGAATGGTGCCGGCAAAACAACGGCTATGCGCATCCTGGCCACCCTGCTCGCCCCCGATAGCGGCTCAGTTGTCGTTGGCGGTGTTGACGGTCTGGCCCAGCCACGAGACGTGCGCCAGCTCATGGGCTATGTGGCCCAGGAGGTGGCCATCGACAAGATCCTGAGTGGCCGGGAACTGCTGCAATTGCAAGGTGATCTTTATCACTTGCCGCGGAATGATCGCGATAGCCGCATCGCTGATCTGATTGATCGCCTCGCCATGGCCGACTGGATTGATCGCCGCTGCGGCACCTACTCCGGTGGCATGAGGCGGCGTCTGGATCTAGCCGCCGGACTGCTGCACCGCCCCCGGTTGCTCGTGCTCGATGAACCCACGGTGGGGCTGGATATCGAGAGCCGCAGTGCCATCTGGCAGCTGCTGCGTCAGCTGGTTGAAGAGGGCACCACTGTTCTGCTGAGCAGTCACTACCTCGAAGAGGTGGAGGCTCTTGCGGATCAGATGGCGATCATTGATGCCGGTCGTGTGATTGCCGAAGGCAGCCCCGACCAGCTCAAACAACGGCTTGGGGGTGATCGCGTGACTCTGCGAATCCGAGAGTTCAGCAATGCCGATGAGGCGACCCAGGTGCGTGCCCTTCTCGAACCCTTGGATGGGGTGCGTCAGGTGGTGGTGAACCGCTCCCAGGGGTTTTCTCTCAACCTGGTGATTGAGGGTGGGGCCGTGATCGATCAGCTGCGTCAGACCCTCGAGGCTGCAGGTTTGCCTGTGTTTGCCCTGGCCCAGAGTCGTCCCAGCCTGGATGATGTCTACCTTCAAGCCACAGGACGCACCCTGATGGACGCTGAACTAGCCATCGCAGGCCAGCGCGACGTCAAACAGGAAAAGCGTCAATCCATGCGTTGAGTGCCAACGATGACTTCCCCAACAGCATCTGTTGCCCTTCAGCAGCAGCAATCCGGAGCCCTCGCCGAGCTCAGCCAGGAAACGTTGGCCCTCACCCGGCGCTTGTTTCTTCAGTTGATGCGACGCCCCTCAACCTTGATCGCCGGGGTTCTGCAACCCCTGATCTGGTTGATTCTTTTTGGTGCACTGTTCGCCAATGCCCCTGAGGGTCTGTTGCCAGGGGGCATGAGCTACGGACGTTTTCTTGGTGCCGGAGTGATTGTCTTCACGGCCTTCAGCGGTGCTTTGAATGCCGGCCTGCCGGTGATGTTTGACCGCGAATTCGGTTTCCTCAATCGGCTGCTGGTGGCACCGCTGCGAAGCCGCAGTTCCATCGTGCTGGCGTCGGTGATCTACATCACAGCGCTGAGCCTGTTGCAGAGTCTGGCGATCATGGGCACGGCAGCTCTGCTCGGTTACGGATGGCCCGGCATCAGCGGCTTGGCCCTGGTGCTGGTGACGTTGCTGCTGCTGGTTTTTGCTGTGACGGCCCTCAGCCTTGGACTGGCCTTCGCTTTACCGGGGCACATCGAGTTGATCGCTGTGATTTTCGTTGCCAACTTGCCGTTGCTGTTTGCCAGCACGGCCTTGGCCCCGCTGTCGTTCATGCCGACCTGGCTGGGCTGGCTTGCGGCCTTGAATCCCCTTACCTTCGCGATAGAACCCATTCGAGCGGCTTACCAGGGTCCATTGGATCTTTCGGCCGTTCTGCTGGAGGCCCCCTATGGGGATGTCACCGGCACCAGTTGCCTGCTGATCCTTCTGCTCCTCACCATCGGGCTGTTTCTTGCGATTCGGCCTCTGCTCAACCGCAAACTTTCCTGAATCCGTGCTTTCTTCTCCGTTCCAGCAGCCGTCACCCCGACAGAACGCTCTGGCTCTTCAGATCCAGGAGGCCAGAACCTCAGGTGATCAGGCTTTGCTGGCGGGTCTGATCAGTCAGTGGGTTCACCGTTACGGCTTTGAAGGAGCAGCTGAGCTTGATCTGAGCTTGCCGGAGCCTTCAGCTTCGAACCATGGGTTCAGTGCTGCGCCAATGCCTGTCATGGAGGAGGAGATTGCTCCTGAAGACGAGGTTTTGGTTGAGAACGAGGCCGTCGTTGAGGACGAGGTGGTTGCTGAGGACGAGGAGGTCGTCGAAGACGAGGAGCAGATTGCGGCTGAAGACGACCTGTTGATTGAGAGCGAGGTGATGGAGAACGGGGTGGTCGCTGAAGAAGAAACGATCGTCGAAAAGGACGAGATCGCAGCTGAAGAAACGCCGCTTCAACGCAGCTTCCCGACTGTTCCTGTGCCGGCCCCACCGATCAGCACGCCCCGTTCGCTGCGGCGTTGGCTTCCCCGCCGCGAAGATGACGCTTTCCCCAAGGCGTCCTGAACACCATGATTCCCAACCCTGAATCCCTGGATCAGGGGCTGATCGTTTCGGTGCAGGCCCCCCAGGGTTCGCCGATGCGCGATCCCGATGTGATCGCTGCCATGGCGGATGCCGCCCTGCGCAATGGGGCTGTGGGTGTGCGCTTGGAAAGCCCTGAACACATCGGGGCTGTGCGCCGGCGCTGTCCGGACGCCTTGATCATCGGCCTCTGGAAGTGCACGTTCCCGGACAGCTCGGTGTACATCACCCCGGGCTGGAAAGAAATTCAGGCTGTCTGGTCGGCGGGGGCCGATGTGATCGCGATCGATGCCACAGCCCGTCCGCGGCCTGCAGGGCAGCACCTGGCCGCGTTGATTCAGCGCAGCCGTGATGAGCTGAGGGCCCCGCTGATGGCGGATGTGGATTCGCTCGCGAATGGTGTGCGGGCAGCAGAACTGGGCTGTGATTGGGTTGGGACCACGCTGTACGGCTACACGGAAGACACGGCACAGCAGCGCCCCCCTGCGTTTGATCTGCTTCCCCAACTTCGCGATGAGCTTCCCCGCTCGGTTCGTCTGATCTGTGAGGGGGGAATCGCCTCTCCAACGGATGCACGGTTGGCATTACAGGCCGGAGCCGACACCGTTGTGGTGGGCACGGCGATCACCGGAGTGGATCTCCAGGTGACCGCCTATCGCCAGGGAATGATTAGCTGATCACATCATCCCGGGCATGCCCATGCCACCCATTCCGGGCATGCCCATGCCACCCATTCCGCCCATGCCACCCATGGGGTCTCCATCTCCGGCGGGAGCCGGTGCAGGGGGTTCCGGCTTGTCGGCAATTACAACTTCGGTGGTGATCAGGAGAGAAGCGATCGAAATTGAATCCTGCACTGCCAAGCGCACCACCTTGGCGGCATCAACGATGCCAGCTGCCATGAGGTCTTCGTAGGCACCACTGAGGGCATTGAATCCCTGGCCGCTGCTGCGCATGCCCGCAATTACAACGTCACCGTTCTGACCGGCATTGGTGGCGATCTGATGAATCGGCGCCGTCAGTGCCCGCTGCACGATCTCCACGCCGGTGCGCTGGTCGCCGTTCAGGGATGAAGCCAGGGCGTCCAGGCTGTCGGCGAGTTGCAGCAAGGTGCTGCCGCCTCCCGCAACAATGCCCTCCTCGACGGCGGCCCGGGTGGCATTCAGGGCGTCCTCGATCCGCAGTTTGCGGTTCTTCAGTTCCGTTTCCGTCGGTGCACCGACCTTGATCACAGCCACGCCGCCGGCCAGCTTGGCGATTCGCTCCTGGAGCTTTTCGCGGTCGTAGTCGGATTCAGTGGCCTCCAGTTCACGTCGAATCGCGCAGACGCGCTCGCTCACCGCCTGGCGATGGTCGTCGGTGGCGACGATCGTGGTGTTCTCCTTACTGATGGTGACGCGGCGTGCTTTGCCGAGATCCTCGAGGGTCACTTTGTCGAGGGTCATCGCCTTGTCTTCGCTGATCAGCGTTCCGCCCGTGAGGATGGCGATGTCGGCCAGGGCTGCCTTGCGACGTTCGCCAAAGGAGGGTGCGCGAACAGCGGCCACCTGCAGAACCCCACGGCTCTTGTTCATCACCAGGGTGGCCAGGGCCTCGCCTTCCACTTCTTCAGAAAGGATGAGCAGGGGAGAACCACTCTTCTGAACGGTTTCCAGCACGGGGACCAGATCGGTGATCGTGCTGATCTTGCGGTCCGTTAGCAGGATCAGAGGATTTTCGAATTCACAGACCTGACGGTCAGCATCCGTGACGAAGTAGGGGGAGCTGTAGCCCCGGTCGAAAGCCATGCCTTCGGTGATTTCCAGTTCCGTTGCCAGAGATTTCGATTCCTCAACTGTGATCACCCCATCGGTGCTCACCTTGTCCATCGCCTCCGCAATCATCCGACCGACTTCTTCATCACCCCCGGAGCTCACGGTGGCCACCTGACGAATGGCATCGCCGGCGACGGCCTGGCTCCGCTCGCTCAGGCCTGCCACGATCTGTGCAGCGGCCTTCTCCATGCCTCGGCGGAGTTCCACAGGACTCGCTCCAGCAGCGGTGTTGCGCAGACCTTCCCGCACCATGGCCTGAGCCAGAACGGTTGCCGTCGTGGTGCCGTCTCCGGCCTTGTCCTTGGTCTTCGAGGACACCTGCTGCATCAGCTTGGCGCCAAGGTTTTCGAACGGGTCGTCCAGTTCGATTTCACGGGCGATTGAGTCGCCGTCATTGACGATGTCGGGTGCGCCGAATTTCTTTTCGAGCACGACGTTGCGACCGCGCGGGCCGATCGTGACGCGCACCGCATCGGCGAGTGCATCTACACCCCGCTCGAGGGCGCTGCGGGATTCGTCAGAGAAGGAAAGGAGTTTGGACATAGTCGCGGGCACGCCGTTGGTCACTGTCCCACAGCGATGTGGTGCTCGTGGAGAGGTGATGTGGTGGGGAAAGCCGAATGGTTGGAGGCTGCCTGGATGCCGCCCCCAAATGAACTGATTAGGGTCCGGTCATGGGTGAATCCGGAGCACTTTTCTTTGTTCTGATGGCAGGCCTGGCCGGTTCGATGGCCTTGGTTTACGTGCCCCTGCGCATCTTTCTCACCGCCACTGCCCGCAGCCGTCGGTTACGCCTGCTCCAGCGCATCCGCCGCTTGCGGGATGAATTGGCGCAACCCCTTGATTCCTGATCCTGGGGCTCAGGCCATCACCATGCCGCCATCCACCTGCAGCACCTGGCCTGTGATGTAGGCCGCTGCCGGGTCGGCCGCAAGGAAGCGCACAGCGCCGGCCACCTGCTCCTGGGTGCCAAAGGTCCCCAGAGGGATGTCTTTGAGGATGGCCTCCGCATCGAGGTCCTTGGTCATGTCCGTGGCGATGAAACCCGGAGCCACAGCGTTCACGGTGATGCCACGGCTGGCAAGCTCTTTGGCGGTGCTGCGGGTGAGACCGATGACGCCGGCTTTGGCGGCGGCGTAGTTGGCCTGTCCTGCATTGCCCATCAGCCCCACGACAGAGGTGATGTTGATGATCCGACCACTCTTCTGCTTCAGCATCGGGCGTGCCACGGCTCGCGTGCAGAGGAACACTCCACTGAGGTTGAGGTCGATCACCGATTGCCAATCGTCGGTTTTCATCCGCATCAGCAGGCCGTCCCGCGTGATGCCGGCGTTGTTGACCAACACATCCAAACGGCCGCTGCGCTCAAGCACCGTCTTGATCAGGCCATCCACCTCGGTCTCGACCGAAACGTTGGCTTGCAGGGCGTAGGCCTTGCCCCCTGCCGTGGTGATGGCAGCGACCACTTCATCTGCTGCCGCGGCTGAACTGGAGTAGTTCACAACCACTTCTGCACCCGCTTCACCAAGGGCGAGAGCGATGGCACGGCCGATGCCACGCCCTCCTCCCGTCACCAGGGCGGTCTGTCCGGCAAGAGAAGCGCTGGGAGACATGAGGGCACCGTTGATCGCAGGATCGTACGGAGCCGTCGATATCCCGCTCAACCCGGCATGCTTTCAATCGTGTCGACGGCCTCCCCAAGCAACCTCTGAAAGGTGGTGAGTTGGGTCTTGCTTCCCAGCACGATCAGGAGCTGCCCCGCTGCCATCTGGGTGGCGCCGCCTGGATTGGCGATCAGCTTTCCGTTGTCCCTGATCGCCAGCACCATGGCTCCACTGCGACGGCCCAGCTCAAGTTCAGACAGGCTTTTCCCTTCGATCTCTTTGAGAAGCAGGGGGTTCTGACTCAGCTGGAATTCCTCGATTTCATAGTCGGAGCCCGCCAGCAGCTCCATGAAGTTGAGGGCCAGTGGTCGCAGCGCTGAAGCGGCCATCACCCGACCACCAGCTACATAGGGACTGACCACCACAGTGGCGCCGGCCAGCCGCAATTTGGACGCAGCCTCATCACTGTTGGCGCGTGCAATCAAGCGGCAATCCGGTCGCAGATCCTTGGCGCTGAGGATCACGTACAGATTGGAGGCATCGCTGGGTAGAGCTGCCACGAGGCTGCAGCAGCGTTCCAGACCTGCGTCCAGCAAGGTTTCATCGAGGGTTGCATCGGCCTGAAGCACCCAGAGGCCATTCTCGTCAGCCACGGCCTTTCGTTCTGGATCGGTTTCGATCACCACGAGTGGCACCGCGTCCCGTTGCAGTTGGGCTGCAATCTCCTGCCCGATCCGGCCGTAGCCGCAAAGAATCACGTGGTCGTGAAGGCCTTCCAGCATGCGGAGAAAGCGGAACTCCCGCAGTCTGCGGAAATATCCCGACTCCTTCAGCCCGAGAACGCGTTGGATGGCCAGTTGAACAACCACCAAGCCACCCACCACGATCAAGACGGTGACCAGGCGGCCTGGAGGTGAAAGCGGGGCGACTTCTCCAAAACCGATGGTGCTGATCGTGATCAGCACCATCCAGAGGCAATCGCCCCAGTCCCATCCCTCGGTGATCCGATAGCCGAGGGCACCCGCGAAGATCACAGCACTGAGGGCACTGATGGGCCCTCGCCATGGAGCCGTGATCAGCTTCAGCTGTCCCCTGGCTCGGCGCCGCCTCATCGGACGTCTCCTCAGAAACCGAGGGCCGTCAGCACATCACTGCTCTGCAGCGTGGCGAGCTCCTGCGAGCGGCCGAGGCAGCGGATCTCCTGGCGCTCCGGAAGGTCTTCGGCCTCGGCTCCGAGAGCAACCAGGGGGGTGCCGCAATAGGTCGCCAGGCGCTGGGACACCGGGCAGCTGCTGAGCACGACATCTGCATTGGCCACCAAGGCCGCCCGCTTGGTCAGGCTGAGCCCCGTTGGCAGCACCATGCTGCGCAGCGCTGGTAGGCGGCTTTTGATCGTCTCAGGCAGCTTGTGCCACTCCGCGGCAGGCCAGTCATCCCCCTGGCCGGATGGAGACAGCAGCAGCAGGGGGCCGTCACCGCTAGGCAGTGCTAGACGGGCTTCCTCAAGAGTCTCTGCCGCCAGGGGCAGGCGGAACTGATCGGCCTCGAGTTCAAGCCCCAGGGCCTGGAGAAAAGGGTTGAGACGCTGGGGCCTCCAGCCCGGGCCAAAGCTGACCTGGTCGGTGCAGGCAAATCCCTCAATGGCCAAGCGTTTGGGGATGTGGCTCATCGATAGCATCAGGTTCACCTGTTGCCCTTCAGCGAAGTTGATGCAGATCTGAAAGTCGGGTTCGCGCACGCAGCCGAGCAGGTTGGCCCAATCCGCAAGCGTGGGGTTGGCCTCGAAGCTGAATGGCACCAGCTTCTCCAGGCACGGCAGAAGCTTCCATGGGGCTGCCTGCTGGGGGTCACAGGCCACCTGCAGGGTGGCGTTGAGCTTCTGACAGATATCGGCCAGAGCCGGTAGGCGGTCCAGCTGGTCTTCGAGCGAACCCGGGCTCAGGGCAAGAACTCGCATGCAGCGCCGCCTTCCATGGTGCGAGCTGATTGTATGGAGGTCGTTTACGCCTGTCCGGGGCAGGAGTCGCTTGTGCATCTGTTGATTGCTGCGGCAGGAAGCGGTCGGCGCATGGGTGCGGATCGCAACAAGCTGCTGCTGCCGTTGGCTGGACGCCCCGTCATTGCCTGGACCATTGAGGCGGCCCTCCGGTCTGAGCGGATTGAATGGATCGGGATCGTCGGCCAGGAGGTTGATCGAGAGGCCATCCTTGCGGTGCTGGTTGAGCCCAGCAAGCCAGTGCAATGGATCCAGGGCGGCAGCACGCGGCAGGAGTCAGTTCTGTGTGGTCTGGCTGGGTTGCCGGAGCAGGCTCGCCACGTCTTAATTCATGACGGCGCCCGTTGTCTGGCTGAACCGGAATTGTTTGATCGCTGTGCAGCTGTGGTGGAGGACGGCACGGCGCTGATTGCTGCAACGCCGGTGAGCGACACGATCAAGCGTGTGGCATCCGACGGTGTGATTCGCGATACGCCGGATCGATCGGAGCTCTGGGCGGCGCAGACGCCGCAGGGCTTTGCTGTTGATCAGCTGCGTCGCGGCCACGCTGAGGCGGTTGCCCAGGGCTGGACGGTCACCGACGATGCGTCGTTGTATGAGCGTCTGGGTTGGCCTGTGCAGGTCTTGGATGCCGGCCCGGCCAACATCAAGGTCACCACACCGTTTGACCTCACCGTTGCGGAAGCGGTTCTCGCCCTCAGGTCAGCAGGCTGAGCTGGCCGTTCTGCCCGTCGAGGCGTGCCATCGCCCCCATGGGTAGGGCTGCGTTGCCGGATCGGTGACCAACGGGCAGGTCCATCACTCTGGGAATGCCGAGATCGGCCGTGCGTTCTTCAAGGACCTGCTCAAGCTTGAAGCATTCGGAGGCGTCTCTGGTTTCGTCGGCGCATCCCTCGAAATTGCCAAACGCCAGACCCGCCAACCCCTGCAAACTGCCATTCAGCCTCCATTGAGTGAGCATCCGATCAATGCGGTAGGGGGCTTCGCCCACGTCCTCCAGCACCAGAACGGCTCCTTTGAGGGGGGGCACGAAAGGGCTGCCCAACAGGTGGGTGGCCACGGTCAGATTGGCCACAAGCAGAGGACCGCTCCCCACACCGCCGCCGCCGCCACGACCTTGCAGGTCAGGGACGGCGTTGCCGAAGAGCAGGTTGCGCAAACGGTCACGGCTCCAATGCGGCTCCTCCGCAAGCGTTGTGAGCAAGGGGCCATGGATGCCCCCTGCAAACCCTGCTGCCTGGCGGGCCCAGAGCAGAGCTGTGACGTCGGAAAAGCCCAGCAGCCAGCCGCTCTGCCAGCGGATGGGCTGCTCCAGCAGCCGAGCAGCCCCCCATCCACCGCGGGCACAGGCCAGCAGCGCTGCGGGTTCGGCCGGATGCAGATCGGCATGACGCGCGTCATCGCCCCCTGCGAAGTAGCCCCAACGTCGGCTGGCCAAGGTCTGGGGTTGAACATCGAGGCCCCAGCTCTGGAGGACCGCAATGCCCTCCTGCAGCTTGATGTCGTCCTGCAGGGCTGAACTGGCGCCCACACAGGCCACACGGTCTCCAGTTTTGAGTGGTGGAGCCGGGGTGATCCGCATCAGGCTCCCCATCCCCTGGCCAGAACCAGGCCGAGCCAGAGCAGCGTTCCCGCCTGCACTTGCTGGGCAAAATGCTTGCCGTAGGTGCCCATGGGGGCACCCTTTTGGTTCAACGGGTTGCAGCTGAGCTGCATGAAGACGGTGGCAAGTAACCAGAGAGGCCAGAACGGAGCCGGGATCCCAGCCGACCAGGCCGCCATGGCAAGGGTGATGGCTGTCACGAGGTAGCAGCCCCGCACCACAGGCACCACACGGGGTCCGAGGCTCAGGGCGCTGCTGCGCAGGCCAAGGCTTGCATCGTCACGTCGGTCGGCCATGGCATAGACCGTGTCGAAGCCAAAAGTCCACACCACGGTTGCCAGCCAACTGCACACCAGGACAGGACTCCAGCTCAAGGAGGCCGTTGCAGCGGCCCATGGGATCAGCACTGCGAAACCCCAGCACAGCGCCAAGATCACTTGGGGGAAGGCGAACCACCGCTTTGCTGATGGATAGCCGAGGATCGGCAGCACGGCCGTGCAGGCCAAGGCGAGACAGAGCCTGAGGCTGTCGGCTGGAAGACTCAGCACGACAGCCAGGCTGAGGCCCAACAGGGTCAGCAGCAGAGCGAAGGCTGGGCCTCGCTGCAGAGCACCACGGGCCAGAGGCCGACGTTTTGTGCGTTCCACCTTGCCGTCGAAGCGCTGGTCCCAGAGGTCATTGGCGATGCAACCCGCACCGCTCACCGCCAGCCCCCCCAGCAGGATCTGCAGGATCAGCACGAGACTGGGGGGAGCGCTTGGATTCAGCCAGAGGGCCCAGCCTGCTGGGATCAGCAGGATCAGCCGGCCGGTGGGTTTGTTCCAGCGGAGCAGTTCGATCCAGGGCTGAAGACGGGCAGAGCTGCTGATCACAATCAACGGGATTTGAAGAACCCTAGTCAGGGTCTGATGGCCCCGGCCGTCAGTGGCAGAGTGGATTTCATTGCCGCTCTGACGTTGATGCTGGATGCCAAGGCCCCAGCCCAGCCAACGGAACAGAACAACGGTGTGCCTCAGGCAGTGAACGCTGATCTGCGTCGGATCGCCGCCATCGATATCGGGACCAATTCCTTTCACCTTCTGGTGGCAGCCGTTGATCCGAAGCTGCGCACGTTTCGGATCATCCAGGCCGAAAAGGCCACCACGCGTCTGGGGGAGCGTGATCCCGAGACCGGTGAGCTGACTGAGGCGGCGATGCAACGGGGGCTGGAAACCCTTCGCCAGTTCCGAGATCTCGCCGCCAGTCACCGGGTTGAGCAGATCGTCACAGCGGCGACGAGTGCCGTTCGAGAAGCACCCAATGGTCGCGATTTTCTCCAGACCATTCACGACGATCTGGGGATGGAGGTGGATTTGGTCAGCGGCCCCGAGGAGGCCCGGCTGATCTACTTGGGCGTCCTCTCAGGAATGCCGTTTGGAGATCGTCCGCATCTTCTGCTCGACATCGGCGGTGGCTCCACGGAACTGATCCTGGCCGATGGTCGTGATGCCCGCGCCCTGACGAGCACCCGTGTGGGGGCTGTGCGACTTCAGCGGGACTTTGTTCGGGATGATCCGATGCCCCCCCAACGGCGATCGTTTCTGCAGGCCTTCATTCAGGGGTCGCTTGAACCCGCGGTCGACAAAGTCCGTCGCAGGATTAAACCCGGTGAAACCCCAGTGTTGGTGGCCACCAGCGGCACGGCGATGGCCATTGGCTCCCTTGCGGCGAGTGAGGAGGAGCGCCCACCCCGCAAATTGCATGGCTACCGCGTCACTCGGCAGTGCCTGGACAAGGTGGTTGATCGTCTGATCACGATGACCCCTGCTCAGCGACGGGAGTTGGCGTCCATCAATGATCGTCGGGCCGAAATCATTGTTCCCGGCGCGCTGATCCTGCAAACCACCATGAAGATGCTGGGTGTGGAGGATTTCGTGCTCAGTGAGCGGGCGCTCAGGGAAGGTTTGATCGTTGATTGGATGCTTCGCCAGGGTCTTCTGGAAGACCGCTTCAGCTTTCAGAGCAGCATCAGGCAACGCACCGTGATCCATCAGGTGCAGCGCTTTGCGGTGAACCTGAGCAGGGCTGAACGGGTCGCCAGCCATGCCCTCAGCCTCTACGACGCCACGCGAGGCGTGATGCATGACGACAGTGGCGAAGGGCGCGAACTGCTTTGGGCTGCAGCCATGCTCCATTCCTGTGGCCAGCACATCAACATCAGCGCTTACCACAAGCACACCTGGTACTTGATTCGTCATGGTGAGCTGCTGGGTTATTCCGAGGCGGAGCATCTGATGGTGGCGGCGATTGCTCGCTATCACCGCCGCAGCCTGCCGAAGAAACGCCATGAGTCTTGGCAGCTTGTGGCCACCCGAGACAACCGACGTTGTGTTCAGCAGATGGCCCTGTTGCTGCGCTTGGCCGCGGCATTGGATCGCAGGCCTGAGCCGGTGATCTCAGCACTGCGCATTCACGCGGTGAAGGGAACTCTGGATCTGGAGATCGTGCCTGACCGGATCAATCAGAACGTCAGCCTTGAACAGTGGAGCTTGGAGAGCTGCGCTGAGGTGGTGAAAGAGGCGGTCGGGGTGGAGCTGCGCGTCAGCGTTCAGGGTTGAGGGGCATCCAGCGGATGTCATCGACAGCGCCCAGGGTTCGTGTCTCGGCGTTGGGTGAACTCAGCTGAACCAGATCAGGCCGGCCGGCGTAGATCTCCACCAGATCAGGATTCTCAATCCTGCGTTCGCCGTTCAGGAGTCCTTCGAATTCCACAATTCCCTCACGCCGCAGGGTGATCCAGCTGGGTTCGCTGCTGCTGATTGTGAGCCCCAGTTCTGCAGTCGGTGGCGCCGGAACGATGAGGGCATCGCGTTCATCTGAAACCTCGGCCACCTCGAGATCGGCTTCGCTTGGCTCAAGGGTTGGATTGGCAGGTCTCAAGCTCTGAGCGAAGCGTGTGAACTCGGAGGCGTTGCTCCACACAACAAACCCAAGCCCAGCAAGCCCGGCGAGGGCCACAAGGGGAAGCGGATTGACTGCTCTTTGGCGTTGCGGAGTGATGCCCCGCGTTGTGGCCTTGGGAGCTGGCCGTTTGGGCTGGTTGGTGTTGAGCGGGCCGAGGGCCTGAACCATGGCATCAGCATCCAAACCCAGGTGGGAGCTGAGCCGGCGCACCATGGCCTTGATGAACACGGGTTCAGGCAGTTCGGCTTGATCGCCGCGTTCCAGTGCTGCCAGTTGCTCTTCGCCCATGTGCATCTGGCTGGCGAGCTGGTTCTGGGTCAGGCCCGCCGCAGCTCGTGCTTCGGCCAATTGTCGCCCTGCTTCGACCAGCCCCGTGGCTTTGCCTTGGTCGTCCACAAGACTCGGCTCGTTCATCAATGGGTAGGTCGACCTAATTCAGGGCTGAACCTAAGCCCATTCCACAGTGCAGTCAGCACTTGGTGAACACCATGTGGCTAAGGGCCACCAAAAAACATGGGCGATACTGGATTCGAACCAGTGACCCCTTCCGTGTGAAGGAAGTGCGCTACCACTGTGCTAATCGCCCGCACAAGTCGATCCTAAACCACCGCCTATTGGGCCTTCGGACGGAAGAGATGGTCGTGGTCAGGCGAGTAAAGACGTGAACGCTGAGGACCACCGGCGAGGGCCGGACTCACCACGTAAAGCGTTGTTCGAATCAGATTGCGTTCCCGGCTAACAGCAGCCATCTCCCTGAGAGGGACCACTGTCAGCATCTGATCGGGCCAGCTCACCCGATGTCCGATGGCGACGGGCGTGTCGGCGGAGTAGTGCTGCAGAAGAGTGGTTTGCACCTCTTCAACGTGTCGTGCACTCAGATAGATGCAAAGGCTGGCGCGCAGGGCTGCCAGCCGATCCAGCTGTTCCCGTTCCGGAACGCCGGTGCGACCTCCAGCGCGACTGAGAACAATGGTCTGCACCACGCCTGGAAGGGTGAGTTCGCTGGCAAGTCCGGCGGCTGTCGCTTGGTAGGCGCTGATTCCAGGGATCACTTCCACAGGGATTTCGGCGTCACTCAAGGCGCAGATCTGCTCGTTGATGGCGCTGTAGAGAGCCGTGTCTCCGTCATGGAGCCGCACCACCCGTTTGCCCTGGCGCTGTCGATCGATCAGCAACGGGATTAGGTCTTCGAGCGTGGTCGTGCTGGTACGGATCCTTTCGCAAGAAGCCGGAGCCAGATCTGCGATAGCAGGACAGACCAGGGAATCCGTCCAGACCAGCACATCGGCCTTGTTCAGACGTTCAGCCGCGCGAAGGGTGAGCAGGTCTGGAGCACCCGGGCCTGCTCCGACGAAACTGACAACGTGACTCAACTGCGTTGGCCTGATGGATCAGGCAAGGGTTGCTTTCGTCCGTATAGCCACCAAAGCCCGATCATGCCCAGCGCCACCAAGGTGAAACTCATCAACTGGGCAATGCGGATTCCCCCATCGCATGCCGGTGGAAGCGATCCGATGCAGAGGGGATCAATGCGCAGACCTTCGATCCAGACGCGGCCGAGGCTGTACCCCACCAGATACACACAACTCATGGCCCCAGATGGGAGCATCCCAGGAGTCTTCAGTCCGCGGCGAAAGAGCAGGAGCAGAATTCCGAAGAGCAGCAGGTTCCAGATCGATTCGTAGAGGAACGTCGGGTGGAAGAACTCCGATGTGCCGTAGATCACCGGGCGGCTCTGCGCCGGGATGAACAGTTTCCACGGCAGATCGGTTGGAACCCCGAAGGCCTCTGAATTAAAGAAGTTCCCCCAGCGTCCGATGGCCTGCCCCAAGGCCACGGAAGGAACCAGAACATCCAGAACATCCCAGAAGGGTTGCCGGCGCCAGCGGCAGAACAGGATCAGCGTGAGTGTTCCCGCCAGCAGAGCACCGTGGATGGCAATCCCTCCTTCCCAGATGGCCAGGGCCTTGAGCGGGTGGGAGGCGTAGTTGTGCCATTCGAAGGCCACGTAGTAGATCCGTGCTCCGATGACGGCAAACAGAACGAGCAACGGCAGCAGGTCGCTGATCAGGCCGTTTTCCAGCTGTCGCAGCTTGGCCAGGCGGCTGGAGAGGTTTAGTCCAATCAACACGGCTGTTGCAATCAGCAGCCCGTACCAACGGAGAGGAAGAAACCAGTTTTCGGTATGAGGCAAAAATTCCCCTGGCGACTGGAAGGTCGCCAGGGGAAACAGGGCTTCAACAGCCATAGCGATCAGACGCCCTCAGCTGCCTGAACCTTTTCGATCTGCCTCTTCTTCAGCACCAACATGATCTGAGCCAGAGCCACAGCCGCGAAGAAGGCGAGCAAGCCATAGATCCGAACAGGGTTCTGAAGAACGATCTCTGCGTCCACCTGGCCGAAGCCGCCCACGTTGGGGTCATTGGTCAGGGCAGCACCAGCTTCGATGGTGTCGCCAACGCTGACCAGAACCTCAGGACCCACGGGAATGGTCTCGCTCACGCTGCTGCCGTCAGCAGCCTTGATGCTGACCACGCTGGCGCCGTTGTCACCGGGTTCGATGGAGGCAATGGTGCCGCTGGCAGGAGAGGTATAGACAGAGTTGTTGCTCTTCTCGCCGGTCGGATACACCTGGCCACGGCCGCGGTTGCCACCCACGTGGATCTGGTATTTGCCGAAGTGGATGTTGCTGTCGGTGGCGGGGTCAGGAGAGAGAACAGGGAAGACGATCTCTTGATGCTCGTCACCAGGAATCGGTCCCACCAGCAGGATGTTTGGCTGCTCGTCGCTGTACTGGGTGAAATAGACCCCTTCGGTCTCTTCCTTTATCTCGTCGGTCCAGCGGTCCTGAGGAGCCAGGGTGAAGCCGTCAGGAAGCATGACAACAGCGCCCACCTGAAGGCCCACATCGCTGCCGTCAGCACCGATCTCCTGGAGCCCGTCCTCGTAGGGAACCTTGACGCTGGCGGTGAAGACGCTGTCGGGGAGGACCGATTGAGGAACTTCAGCCTGGGTCAGCTTTTTGGCCAGGTGGCAGTTGGCACAAACAATCTTGCCGGTGGCTTCCCGGGGGCTGTCGTAGTTCTGTTGAGCCCAGAAGGGGTAGGCCCAGCTGGCAGCTGGGGCAATCAGCAGAGCCAGTCCGATGACCAGTGATCCAAGGAAAAGCGAAAGGTGACGACGCATGGGACGGTGAGGGGATGCAGGCGTAGGGAAGGGAAAAATCAGGCCCACCAGGGCTTATCACCAGTTCGGAAGTCGGTCTCGGTCCACTGGCTCACGAACACGTTGTCGTTTTCCACGCTGACGTTGGCCAGGGCCAGAGAGAGAGGGGCAGGGCCACGAACCACCTTGCCGGTGGCGTCGTACTGACTGCCATGGCAAGGGCACATGAACTTGTTGGCACCGCTGTTCCAAGGAACGACGCAACCGAGGTGGGTGCAGATGGCGTTGATGCCGTAGCTGCCGATGGCGTCCTCGCCTTCGACGATCAGATAGGTGGGATCACCCTTGAGGCCCTGTACAAGGCTGCGATCGCCTTCGGGGTGGCTGGAGAGCCAACCACTGGCTGTGATGGGATTGCCCAGCTCATCTTTGGCACTGGTCCCACCGCCGCTGCCGGCGGCCTTGGGGGGAATGAAGTAGTTCGCCACCGGGTAGAGGGCTCCCAGGGCGACACCAGTGACGGAGCCGAACGTCAGCAGATTCATGAACTGCCGACGACCCATTCCGGGCACATCGCTCGAGGAAAGTTGGGTCATGGCGGACGTTCATCCAGCTCGGAATGGCGTCCATTATGGATGCTTAAGTGCCTGTCAAGCTTTGCAACGACTGGTGTCTTCCTGTCCCTGCCTCTTCTGCTTCTGTGCTTGAAATCGCCAGGCCCGTGCCCGAGCCGCCGCTCAGTATCGATGAGGTGATGGCCTGTCTACGCCAGCGCTGGCGGGCGACTTACGACCTTCAGCTCGTGGTTCGACGCCGTCGTTTGTACCTCCAGGTGATGTGGGCCTATCTCGAGCAACAGTCGTTTCCGATGGACCTTGAGGCCTATCGGCAGCATCTCGGTGAAGTGCTGGATGTTGTGAATCGTCTTGGTTTGGCGGGTGAAGTGCGCCAATGGATGGGTTCCACCCGTGACAAACCCCGTCTCGGCAAGGCGTTGAGTCTTCCGCTTGAGGCGACGGGGCCGGAGGCGGAAACGCTGATCAAGGAGTTTCTGGTCTGAAGGATTCGGTCAGGGCCACCAGACCGACGCCGATCAGGAACAGTGCCGTGATGGCTCCAGCCAGAAGCAACATCGTGATCGGATCTGTGGATGGCGTCAGCACAGCTCCAGCAAGGGCTGAACCCAATACAACCCAGCGCCAGGCCCCAAGCATCGGCCTCCAGCGCACTAGCCCCAGGGCCCCGAGGAGCAGCTGCAGCACAGGGAGCTGAAACGCCAGCCCGGTGGCCAGCATGAGCAGCAGAACAAAATCCAGATAGCGCTCGATTGACCAGAGCGGCTCCACCACATCGGCGCCGTAGCTCACCAGAAAACGCAGGGCGGCTGGTACTAAGGCCCACCAGGCAAAGGCCAGGCCCGCCATGAACAGCACTGCGGAGCCGGCGACGGCAGGGGCAATCAGGCGTCGTTCGCGGATCGTCAGACCCGGCAGCACGAAGGCCAGGATCTGGAACAGCACGTAGGGCAGGGCCAGGGTGAGGCCGGCGTAGCCGGCCACCTTGAGCGAGACGAACAGAAATTCACCCGGCGCAAGTTGAAGAAAATGAATGCCACTGGCTGGCGCTTCCAGCAGGCGCACAAGAGGTTTAACCCCCAGCAGGCAGGTCAGTGCTGCAATGACAACGGCCAGCAAGCTGCGCAGAACCCGTTGACGCAGTTCCTCAAGGTGATCCACCAGAGGCATCTCCACCTCATTGGGTAGATCGGCATCGCCAGGTGCCCTCCCAATGCGAATGGGTGGTGGTGGTTGCAGAGCTGGGGGACCTTCGGGGCGCTCAGACACGGACGCGGGTCGGGCGGCGCAACAGGTCAGCCCGAATGTGGGCTCAGGCTAGGGGCAAGCAGCCGCTCTTCCGCGCCCTGGGGATCCCCCCAGCGAATTTCAGCCTGGCCGTGGCGCACGGTGCCCGGGCCCGCACCGGGAATGCGCTGCAGCTGATCGGTGGGCACCATCACAACCGCCACCCGCGTGTTGCCCCGAGCGCGGCTGAAATAGGCCGCCAGATCCGTTGCCATTGCCAGGTCGGATTCCTCGGCCAGCCCGTTGGAACTCTTCAGCACCACATGGCTTCCTGGGCACTCCTGGGCGTGAAACCAGAGGTCACCACTGCGGGCTTGCCGCAGCGAGATCCAATCGTTCTGGCGGTGGTTCCGCCCCACCTGCACCTTGAGACCTCCCGGAGTGGTCAGTTCCAGCGGCTTGGGCTGGTCCTGTTGACGCTGCTGTCGCGTGGAGCGACGGCGTTCCTTGGGCTGCAACAGCTCATCGAGTTCCTCCCGCAGATCATTCAGGGCGGAGAGGCGCGCCGGGCTGTCCTGCCAGGTTGCGCTCAGTTGATCCTCGATGAAGGTTTCGCTCTCGCTGATCAGCTCAAGACGTTGCTGATGGTGCTCCAGCCGCTGCTCGAGGATCGGGCGCGATCTCCGCAGTTTTTTGGCCCGGCGATAGAGCGACTGGGCTTCATCGACCTGGTCGCGGCTTGGATTGCCGAGGCAGAGGAGAGCGTCCGCCTGGCGTTGAAGGGTTTCGTGCCCATCGGTAGCGCTCAGGCGCTGGTGTTGGTCTTCCTGGGCGGCCTGTTCTTTGCTGCGCCAACGCTCCAGGCGTTGACGCAGGTCATGGCTGACCCGTGCCAGGGCCCGTTGCTCTTGGCAGTGCTGGTGCAGGGATCCCAGCGTGAGAGCCAGAGCGGGTTGTGGATGCACCTCGCCACGGGGAGATCCCCAGACCCGGTAGCGACCGTCGTTCTCCACCACGAGGGCGAACTGCTCACGCTCGAGCTGGTCCAACCAGAGCGACCAGCGCTCAAAGAGATGGCTCCAGTGGCGTGCATCCAGGCTGTCCACCAGGGTGTTCACGTGGTCACCGGCGAGCTGTAGAGCCAGGGCTGGGCTGATCCCCTGATAGGTCTGCTGCAGGGCCTTGCGCAGAGGGACCGGAACGAGAGAAAGCCGCTCCTTCCAGCGTTCAAAGCCCTCCGTTCGATCCGGTGCCAACCCCTGCAGCATCGGTGGTGGGCTGTAGGAATCACCGGTGGAGAGAGGGCGCACGCGGGACTGATGGTCCCGGACCTGTCGCCCCAGGGCAATGATGCGGCGCTGCTCATCGAGCAGCAGCAGGTTGCTGTGCCGTCCCATCAGCTCCAGCACGAGAACCCGCTGGATCGGTTCCCCAGGGCGTTGGGCAAACCGGAATTCCACCACCCGTTCAAAGCCGCTCTGGTGGAGCTCCACCAGTGCCAGTTGGCGGAGGCTGTGTTGCAACTGTTGGGCGAAGGTGCTGCCGCTGCCGCTGCGCGGGGGAGGGTTGACCTCCACCAGCCGAGGTGCGTCGGCTTGCCAGCTCAGTTCCAGCCACACCATCCCCTCGAGGCTGCGGCATCCCAGTTGAATCGTTGCCGGGTCCGGTTGTTGGGCCTTCTCGAAGCGGCTGGGCAACAGCTTCGGCCGCAGATCCCAGAGCACCGCGCGAAGCGTGGTGAGATCCATTGGCTGCAGGCTGGTGGAAGCGTTCACCTGGAGCACCGGGCGGGGCAATGGGGCTTCCTACTCTGCTGACCCACGCAGACGCCGCGATGTCCACCAGTGGAAAACTCACCTTGATCACCGGCCCCAGTGGCGTCGGCAAGGGAACCCTGGTGAACCAACTGCTGGAACGGCATCCCCAGATCTGGCTGTCGGTGTCGGCCACCACCCGTTCGCCGCGCCAGGGGGAGCAGGACGGCATCAACTACTTCTTCCACAGCCGTGCGGGGTTTGAGGCTTTGGTGGAGCAGGGAGGTTTTCTGGAGTGGGCGGAATTTGCGGGGAATTGCTACGGCACCCCCCGAGGTCCCGTTGAGCAAAAGATGGTGGCGGGGCGCCCCGTGCTGCTGGAGATTGAGCTGGAAGGTGCCCGTCAGGTGCGTCGCAGTTTTCCGGACGGTTTTCAGATTTTTCTGGCGCCCCCCAGCTTTGAAGAGTTGGAGCGCCGGATTCGGGGGCGCGGAACCGATTCAGAGGACGCCATTCAGCGCCGCCTGACTCGCGCTCGCGAAGAACTCGAGGCCCAACAGGAATTCGACGCTGTCGTGATCAATGACGATCTCGAATCCGCGTTGAACCAAGTGGAGACCCTGATGGGGCTGGGATGACGCGGAGCTGAGCTTCGCAACACCGATCGAGGCAACACCGATCGAGGCAACACCGATCGAGGCAACATTGATCGGCAACGTGGTGCAGGCACAAAAAAAGGGAACCCGAAGGTTCCCTTGGCTGTTGAAGATCACCCCAGATTCACATCGGGTGGAAGAGGAGATCGGGGAAGAAGCGGTTCCACTCGATCAGGATTCCTGCGGTGGCGGTGAACCAGATGGCTGCAACCACTGGAGCTGCGGTCAGAAACTTGTTCATTGTTGAGGGAGCAATGGTTGAAGTCGTCGGAATCAGCGTGGTGAAACGGTCACCTTGCTGTCGTCTTCGAGCAGCTTGCCGCTGGTGAATTCACCGAAAGCAGCCAGTGGCCAGGTGGCAGCAGCCAGAAGGCTCTTGATGGCGATGCTGCGATCGATGAAGATTTCGTATTGGGCAGCATTCTTGCCGCGAGTTGCTTTCAGGTACTCACGACCGGCCCAGCCGATGCAGCCGGCGATGTACAGGAACATGATGCCGGGATAGACAAAATCACCGGCATGGCTCCAGCGGCCATCGACGATCAGGTGGGGAAGGCCATCCTCACCACAGGAGGCCTGGCTGTACATCTCGAAGCGAGCTTTGGCCTGAGGCGTGGTGGCAGCGGCAGCACGTTGCTGGAAGCGGGCACTTTCTGAGCAGGGTGTGAGGCCAGCCACATCCGCCTTGGCGACGGGGGCGAAGCCGAACACCAGGAGTGCTGAAAGCACGACGGCGAAGAGACGACGCATCGGAACAATTCCTCTGAACGGTGCCCCGAAAGGGCAATATGTCACAAGTCGGACAGTAGGGGAGGCGCATCGCTTCGATGCATGCAGTGCTTGCCCTCGAAACAAGTTGTGACGAGTCCGCTGCAGCGGTCCTGCGCCGTCACGCTGATGGGCGAATCGACGTTCTGGCGTCGCGGATTGCATCTCAGGTTGAGGAGCATGCCCGTTGGGGTGGTGTGGTGCCCGAAATCGCTTCGCGCCGGCACGTTGAGGCCCTGCCGGGGCTGGTGGAGGCCGTGGTTGACGAGGCGGGCGTCGCTCTGGGGCAGCTGGATGCCATTGCGGCCACGATCACTCCAGGTCTGGCCGGGGCTCTGATGGTGGCCTCAGTGACCGGCCGAACCCTTGCCGCGCTTCATCAGCGCCCCTTCCTCGGCGTTCATCACCTCGAGGGTCATCTGGCCTCGGTGATGCTTGGAGATGCTCCACCGCAAGCTCCTTATCTGGTGTTGCTTGTGAGTGGGGGGCACACCGAGCTGATTCTTGTGGCTGAGGACGGCGGGATGACGCGGCTCGGCCGAAGCCATGACGATGCCGCTGGAGAGGCTTTCGACAAGGTGGCCCGCCTGCTCGGTTTGGGATATCCCGGAGGTCCTGCCATCCAGGCTGTAGCCGAAACGGGTGATGCAACGCGCTTTCGCCTGCCCAAGGGGCGGATTTCATTGCCGGGCGGCGGTTTTCACCCCTACGACTTTTCCTTCAGTGGTCTGAAGACCGCCATGCTCCGCACCGTGGAAACCCTGCGGCAGACCACCGATCCGCTGCCTCTTGCCGACCTGGCCGCCAGTTTCGAACAGGTGGTGGCTGATGTTCTGGTGCAGCGCAGCCTTCGCTGTGCCGCAGACCATGGTGTTCAGCAACTGGTGATGGTCGGCGGTGTCGCCGCGAACCGTCGCTTGCGCCAAAGCATGCTCGAACAGGGAAAGCAGCGGGGCATAGCGGTTTCCATCGCTCCGCTGGCCTTCTGCACCGACAACGCCGCCATGATCGGAGCTGCGGCCTTGATGCGTCTGGGCCAGAACGCCGCTTGCACCTCTCTTGAATCAGGCGTTGCAGCCCGCTGGCCTCTGGATCAGGCCAATGCGCTTTACACACCAGACCCACCCTTTTAGGAAAGCCTTTTAGGCTTGAACGCACTGTTCGGTCTCTGCGTCGTGGACCAACCGGAAACCAGATCAGATGCTCCAGAGCCCGTTGAGGCTGATGAGCTGAACGCCTGGAAGCGTGGCTTCACCCCACAGGCCGAAATCTGGAATGGCCGTCTGGCGATGATCGGCCTTTCCGCAGGCATCGCTGTTGTTCTGTTGGTGCGAGTGTTCAGCGGTGGCTGATCAGCTTCGGCCCCGCAGGGCCTGAGCCAGCTCGTTGGGCTTGAGGCTGACGGCCACCGCTTGATCGCCGTCAATTCGATCCGCCTCCACCAGGGCCAGCAGCGATTGATTGGTGGTCACCATCCCATCGAATCCACTGCGTTCCATGATTTCCTCCACCTCATCGAGCGCCCCCCGCTGGATGTAGTCCTTGCAGGCATCGGTGTTGATCAGGATGTCGTGATACGCAGCCCGTTTTCCATCTGTTGTCTTGATCAAGCCCTGGGCGATCACCCCCAGCAGCGACTTGGATAACGAACGGCGAACACTCTCCTGCTCTTCAGGCGGATACATGCCGAGGACCCGTTCCACGGTTTTCACAGCTGAATTGGTGTGCAGCGTCCCGAACACCAGGTGGCCGGTCTGGGCCGCTTCAAGGGCCGTGGAGAGGGTTTCCTGATCCCGGATTTCGCCCACCAGAATCACATCGGGATCTTCCCGCAGGGCTGCCCTCAGGGCGTTGTGGAACTTGAGAGTGTGCGACCCCACTTCCCGGTGCCGGATGAGGGATTTGCGGCTCTCATGCACGAACTCGACGGGATCCTCGATCGTGAGGATGTGGCGTGCCTCATTGCGGTTGATCCAATCGATCATCGCCGCCAGGGTTGTGCTCTTGCCAGACCCTGTCGGTCCGGTGACCAGGATCAGTCCCTTCGGCCGGGCGGCGAGGCTCTGCAGCACGCTGGGGAGATGCAGCTGCTCCATGGTGAGGATCGTCTGCGGAATGAGGCGCAGCACCATGGCCGGGCCTCGCAGGGAATCCATCAGGTTGATGCGCACGCGCACGAAGGGGAAGGCATGGGAGCCGTCAAATTCCTTGTCGCGGTTGAAGCCATCGATCTGCTGTGGCGTCAGGATTTCCTGGAGCCATCCCTGAAAGACCTCGGCGTGGGTGACCGGCCATTCCGTGCCTTGCATGTCTCCCCGGGCCCGGTAGCGCGGGACTTCCCCCACTCCGAGGTAGACATCGGAATGGCCTGCATCATGGGCGATTCGCACGATCTCCTCGAGGCTTGGAGAGCCAGAACCATGCGCAGCGGCCCTGGGCGCCGGGTTGTGAACCTCCCGAGATCGTCCTGAACTTTGGCCGGAGGTTGGGCGCGGCGGGAAGCTGGGGGGGAAACCGGCTGAGCCACGTTGATGGCAAGGGATCTGTCTTCAGGATCGTCTCGATGCTGGAACTGGCAAGGATTTCTCACTGTTCTCTCCGGGTTGACGCCCGTAAACTCCAGCGGTCCGTCTGGATGGAATGGCTGAACAGCCCCGCGTCACGATCGTTCTGGGAACGCGTCCGGAGGCGATCAAGCTGGCTCCGGTCATCCGGACGTTTCAAGCCTGTGATGCATTGCAGACCCGTGTTGTCCTGACCGGTCAGCACCGCGAGATGGTGGGTCAGGTGATGGATCTGTTCCATCTCCAAGCGGATCAGGATCTCAATCTGATGGCCCCCCGGCAGACCCTGACCCATGTCACCTGTGCTGCGCTGCAGGGGCTGCGGGAAGACTTTCAGGCCTATCCACCGCAATTGGTCCTGGTGCAGGGCGACACCACTACGGCGTTTGCCGCTGGTTTGGCTGCGTTTTACGAGCAGATCCCGGTTGGTCATGTGGAGGCCGGTCTGCGCACCGACAATCTTTTGGATCCCTTCCCGGAGGAAGCCAACCGCCGGCTCCTCTCCCAGATCGCGACCCTTCATTTCGCGCCGACGCTCAAGGCCGAATCCAACCTGAAAGCATCCGGTGTGGTCGGGGAGATCGCCGTGACCGGTAACACCGTGATAGATGCGTTGTTGTTGATGGCGGAATCGGCACCGGATGTTCGGTTTGATGGCCTCGACTGGGACCAACAGAGGGTGATCCTCGCCACGGTGCATCGCCGTGAAAACTGGGGTGAGCGGCTAAATGACATCGCTGCAGGAATGCTGCAGGTGCTTGAGCGCTTTCCCGACACAGCGCTGCTGCTGCCGATGCACCGCAACCCGACGGTGCGTGAACCGCTGCAGGCCCTGCTTGGAAGCCATCCCCGTGTCGTTCTGACCGAACCTCTCGACTACGACCGTCTCGTTGCAGCGATGAAAGGCTGCTCCCTGTTGCTCACCGACTCCGGTGGTCTCCAGGAGGAAGCCCCTGCGCTCGGCAAACCCGTGCTGGTTCTGCGGCGCACCACAGAGCGGCCGGAGGCCGTTGATGCGGGAACGGCCCGGCTGGTGGGTACCGATCCCGATGTGATCCTGGAAGAGACCTCTCGGCTGTTTGGGGATGCCACGGCCTATCAAGAGATGTCCCGCGCCGTTAACCCCTTCGGCGATGGTCACGCGAGCGAACGCATCCTTGAGCTTTGTCGCCGACAGCTCGGCGTCTGAAGCGTCCCTCAGCAGCGATGGCTGCTACCGCTGGTGGCTGCGGCGCCGCCTGGGTACGGGCGAAGGGTGTCTGTTTTTCGTGGGTCTGAATCCCTCGAGAGCAGATGGCCAGCACGATGACCCGACCCTGCGCCGTTTGATCGGCTTCGCCAGGCATTGGGGATATCGGGAGTTGCTGGTGCTGAATCTGTTCGCCCGGATGTCGCCGTCTCCGGCGGCGCTGCTGCGGGTCAAGGACCCCATCGGAGGGCTTAACGACGCGATCTTGAACCGCTGGTTCAACCACTGGTCCCGGACCTCTGGGGTCGATCTCTGGTGTGGATGGGGGGCGAATGGGGCGCGATGGGACCGGACTCAGCTGGTTCTTGGAAACATTCAGCGTTTGCTCCCGCAACGCCGACGCTCCGTTCCCGACTCGCCTCATCCGCTGATGCTGGGGCAGACGGCCTCGGGGCAACCGCGCCATCCGCTTTATGCCCCGCGCAACACCTGTCTTCGCCCTTTTCTCTGGGCAGACCCGGAACCGATCCGTCATCCTGTGGGGACCTTGACGGATGTCCTTCCTCGCTGATGTCCCGTACGCCCCGCCGTTACGCCGTCCATCTCCACCTTGTGGGAGGCCAAACCGAACGGGTGTTTTTTCCGAAACTCGAGACCTTTCAGGAGTGGTACCAAGGGGTTGTTAATGCCGAGAACCAGGGCGGTTTCGTCAACGTTCCCCTCAGTGATCTGGAAGGCGAGTATCTGGTCGTACGCCCCCAAGCCGTGATCGGCGTGCGCGTGGAACCTCAGTTCTCCTCTGTCGATGACGCCTGAGCGTCTGGGCCTCCTCTGGGGCGTCACGGTCTCCTCGGGTGCTGCGGCCCGTTTTTTGGCGGCCAAGTCGGAATTTCCTGGGGTGGTGTTGCTGCTCCTGTCGGGGCTGCTGATCGGCCGCTCTGGTCTGGGTTGGGTGGAACCCCTTGATCTCGGCTCAGGGCTTGGAACTGTTGTGGGTCTTCTCGTCAGCCTGGTGTTGTTCGACGGCGGCCTGAATCTGCGTCTGCCTGGGGACACGATCAAGGCCACGGTGCAGCGCATCGCAGTCCTGCGTCTGTTGATCTCCCTGGGAGGCGGACTGTTGGCGGCCCATTGGCTTGCCGGCCTCAGCTGGTCGCTTGCGGCTGTGTTCAGTGCCATCGTGCTGGCTACGGGGCCAACGGTGGTCACACCACTGGTGCGTCAGATTCGGCTTGCACCACCTCTGGGCGAAGTCCTGGAGGCTGAAGGTCTGGTGCTTGAGCCGATCGGCGCCGTTTTAGCCCTGCTGCTGTTGGAGCTTGTCCTTGGCAACCTGCACGGCTGGCGTGAGGTGATGCTCGGCCTGCTGTATCGATTGGGCGGTGGTGTGCTGATTGGCGCGAGCGTCGGCTGGCTGCTGTCTGAGCTGCTGCGACGGCTAAAACCAGATCAGTTGAAGGGACTGCCGCTTCAGCTCAGTCTGGGTTTGCTGTTTCTGATGTACGGCGTCAGTGAGTGGCTGCTGCCGGAATCCGCCCTGCCTGCTTCGGTGGCGGCGGGAATCGTTGTCGGTCGACGTCCAGGCCCCCACACCGCTGAATTGGATGGCCTGATTCAGGAACTGGCGCAGTTGGCGATCACGATGCTGTTTCCGCTGCTGGCTGCTGACGTTTCCTGGGCTGAACTCAGTCCGCTGGGGTGGGGCGGCATCCTTTGCGTGCTGTCGTTGATGCTCGTGGTGCGTCCGATCGGCGTGGGTTTGGCCACCATCGGGTTGCCCTACAAGCTTGAGCAACGGCTCTTTCTGGGTTGGCTTGCGCCGCGAGGCATCGTCACCGCAGCGGTGGCCTCTCTTTTCGCGATTCGTTTGGAGCAGGCCGGCATCCTGGGGGCAGGACGCCTTCAGGGGTTGGTGTTCCTAACCATCCTGATGACCGTTGGCCTCCAGGGCCTCACGGCCCAGCCGTTGGCTCGGGCTCTTGGCCTGGTCGAAGCCGACGATGACGAGCCTGCCTCAGCCGAGGCAGCGGCGCAGTCGCGGCAGGTCCTCACCGATTCGGGCCAGCAATGACCATGTGGTGATCAGATCAGGCCCTTGAAGGCGCCCCAGCAGAGCGGCCCGCAGGGATTTCATCACCACCCCTTTCTTCACACCGGCTGCTTTGGCGGCATCCCCCAGCCAAGCCTTGGCTTGATCGACGTCGTTGCCATCCCAAGGGTTGTTCTCGAGCCGTTGAAGCAGGTCGGCCATGGCCGCTTTGGCTCCTTCGATCCCGAGTTGCTTGAGCGCATCCTCCTGGAGCTCCGGACGATCAAAGAACGGTTCCGCCTGATCGACGCCATCTTTGAGCAGGGTGAGGGAGGGGCCCAGCAAGGCGCAGAGGTCCAGGCACCAGCTCTTGTCGCTGGTAGGAGTCCAACCGCGTTCGGCCCAGAGGGGCGTCAGCTCCTCAAGAAGATGGTCCGCCGTCCAGCCGTGCAGAACCTGGGCATTCAGCCAGTTGAGCTTGTCCCAGTCGAAACGCGCCCCGGCTTTGTTGACGCGATCGAAACCAAAGACGGCTGCGGCCTCACGCAAGCTGAACCGTTCCTCCATGCCCTCCGGCACGGACCACCCCAACAACGTCATGTAGTTGGCGATGGCGTCAGGGGTGTAGCCCATGGCGCGGAAATCGTTGATGGAGGTCACCCCATCCCGTTTGGAAAGCTTGCGTCCCTCGGCATTGAGGATGAGGGGAGCGTGGGCAAAGGTCGGCAAGGGCAGGCCAAGCGCTTCGTAGAGGAGCAGTTGCTTAGCGGTGTTGGCAATGTGATCTTCACCGCGGATCACATGGGTGATTTCCATTGCGGCGTCATCCACCACCACAACAAGGTTGTAGAGGGGGTCGCCGATTTGATCCGCCGGAGCACGACGGGCGATCACCATGTCACCGCCAAGGTCAGCCCCCCGCCAGCTCATGGCCCCACGCACCAGATCATTCCAGCGAATTTCGGCAGCGTCATCAATGCGGAAGCGGATCACCGCTTCACGGCCTTCGGCCTGAAACGCCTGCTCCTGCTCGTGCGTCAGAATTCTGTGGCGGTTGTCGTAGCGCGGCGCTTGATTGGCCGCTTTCTGCGCATCGCGCATGGCCGTGAGTTCCGTTTCGCTGGCATAGCAGCGGTAGGCCAATCCCCGATCGAGCAGGGTCTGGATCGCTTCACGATGCTGCGCCACCCGTTCGCTCTGGATGACGGGTTGCTCGTCCCAGTTGATCCCGAGCCACTGCAAGCCTTCGAGAATATTCTGGGTGTACTCGGGTTTGGACCGCTCCTTGTCGGTGTCTTCAATCCGCAGCACAAACGCCCCTTGCTCGTGCTTGGCATAAAGCCAATTGAAAACAGCGGTTCGCGCCGTTCCAATATGAAGCGTGCCCGTCGGGCTGGGGGCCAATCGAACGCGCACCATCGTGGCTTTTGGTGGTGAGAACGGGACCGACGGGATTCGAACCCGCAACTTCCGCCGTGACAGGGCGGTGCTCTAACCGGTTGAACTACGGTCCCAGATCTGATTCAGAACTCGCGAGACGCGCTCCGAAGAATCTGATCTGTGTCGCCTGCGCGACCTGATCAGTATCAACTGTTGCCCTGCCCTCCGTCAACAACTGAGGGTGGATCCTCCCTGTTTTGTCATCAGTGTGATGCCAAAAAAAATTCCCGGTGACATGGTCGCCGGGAATTGAGGGAAGCATCGGTTTATCACCGAGTTCTCAATGAATCAGGGACGGAATCCTGCAGGCTCAATGAGTCGAACCTGATTGCCGCGGGCAGTGAATTCACGACCTTGATCGCTTTGTACGACCACACGGCCGCCGGACTTGACGCGTATCACTCGGGCGCGGACCCAGCCGAGGGCGGCTGACTCCAACACCTTCACAACATCACCAGGTTGAAGATCCAACTCCATGCTCAGAACCGGGAAACTGCACGAGGGGAACATCGGACGCGCCGTGGAGGACTCGAACCCCCGACATCAGGTTTTGGAGACCTGCGTTCTACCAACTGAACTAACGGCGCAAGGCGATGTACCCCTCAGCCAACGTTGAAGTTGGCAACTGATTGAACGAGGTCGAAACCTCAGCGATCGAAGCGCTGCTTCACGCGGGTGGCCTTGCCCACCCGTTCCCGCAGATAGAAAAGCTTCGCCCTGCGCACTTTACCGCGCCGTTCCACCTTGATGGAAGCCACCTGGGGGCTGTGCAGCATGAACACCCGCTCAACGCCGATGCCCTGGAAAATTCGGCGCACGGTGATGGTCTGGTTGAGACCGCCATGGCGCTTGGAAATCACCACGCCCTCGTAGGGCTGAACGCGCTCCTTGTTGCCCTCGCTGATGCGAACACCAACGCGCACGGTGTCTCCCACATAGATCTCAGGAAGATCATCCTTCTGCTGAGACGACTCAAAGGAGCGAATCAGAGCTTCGGGGCTCAGTTTCTTGGCAGGAGCACTGGAAGCCTTGCTGGACTTCGCCGCTGTGGCCTCTGGTGCTGCTTCCACAGCCGTTTCGGTGTTCTCGTCGGTCACCGCTGTGTCCTTCGAATCGGCTGCCATCCCAGCTCCGCGTTGTATCGCCAAACTACGAGTGTACCTTTCGACGCCATCGCTCTATAAGAAGCACCATCCCTGTGATCAGCATCCACAGCAGGCCGATGGCGTTGAGAAGAACAACCATCGGTTCCAGCATGGAACCGAGCCATTCCCCTTCATGCACCACCATTAACCAGTGAACCTGTTCCCGACTGGCTCCGAACCAGTCCCGGGCCAGGCGGTAACTGACACCTGAGAACACCGTCACCAGCAAAGGCGCCAGAACAAAAGGTGCAACGCTCCGATGCAGTTCACGCAAGCGCACAAGCAGCGACATGACCGGCATCAATTCGGTTGCTGTTGATAGCGTGACGGATATTGGGTTGAGTCATGAATCTGTTTGCTGATCTTCTGGCATCCACCCAGGCAGCGCAGGGGCAGGTGACGGCGACCGGTCCGCGCATTCAGAAGCGTCGCGGTGTTGAGATCAAATCAGCCCGTGAAGTGAAGATCATGCGCCAGGCCAGCCACATCGTCGCCACCGTGCTGCGCGAGGTGATGGGAATGGTGGAGCCCGGCCAGACGACGGGAGATATTGATGCCTATGCCGAAAAACGCATCCGCGAAATGGGGGCGACCCCAAGTTTCAAGGGCTATCACGGTTTTCCGGCGAGCATCTGCGCCAGCATCAACAACGAAGTGGTGCATGGCATTCCCAGCCCGAAGCGTGTGATCCGCCAGGGCGATCTTCTTAAGGTGGATACCGGCGCCTACTTCGAGGGCTACCACGGCGATAGCTGCATCACGATCTGCGTTGGAGACGCGCCCCAAGAAGCACAGACCCTGAGCCGCGTTGCTAAAGCAGCCTTGATGGCTGGCCTGAGCCAGGTCAAAGCAGGCAACACCTTGCTGGACATCGCTGGAGCCGTTGAAGACCACGTCAAGGCCAACGGTTTCAGTGTTGTGGAGGACTACACCGGCCACGGAGTTGGCAGGAACCTTCACGAAGAGCCTTCCGTGTTCAATTTCCGTACCGATGAGCTTCCCAACGTCACCCTGCGTCCTGGCATGACCCTGGCGATTGAGCCCATCCTCAATGCCGGCAGCAAGGCATGCCGCACCCTGCGGGACCAGTGGACCGTTGTGACCCGCGATGGCTCTCTCTCGGCGCAGTGGGAGCACACCGTTCTGGTGACGAGTGATGGATGTGAAATCCTCACCGATCGGGGCGACTGAGGATTCGGCTGTAGACCCGCCGTCCAAGCTCGGTGAGAGGCATCAAGACATAGGTCAGGGGGTTTGGCGTCACGATCACCAGGCGAAATCCCCAGCTCGCCTGGCGCAGCACCTGACCTGCGACGAAATCAGCGCCCATCACCCCGATCGGATTGAGCGATGAGCGAAAGGGACCCAGCACCAGCTTGCGCAGAATCAGGGCCTCCCGGCCTGAGGCATCAAGCACAGCGCCGCGGATGCTCACCAGTTGTCCAAGCATCCTCTTGGTGAGCTCGTAAATAGGACTCAAAGCAGGCTGGATTTCAGCCTCCGAGGTGTTGACCCACACCTCCTTCGGGCTGCCCTGCGGCGATGCTCTGCTGATGGCCTCAAATCGCTGCATCAGCCGCCAGCTGCTCAAGGTGTTGATCTCCAGCGCCTGATTGATCACATCGGGGCTTTGACCGCCTTGAGGATTGATTCCGTGATTCAGGATCAGAACATCGATCTCCGCGAGATCCTCATCCAGGCTGGCTTCGTCTCCGCAGCTCCAGCTCACCCAGCGGTGTGGACCCTCCGGTTGCTTTGGCGGAGTGGAACCGTGGGTGAAACCGGTCACGTGGGCGCCTGCGGCACGGAAGCAACGGGCCAGGGCTGCGCCAAGGGCTCCACGAGCGCCTGTGATGCCGATCCGTTTGCCGTGGAAAGGGGACTGGGCCATGGGGCCAGCTTGGGGCATCCTTGAAATGAGCGGAGCAAGAGTCGAGCACCAGCTGTGTCAGATGCCGCCCAACTGGTTCTGTTTGCTCCCTACTGCGGTGGCGTCAAGCGCGAGCAGGATCTCTCCGCAGCGCTTCAGATCCTGGGGCGTGGCGCACTGCAGGGGCGGCGTCCGGTGGCCGGAAGCGATGGACACCCTTACGAACTCCGCTGGAATGGGGTTGCTGCACCGATGGAGAGGCTGGACTGCCAACTTTGTTTTCCCGGTCATCCCGAGGGGAATGTTGATTTCGCCGTCACCACCCATCAGCTGGTGACCTGGCTCATGGATTGTTCCCATCTCCAACCACCGGAGCCTGATCTGCCCGATGGGTTCTGGCAGTGGTTGTTGATCGAGCGCGGAGATGCGCCAGAACAGGCCTAGATTCGGCAATCTCAGGCATCACCTCCATGGGAACGACACTGTTGATCGGATCGTGTGAGCCGTTCAGTGGGAAGTCAGCTCTCGTCCTTGGAATTGCTCAGCAGCTTGCCCGTTCCGGACAGCAGATCAGGTTCGGAAAGCCCCTGGCCACAAGCCTGGATTGGGATCCGAACCAGGGGCCGTTGCCTCAACCGCTCATCGATGACGACGTTCGCTTTGTTGGTGAAACGCTGAATCTGCCGCCTGAGCGTCTGATTCCTTCGATGCATCTGCTGTCGCCGACAACAGCTGCCCAGCGCCTTGGCCAGGGCGAGTTGGACGCTGGCCAAGGTTTCGCGGAGCTGCGCCAGCACATTCAGGCTGATGACGGACTCACCCTCCTGGAATGTGCTGGAAGCCTCCAGGAGGGATTGTTGTATGGCCTCAGCCTTCCGCAGCTGGCCACAGGTCTGGATGCCAAGGTCGTCTTGGTGCACCTCTGGCAGGACAGCCGCAGCGTCGACGCACTGTTGGCGGCCAAACAGATCCTGGACGACCGTCTGGTTGGAGTGGTGCTGAACGCTGTCACGCCAGAGGAGGTCGAAAGCTTGGAGCGACAGGTGGTTCCTGCCTTGCAGGGGCTGGGCTTGCAGGTGTTCGGTGTCATGCCCCGTTCCCCTTTGCTGCGCAGCGTCACCGTCGGCGAGTTGGTGCGGCGGCTGAATGCCCGGGTGATTTGCTGCCAGGAACGGCAAGAACTGCTGGTGGAAACCCTGAGCATCGGCGCGATGAATGTGAATTCGGCCATGGAGTTCTTCCGAAAACGACGCAACATGGCTGTAGTGACGGGGGCGGATCGCACCGACATCCAGTTGGCCGCTCTGGAGGCCTCAACCCAATGTCTAATTCTCACTGGCGCTGGTGAACCTCTTCCTCAATTGATCAATCGCGCGGAAGAATTGGACGTGCCTTTGCTCAAGGTCGAGCACGACACTCTGGCCACGGTGGGGGTGATTGAGCAGGCCTTCGGCCATGTGCGCCTGCATGAAGCTGTGAAGGCCACCTATGCCTTCCGTCTTGTGGAAGAGCACTGCAAGCTCGATCAACTCTTCAGTGCATTGAATCTGACGGTTCAGCACGCCTGATGGTTGCTAACTTCCGATGAAATCAGGCGGCAAGTTTTCCTTGGGTAAGTCACTGGATCTGCCGGCTCTTGATCGGGTTGACACGCTTGCGCAGGAACTCGCTCTTCTGCAGGACAAAAGCCAACGAAGGATCGCCCTCCTCGGTAGCCGCCATGTGCCCGTTGTGGCGGTTCATCTGATCGAATTGGTGGCCCGCTCATTGGTGCAGGAAGGCCATTCTCTGATCACATCCGGATCTCAGGGGGTGAATGCCGCAGTGATTCGCGGGTGTCTTGAGGTGGATCCCTCCAAACTCACCGTGCTCTTGCCCCAGAGCCTCGATCGGCAGGTGCCTGAAATCAGAGATCTTCTGGATCGGGTGTTGCACCTTGTGGACAAGCCCGAGCAGGACGACCTGCCCCTGCCGATGGCCAGCAGTTTGTGCAATCAAGAGATCATCAACCGCTGTGATCAGTTGATCTGTCTCGCATTTCACGACAGTGAAACCCTGCTGGCGAGTGCACGAACTGCTGAGGACATGGGGAAGGTGGTGAGCCTTCTGTATTTCGACTGATCAGCTATCAGCCGGCGGCGCTGATCACAGCCCGCAGTCCCTCCACGTAGCAGATGCCTACGGCAGTCACCCCCGCAGCCCAGCAGAGTCCCCTCAGGGGAGGCACGTTGCCGACATAGGCGAACAGATAAATGAAACGGATCCCCGGCCAGATCCACGCTGCCGCGATCGCCGTCGGGCTGCTGACTCCGCTGATCAGACACAACAGCATGGCCGGTGCTCCCAGGGTCAGTGCTTCCCAGCTGTTTTCCTGTGCCCACACGGCGCGCTGCCCGAAGGCTGGCAGCCGTTCAAACATCGCCCGAGGCGCCTGAAGATCAGCCATGGTGAAATCTGCTTTGGCTCGTCCGGCTCCGGTGAGCACGATGCTCACCATGACGACGGCTCCCATCAGGCAGAGGGCCCAAGCAAACGCAGGAGTCATGACATCCAATTAATCTCCGGGACCCTAACGGGTTCGGGTGAACCTCACCCTGCTGGAGATCGACGGGTTTCTAAACTGGAGGATCGACAGGTTTGCAAAATGGCCAGCACTTATTCCTTCGATGTGGTCTCTGACTTTGATCGTCAGGAGCTGGTGAACACCCTTGATCAGGTGCGTCGTGATGTTGGCAACCGTTATGACCTCAAGGATTCCGGCACCGAGATCGATCTTGAGGAAACGGAGCTGGTGATCACCACGGCCAGTGATATGACGCTTCAGGCGGTGGAGGATGTGCTGCGAACCAAAGCGACCAAACGCAACCTATCCCTCAAGATTTTTGATTTTCAAACACCTGAAACCGTCGGAGGCAATCGGGTGAAGCAAGTGGTGAAGCTGCGTAAGGGCCTCAGTCAGGAGATTGCGAAGAAGTTGAGCAAGATGGTGCGCGATGAGCTCAAAAAGGTGACGGTGGCGATCCAGGGAGAAAGTGTGCGGATCACGGGCAAGAGCAAAGATGATCTCCAGGCCGCGATTCAGCTCGTCAAGAGTAAGGAGGATGAGCTTGATGTTCCTCTGCAGTTTGAGAACTATCGCTGATGAGGAGATTGCAAGATTTTGCTTTGGGTGATGCAAGCCAAAAGCCTGTCTTGATGATGCCTCTGAAATTGTGAGTTCCTGCCAAAAATCCAGCGCTGAACATGTTTGGTTCAGGTGTTTTTGGTAATTTAAATGAAAATCTTTGGTTTAAGTGAGCAGCTTTGCCATCGCGGTTCGTGTTTTTGATGGTGAGGCTCCCTATCTCCAGTCTTTCATTGATCACCACCGCCGCTTGGGGGTTGATGCTTTTTATCCGGTGCTCGCTCCGGGGGCTGCGCCACTATGCCGAGAAATTTTTGCGCGTAACGGTATCGGTGTCCACGAGTCTGACGGGCAGAGGATCAGCTCTGTTCAGGATCTAATTCGTGAAGATTATGTCGCTGTTGTTGATGCTGATGAATATCTGCATCCCGGCTTATTCGACTTTCTTGTTGAAGAAAAAGTTGAATCATTGTCGATGCCATGGCGGCTAACAGCGTCACTGGATGACAACTTCTTTGAGTCCAGTCAAAAGAAATTTTTTGTTTTTCCTCAGGTTAAGTCGATCGTTAAAACATCTGCTCTGAAGTTGCTTCGTCTTCATGAGTCCAATACCAATGGATCTGGGAGGAGACTGGGGATTGCTCAGGGACAGCACTTTCCTGTGCAGCACTATTACCTTCGCGGTCTTGATGACCTGCTGCTGAAAGAGGGTGGTGTTGTGAAGCGAACCCTGGCGCAGAGTTCGGGGCGAAAGCCAGTCAACCTCAGCGGGAATGCTGAATCATTGGATTTCCCTAGCCGTCATGCTCGTGTCGCTTATCTGCTGAAGATTCTTGATTCCGTTTCTCCGCAGGCTGACCCGTACGGCATGTCATTGGATCGTTCGATGTTGGATCGTCTTCGGGCCAATGTTGAGGGTGATCCTGAGGTCGCCAAGCAAGCGTTGCGCGACAGTGTTGTGAAGATCCAAAGGGTTTATCGGAATCGCACGATCCGTTGTGAAATCAACGCAATGCAACAGCTGCTTGCTCATGATCCGCGCAAGATCAGTTATCAAAAAAGGGTGCTGAAATTGCTCCGGCAGGATTTTCAGTTTCGTCGCTCATGGTTGGGACGTCTAGAAAAAGCACGTGACTCCCTGTTGATGCCTTGGAGTTGAGCCGCATGGGTCAGGGGCGATGCTCAGCTGATCGGTTCCCGGGCCCGACGAGCATCGATGATCCTCGCCAGCTCCAGCACATAGCCCGCGGTGCACCAGCGTCCATGACTGCGGGATCGGTTTTCAGGGTCCGATCGGATCTCAGCCGTCTCGGCCATCAGTAGATCCAGGTCGTCCTGCGGCAGGTCATAAAGCTCCTGCAACTCCAGTTCCCGGTTGAGCAGATGGCTGCGAAACCATTTGCGGTTTTGTTCCTGGGGCGGGATGTCTCGGCTCAAGGGGGATCACAGCGTGGATGTGTCATTCTCCGGCTATGCAGGTACTGAGCTGGGCCCAATTCGATCAGGCGGTGCAGCAGTTGGCTTCACGCTTTGCCGGTTCTGCGGTGACCGGCGTTTATGGGGTTCCCCGTGGAGGGCTGTGCCTTGCCGTAGCCCTCAGCCATGCCATCGATCGACCCTTGCTCTCAGCACCTGAGCCATCAGCCCTGATTGTGGATGATGTCTATGAAACCGGTCGCACCTTGCAGGCGTTGAAAGTTCAGGTGCCGCAGGCATCCTTTGCTGTTTGGGTCAGCAAGGTGAGTCCTGATTGGTGGGTGGCAGCCGAGGTTGCCGAGTCGTCGGAATGGATGGTGTTTCCTTGGGAGAACCTTGAACAGGCCCGTGCCGATGAGCAGGCGTACCGCTCTTCCCGGGGCCTGTGATGAACAACAGCGCACGCACGATTTATCTGGCGTCTCCTTACGGCTTTTCGGAGCAATGGAAGCGGCTGTTATTGCCGGAGTTCATTGGGGCATTGGAAGCCCTGGGATTGGAGGTCTGGGAGCCTTTTGCTCGCAATGGTCAGGTGAACCTGGCGGAACCGGGATGGGCCTATCGCGTCGCGCAGCGTGATCTACAGGATGTGCGTGATGCCGATGCGATGTTCGCCATTGTGAATGGAACGCCTCCCGATGAAGGGGTCATGGTGGAGCTTGGTGCCGCCATTGCCCTGGGTAAACCCACTTTCCTGTTTCGGGATGATTTCCGCAGGTGCACCGATTCCGAGCAGTATCCGCTCAACCTGATGGTGTTTGCCGGTCTCCCTGAGCGGGAGTGGCAGAAGTACGTCTACAGCGATGTGTCTGATATCAATGATCCCCACAAAGCCTTGGCCTGTTGGGCGCGATCCTGATTTTCGGTTGAATCGTGGTCTGTTGATGCTGCTCGCTCTTGGATGAGCGCTGCAGGGCTGTGATGGCGATGATCAGTTGGTGTTTGGTTGTTTCAGTTCGAAGGGAGCAGGAAGAAGTTGCTCGAGTTGCCTTGTGCCTACCCCGTCGATCTGTATTGCTGCATTGGTTGGCAGCAGTTCTTGCATCACCTGACGGCAGGCGCCGCACGGCATGCGGGATCCTGGAGGCGCATCGCTCTGGGCATCGATGCAGCTCACGGCCAGTTCAATCGGTTGTTTGCCCTGGCTGATCGCTGTGAAAAGGGCGACTCGCTCGGCACAGATGCTCAGCCCATAACTGGCATTTTCCACATTGCAGCCGTCGATCACACTGCCGTCTTCACAGCGCACTGCAGCCCCCACGTGGAAGTTCGAGTAGGGGCAATGGGCACGGCTGGCGGCCCGGCGAGCCCGCACAAGTAAAGACTCAGCGTTGTTCTCGGCAGGAGCCATGGGCTGTTTCAAGAAGGCTGCTCAGAGTTCGCGTCCCAGCCGATTGAGTCAGCCGGGATTGCTGGCTGAGTTCGAATCCCTTCTGGGGATCAATGACCAGATCTCCGCTGACAGCGACGCGACTCTCCTGGGCAGATCCGCTGGAGGCTCCGGAGTCATTGAATGTCAGCGCTCCTAACGAGGCTTCGTAGGACCAGTGATAGGTCAAGCGAGACCCCTCGATCTGCTCAACTCCGGAACTGCTGAAGTGTTCCACCAAGGGGGTGAGCCTGCTTTCGATCACCGTTTTTGGTTCAATCCCAGGGTTGTCACCCTGCACAACCAAAAACTGCTGCTGCTCGAGCTGTCGGATGCCTGAAATCGGCTGGCCAGACCACCGTCTCTCCACGTTCTGGATGGTGCAGACCAGTGGAGGTGGAGGTGGTGCTGAGGCCAGCACGGAACGATCAGGCCACGGCCGCGAAGCTTTCGCGGAAGGCGTTGATCGTCGCTTCGATGTCGGCGTCGGAGTGCGCCAGGGACGTGAAACCGGCTTCGAAGGCTGACGGTGCAAGGTAGACGCCGCGTTCGAGCATGGCCCGGTGGAGTTTGCCGAAGCGTTCCGAATCTGTGGCCTTGGCTTCTTCGAAGTTGCGCACGGGGCCCTCGCATAGGAAGAAGCCGAACATGGCGCTGACGCTGGCCGCTGTGATCGGCATGGCAGCGGATTGGGCGGCGTCCTTGATTCCCGCCACCAGCTTCTGGGTTGTGGCCGTCAGCTTCTCGTAGGTGCCGGGCTGCTTGAGCAGTTCCAGGGTCTTGATGCCGGCGGTCATCGCAAGGGGGTTTCCACTGAGGGTTCCGGCCTGGTACATCGGCCCAGCAGGGGCCACCATTCCCATGATGTCGGCGCGGCCGCCGTAGGCGCCCACGGGAAGTCCGCCACCGATCACCTTGCCCATGGTCGTGAGGTCTGGGGTGACGCCGAAATGCGCTTGGGCACCGCCGTAACTGATCCGGAAACCGGTCATCACCTCGTCGAACACCAGCAGAGCGCCGTGCTCTTTGGTGAGTTCCCGCAGACCTTCAAGGAAGCCGGGTTCCGGTTGAATGAAGCCGGCGTTGCCGACGATCGGCTCAAGAATCACGCCAGCGATGGCGTCGGGGTTCTCGGCGAACAGAGCCTTAACGGCCTCAAGATCGTTGTAAGGCGCCGTAAGGGTATTGGCGGTGGTGCTGCGAGGGACACCTGGAGAGTCGGGCAGGCCAAGGGTGGCCACGCCGGAACCTGCCTTGACCAGGAACATGTCCGCATGGCCGTGATAGCAGCCCTCGAACTTGATCACCTTGTCGCGGCCGGTGTACGCACGGATCAGGCGCAACACAGCCATGCAGGCCTCGGTGCCGCTGTTGACGAAGCGCACCATCTCAACGCTGGGTACAGCGTCAATCACCATTTCGGCCAGGGTGTTCTCCAGGGCACAAGGTGCTCCGAAGCTGGTGCCCTTCTCGATCGCTTCCTGCAGTGCTGCGATCACCTCGGGGTGGGCGTGGCCGCAGATGGCCGGTCCCCAGCTGCCGATGTAGTCGATGTACTTATTGCCATCCACGTCCCAGGCGTAGGGACCCTTGACCCGATCGAACACGATCGGCTGACCGCCAACCGACTTGAACGCCCGCACAGGTGAGCTGACCCCTCCGGGCATCAGGGCCTGTGCTGCGCCGAAGATGGCCTGGGAGTGGCTGGTGTTCAACGCGGGTGCTGTCACTGGAACCGACGCCAAAGGGCTGATGCAAACCGTGCAACATCCTGACTCAGGAACGACCGGTTCCGTTTGCTGTGTTTCTTAATTGCCCACTTCGCACGCATTTTGATGCGTAGTCTTTGATCAGATCGAGATCAATGTGGCCCACGACTGGTCAGTGCTGGAGAGGGATCTGCGGCGATGTCTGCCCCCTCGGGCCATCGTGGCGAAGCGTCAGGAACTGCTCAGTTACGACTGTGACGGACTGACACTTGAGCGCCACTGTCCGCCCCTGGCGGTGCTGCCGGAGACCACCGAAGAGGTGGCTGCGGTGTTGCAGTGCTGCCATCAACACGGTGTGCCGTTTGTGGCCCGTGGAAGCGGTACCGGCCTCTCAGGGGGAGCGTTGGTGGATCAGCAGGCGCTTCTTGTGGTGACCAGTCGCATGCGTCAGGTGCTCGACCTCGATCTGGCCAATCAGCGGGTCACGGTGCAGCCCGGGGTGATCAACAGTTGGGTGACGCGTGCTGTTGCAGGCGACGGGTTTTATTACGCCCCGGATCCGTCCAGCCAGGTGGTGTGCAGCATCGGCGGCAATGTGGCGGAAAACTCGGGCGGGGTGCACTGCCTCAAATACGGCGTGACCAGCAACCATGTGCTGGGGCTTGAGGTGGTGCTGCCCGATGGAACCATCACGCAGTTGGGTAATGGGCTGGCTGAATCGTGCGAACTGGATCTACGTGGTGCATTCATCGGCAGCGAAGGAACCCTGGGCATCGCAACGGCAATCACCCTGCGCCTGCTTCGGGCTCCTGAGTGCGTGAACGTGCTGTTGGCGGATTTCGCCACGATGGAAGCAGCAGGGGAGGCGGTGCGATCGGTGACCGCGAGCGGCCTCTTGCCGGCGGGGATGGAAATCATGGACAACGTCACCATCAACGCCGTCAATGATTTCTTCGGGTACGACGAGTACCCCCGTGATGCTGCGGCCGTTCTGCTGATTGAGCTCGATGGCCAAGAGGCTGAGGTGCAGGCCTCATCAGAACGGGCTGAAGCGCTTTGTCGTGCGGCAGGGGCCCGTGGTCTGCATCGGGCCCAAGACCCCACGGAGTGTGCGGTGCTCTGGAAAGGCCGCAAATCTGCGTTTTCAGCCGTGGGAAAAATCACACCGACTTATTACGTGCAAGACGGTGTCGTTCCCCGCAGCAGTCTTCCATCGGTGCTTGCGGCGATTGAACGGCTCAGCCAGGAGCACGGCCTGCCCGTGGCCAATGTTTTCCATGCCGGAGATGGCAACCTTCATCCACTGATTCTGTATTCACTGAATCAGCCCGATGTGGAGCGGAGTGTGAAGGAGCTCGGTTCCGCCATCCTGCGGGTGTGTCTTGATGCCGGTGGCAGCATCAGCGGAGAGCACGGCGTCGGCGCCGACAAGCGTTGCTATCTCGACTGGATGTTCACTCCCGATGACCTGGAAACGATGGGGCTGTTGCGGTCTGCCTTTGATCCGGACAACCGCGCCAATCCGGGCAAGGTGCTGCCTACGCCGCGAACCTGTGGGGAATCGGCCAAACGGATGGTGACGCTGCCCGCTGGCGTGGAGGTTTACTGAACAGGGTCAGAAGAGCGGTTCGTCGCCTTCGTCATCGTCGGCTGGAGGCCAGTCGAGATCAACGCTGACCGGGGCATGGTCGCTGGGTTGCTGGTTGCCACGCATGCCTTTGTGGATGACGCAGCTGCGGGCGAGTCCCATCAGCTCGTCGCACAAATAGATGTGGTCGATCCGCCAGCCGCGGTCCCTGTCCCAGGCACCGCTGCGGTAGTCCCACCAGCTCCAGTGGCCGGAGTCCGGCTCGAACACCCGGAACACGTCCTGAAGCCGGTCACCGAGCGCGTCACGAAGGGCCTGGCGTTCGGCATCGCTCGCCATGATCCCGCCGGTCTGGCGGTCGGGATCAGGAAGATCACGTGCTTCAAGGCCGATGTTGAAGTCGCCGACCATGCACAGCGGCTCGCCGCGTTGCTGTTGAGCATCGAGATAACGCTTCAGGCAGCCGAGCCAGGTCAGTTTGTAGGGGTATTTCTCCGACTTCAGGCTCGATCCATTCGGTACGTAGAGGTTGAGCACGCGAACGCCATTCAGAAGTGCGCTGATCACGCGCTTCTGTGCCCCGAGATCGTCCGCTTCTGCATCATCCGGGAGCTCCCCAATGAAGCCGCAGCGCACATCCTCCAGGGGCTCGCGGCTGATCAGGGCGACGCCGTTGTAGGCCTTCTGGCCATGGATGTGAACGTGCCAGCCGGCAGACTTAAAGGCTTCAACGGGAAATAGAGGGTCATCCACCTTGGTTTCCTGCAGACACAGCAGATCCGGTTGCTCGCGATCCAGCCAGCTGAGCACCTGATCCAATCGCGTGCGAACCGAGTTCACGTTCCAGGTGGCGATCTGCACGGTTGATTCAGTGGCCTCAAAGACCCTTAGCATCAGCTAACTCTGGATTCCGCTGATGTCTCGCCGTCTTGCGGCTGTCGCTCAGGTTGTGTTTTCTTCCCTGTTGGTGACAGCCATCCCGATGGGTGCAGAGGCCCAGGTTGAAGCGCCTTTTCAGAACCGCGAGGAACGCGAGATCTATGGGGACACCAATGGCAGCGGTTCAATTCTGGATGCTGCCAACCCGATGGATTTCTTGAACCAGATCCGGCGGGCGACGGCCATGGATGACGCCACACCACCATCCGATGCCATTGATGCGGCCCTCAAGGTCTATCAGAACCCTCCTGAAACGCCTTAGCGCTGGGTTGGTCAGACGCGGTGGCGCGGGCTGCGCTCAATCCGAGCTGTCCTGCCACTACATCGATCAGCGGATTGATCCGTCCGTTGGCATCCCGCCGTTCCCGGGCCTGCTTGAGCAGGGTGTGAACCGCCTCTGAATCGCCTCGCTCTTGCTGCAACAGGGCTAGGGCCAACAGGGGTCTTGCGTCAGTTTTGTTCTCTGTGGCCAGCTGGCCGTACAGCTTCATCGCGGTCTGATCGGATCCGCCCTGTCGCAGCAGATCAGCCAGGAGCAAACCGATCTCCAACCGCTGGCCAGGCTCCAGGCCCTTGAACCGGGTGGTGAGCTCAGCAGTCACCTGACCCTGACGTCCCAGCTCTTGGTCCAGGAGCACCAGCAATTGCAGAACCTGCAGATCATTCGGATGCAGCCGCAGCAGATGGTGGAGGCTCCGCCGGGCTGCCTCGGGCTGGCCATTGCGACGTTGCAGTTCCGCTTTGAACAGGGTGAGTTCGCGAGGCGTGGAGTGGCCAGACAGCCACGGTTGCAGCACCACTTCGGCGTCCTGCAGGCGCTCCAGTGTCACCAGGCGTTCCAGCAGCAGGCCCCGTTCTGCTTCGTTGAGGTTGTCATGGTGCTGTAGCTGCTGCATCAGCAGCTCAACCTGCTGATCTTCTTCAGCCAGGCGACTCGCGCGTGCCCGGGTTTCCGGGGCCATGGAGGCTGCAGCGATCAAACCGACCAGGGCAGCCCCCACCATGGACGCCAGCAGCAACAGGATCCGGCGCAGGCTGGGCATCCGATCTCGAATCAGCCACTTCAGTTTGAGGAGATTGCAGTGGCCTGGCTACAGTCTTTACAAGGGCTTTTGACTCCGCCCGGATCAGCATCAATGCGCGCCCATCCGATTCCCCCGGTCACAGAGCCGTTGCAGTACCGGGCCATCGGTCTTGTGCGCGGCACGTACACCCCAACCGATCCCGAGCAACTCACCCGTGGCACCTTGACCGATGCCCAGGGCGTCCCCCTTGAAACGGTTGTGCTCGGACGTGTGCTCACCCTGATTCGGCGGCATCTGCCTCTGGATCAGCCCCACCTCTGGGTCGTTTATCCCAGAAGCCGTGAAAGCGATCATCTGCATCTGCAGATTGCTGGGGTCTGGGAACCCAGCACCCTGGCGCCTGATCAAGCCGATGCCTCAGACACCCTGCCGGAGGGTGATGACTTCTTCTCTGTTCGAGGCGAATTGATCTTCACCAAGCCAGAAACCGGCGAAATGGTGGTGAAGGTGCGGCAGCAGGCCCGCGCCGATGGCCAACGACCGCTTCCCTTCAAACTCCAGATCAAGGGTGAGCTTCCCCTGGAACACCTGCGTCACTTCGTCAGCCTTGACCTGCGTCGCCAGGGCCAGGAACTGCACCTCGAAAACCACGAGGTGATTGCTCCAATGCCGACGCGTGGCGGCAAATCCAAGGGAGGTCGTGGGCGTGCCACCTCCCGCGCTCGCAGCTGATGGCAGAGGGAGGGCAGGGCTCCACAGGGGCCTTACGGGCAGGCGTCGCCGTTGCCGGCATCACTGTCCTCGGCGCCTTTGGTCCAGCCCTGGGTCTGTCTGCTGCCTGGATCGTGGTGGCGGTTGGGGGTGCCTTGGTCACCCTCAGCGTTGATGCCGCCACCTGGGAAGGCATGGGCGGACACATCCTTGCTGAAGCGCTGCCCGGTGGGCAGGAGCGTCTGCGTCGGATTGCGGTGCATGAGGCCGGTCATGTTCTGATCGCGGAAGAGGAGCAACTCCCGGTCCAGCAGGTGCTGGTGGGAACCCTGGCCTGTGTGCGTGCAGGACTGCGCAGCAGCGGCGCCACTGAGTTCGCGGTGCCGGACAGCGTCCGCATGCCGCTTGAAGATCTACGCCGTTGGAGCCGGGTGCTTCAGGCCGGCATCGCCGCTGAAACCGTGGTTTTTGGTAAGGCTCGAGGTGGGGCCGATGACCGCGCTTTGTTGGGACGGCTGTGGGGACTTTCAGGCCATGACGTGGCCACGGCCCAGCGGGAGCAGCGTCGCGCCCGCCGGGAGATTGAACAGCAGTTGCGTCAGCAGCGTGAGGCGCTTGACCAGCAGGCCGGTGTTCTGTTGGAGGCGGCCCCGCGTCTGGGGCGATGAGTGCTCTTTGGGTTGATGCACCGACGGGGTTGGCAGGGGACATGCTCCTGGCCGCACTGTTTGATTTGGGCGTGGACCAGGCTGTGGTGGAGTCGCCGCTGGCGGCCCTCGGTTTGGCAGGGCGGTATCGCATCACCCAGCAGGAGGCGCGCAGCGCCGGGCTGCGGGGGGTCAGGGTTGATGTGCAGGGTCTTGAGGCTCAGCCGCCCCACCGCCACTGGTCGGGGATCCGTGATCAGATCAATGCAGCTGCTTTGGCGCCATCGCTGAAGCAACGGGTGCTCGCCGTGTTCACCCGTCTGGCGGAAGCCGAGGCCACCGTTCATGGAACTCCAGTTGAGGCCGTTCACTTCCATGAGGTGGGAGCCATCGATGCCCTTGTGGATGTGGTGGGCGTCTGTGCGGCGATTGACGATCTCAATCCAGCCAGGATCGTCTGTTCCCCGTTGCCTGCGGGGAGCGGAACGGTGGCAACCGCCCATGGCCTGTTGCCCGTGCCCGTTCCAGCTGTGCTTGAACTGGCGCGACGTCACCGCATTCCTCTGCTTCAGGGCGGAGACCTGCCTCCAGGAGAGTTGGTGACGCCCACGGGCCTCGCCCTGGTGTCGGTGCTGGCGGATGAGTTTGTCGCTCCTGAGCGTTTGGTTGCCGAAAAGGTTGGCGTCGGCCTTGGCCACCGCCAGCTGGATCGCCCCAACCTGGTGCGCCTGGTGCTGCACACCCCAGCCGTTACTGCGGAGGAAGCTCCCCGGTGGGAGTCGTTGGTGGTGCAGGAAGCCTGGATCGATGACGCCACTCCAGAGGAGGTTGCGGTCTTGGCTAATCGCTTGCGTGAGGCCGGAGCGATCGATGTGGCGGTGCAGCCGTTGCTGATGAAAAAGGGCCGCAGTGGCCAGTTGGTGACGGCACTCGTGCGGGATGGGGATGCCGATCAGATCCGCTGCCTCTGGCTAAGTGCTGGCAGCAGCATCGGCCTGCGGGAGCGGCGTCAGGGTCGCTGGGTGCTGCCAAGGCGGCATGGCGTGCTCGAAACGCCCTGGGGCCCCGTCGCTGCCAAACAGGTGCGTCGCCCCGATGGCCGTTGCACCGTCAAAGCCGAGGCGGATGCCCTTGAGGCTCTGCAGGCCAGCACCGGGTGTTCCCTTGATGAGCTGCGTGCTGCTGTTGCAGTAGCGCCATTCGTTTGCACGGACGATTGGGCCTGATGGTCAAGCTTCTCCGTCAACCCAAGCTCTGGATCACGTTGGCCAGCCTGATCTTCATCGCTGTGGCTCTGGCCCAGCAGGCGGGGCAACTGCGCCAGCTGAGCTTGGTGGCCAACGGTTGGTGGTGGCTGGTGCTGGGGCTGGGCCTCACCTGGCTCAGCATCCTGATCAATGGTCTGGCCTGGCGTGATCTGCTGGTTTGGTTGAGACACCCTCCCCAGGGGGTTGCTGTGGTGCCGCTGTTTGTGCGCAGCAACCTGCTCAAGTACCTGCCGGGAGGGATCTGGCATCTGGTGGAGCGGGTCCGGGTGCTGCGTCCGGCGATTGGCGGCGGCCCTGCCCTGGCCGGGGTGATCCTTGATCCACTCCTGATCGTGGCGGCGTCCGTTCTTGTTGTGATTGCTGGGGGATGGCAGCAGGGCCTTGCCCTGCTGGCTCCATGGCCCGCGCTGTTGATGATGTCCCGCTGGCGCGAGCCCCTTCTGCGTCGGCTCGAGCGTTCCAAGGCGGCGCAACTGCAGTCGGTTGGCAGTGGGCCCCTGGAAAGTGAGGGAAGCGGTCGCGGTGGCTATCCCTGGCGGCCCCTCAGCCTTCAGCTGCTGTTTGTGCTTTGCCGCTTTGCCGGGTTCTGGTGCAGCGTGCAGGCTTTCGGCATTCAAAGTCCGGCACCGTTCACCTGGCTTGCGGCCTTTGGCCTGGCCTACGCCGTTGGGCTGGTGGTGCCTGGTGCCCCCGGGGGGCTCGGGGTGTTTGAGGCCACCCTGCTGCTGCGTTTGGGTACTGCCGTGCCGGAGGCGCAGCTGCTCGCGGTGGTTCTCAGCTACCGACTCCTCTCCACCCTGGCCGATGTTGTTGCCAGCGGGGCCCTGGTGGCCGATCGGATGTTGGGCCAACGTTTGAAACGCCACCGCTGACCCCCGCGCTGTTGTGTTGCTGAGTCGTCGACGGATGCTGCAGTTGGTGCTTGGCACCGGTCTTACGGCAGCGGCCCTGCCCTTGAGCGCCGCAAGGGGAGCTGTTCAACGGGTTGGGCTGATCAGCGATCTCAACAGCAGCTATGGCTCCACCCGCTACATCCCTGCCGTGGATCAAGGGCTGGATCAGCTCATTGGCCTGCAGCCGGATCTGGTGGTGTGTGCTGGCGACATGGTCGCGGGTCAGATGCGAGGCCTCACTGGTCAGCAGCTGGATGCCATGTGGCGGGGCTTTGAGACGTCGGTTCTGCAGCGGCTTCAGGCGGCGGACATTCCACTGCTGCCAGCGATCGGGAACCATGACGGTTCACCGGGTTTCCCCGTGGATCGTGCTGCTGTGGGTCGGTTCTGGACCCCGATCCGTGAACGGATGGGATTGGCGTTTGTGGATGCCTCGCAGTTCCCGTTTCGCTACTCGGTGCTGCAGGACGGGATCTTCTGGCTGGTCTGGGATGCCAGCTCAGCCCGTGTTCCTGAGGATCAGCTGATCTGGGCACAACAGCAGTTGGCCAGCACCGAGGCACAAAAGGCTCGTGCTCGGTTTGTGGTGGGTCATCTCCCCCTGGCTGGGGTTGGTCTGGGCAAGGATCGCCCCGGTGAGGTGTTGGAGCGGGGAGGTGCACTTCAGGCCTTGATGGATGCCGCCGGCGTGCAGGCCTACATCAGTGGTCATCACCACACCTGGTTCTCCAGTCGTCGTGGCCAGCTTGATCTGATCCAGCTCGGCGCCTTGGGCAGCGGCCCCCGGCGCCTGTTGCGTGGTGAAGCGCCAGCACAGCAGAGCTTCACCTTGTTGGAGATCGATGGGGGCAGGGGCACCCTGCGGGAGACCACCTACGCCGTGTCCACGGGACGGCCGATCTCCTGGTCCACACTCCCGCTCCGTCTCAACACCCGTGCTGGCTTGCTCCAGCGCAACGCATCAGAGCGTTTGCTGCGGGGGTGACGAGCCCTCTCGTCTGGAGGCGTGATCCAGGGTTGGCACCAAGGCCATGGCGGCGACCAGCCCCAGAACAAGGATCATCAGGGCCGGCAACATCGCTTCGGCCAGCCGTTCATCGCCGGCGTACTGGAACACGCGCACCGAGAGCGTGTCGAAGTCGAAAGGCCGTAGAGCGAAGGTGAGGGGAAGCTCTTTCACCGTGTCGACAAACACAAGCAGCAGTCCGACGGTGATCGGTCCGCGCAAGAGCGGCAGATGCACCCGTTTGAGCACGCGCTGCCACGGTGATCCCATCCCCGTCGCCGCCTCATCGAGGCTCGGGCTGATCCGTTCCAGGGCTGCGTCCAGGCCTCCTTTCGCCACCGCCAGAAATCGATCGCTGTAGCCCCACAGCAGCAGGAGCAAGGGGGCGACCTGCCAGGGGGCGCCCGTGAGCAACAGGGCCAGAGCCAGGACGGTGCCGGGGATGGCGTAGCCCGTTCCGGCCAGGAAGGTGAGGCTTTTCAGCCATGGGGCGCTGGACCAGCGTTTGGCGATGGCCAGCACCAGTGCTGCCGTTACCGCCAAAACAGCAGCGACCAGAGCCAGCAAAAGACTGCGGCCGCTCAGACTGATCAGATCGTCGTTCCAGCTGGTTTGGAGCTGGTCCAAGTTGCTGGCGGCCCACAGCAGTGGGGTGCCCAGGCTCACGATCGGAGGGATCACGGCGAGCAGTTGCGCCACCCCAGCGCGGAATCCATGCAGGTGCCAAGCGGTTGCATCCCCGCCGGCCACGCCATCGCTCCAGCGTCGACTGCGCCTGCGCAGGCTGCGTTCACACACCACCAACGTCAACACGATCACCAGCGTGATCAAGGCCAAGCTGATGGCGCCTGCGGGATCGCCGTTGGACTGCCAGGTTTCCAGGATGCCCGCGGAGAGACTCGGGATGCCGAGCAGCTGCACGGCACCCAGTTCATTGACCACTTCCATGCCCATGAGAGCGACGCCGGCGCCGATCGCGGGCAGTGCAATGGGCAAGGCCACACGCCGGAAGGCTGACCAGGGACCAACCCCCAGGCTCCGGCATGCCTCCAGCTGACGCTGACCGCTGACGGAGAAACTTTCCGTGCTCAGCAGGAACACATAGGGGTAGGTCGTCAGGGCCATCACAGCGATGCCCCACCCCATGCCGTGAATGGTCCAGCTATGGCGACTGCCCAGATCAACGAGGATCGCCGAGAGGAGATAGGCCGGCGTTGCCAGGGGAATCAGCTGGGCGATGCGCAGCCATGCCCGACCGGGAAAACGGCAGTTGCACAGCAGCCAACCGTTCGCAGTGCCAAGCAAGGTGCCCAGCGTTGCTGTTCCGAGCAGCAGCTGGATGGTGCCAACGATCTGGCGCATGCCATCGGGGCCAAGATCGCTGAAGCCGCTGTGCAAAGACGTCAGGGCCTCCCTCACCAGCGTCAACACCGGCCAGATCGCAACCAGGCCAGTGATGGAGGCGATCAGGATCAGGGCCAGCCGGGTTGGGCTTGGAACAACACTCCGGTTGGGCAGCAACTTCACTTCAGCGATGGGCCGGACACCGTTGTCGCGACGTGGTGTTGCGACATTGCCATGGAACGAGTCTGGCGATGAACGATGGGGATCTGATCGAGGACGTGCAAACCGCACACCGGCTTCGATCATTTGTCACACTCATAAGCTCGGTCGGTTCCCAAGCTTCATCTGATCTGTGGAACAGCTGCTCCCGATGGAGCCAACGGTTGCTTTAAACGGGGTCTGGCACAGCTACGGCGACGCCTATGACGGCTGGACCCTGAAGGGGGTGGATCTTCAGGTGGCGCCAGGGGAGCTGCTGGGCCTGCTGGGCCCCTCCGGCTGTGGCAAGACCACCCTGCTCCGCTTGATCGCTGGCTTTGAACGCCCCCGGCGCGGCACGGTGCAGCTAGATCAGCGCATGGTGGCTGGAGATGGGATCTGGATGGAACCAGAACGTCGGGGCGTTGGCATGGTGTTCCAGGATTACGCCCTCTTCCCTCACCTGAACGCTTGGCAGAACGCCAGTTTCGGTTTGCCCCGGCGGAATCCCAACCGTGAGCGCGTCGCCTGGTTGTTTGCGTTGCTGGGGCTGAAGGGGCTCGAGCAGCGCTACCCGCACCAGCTCTCCGGTGGCCAGCGGCAGCGGCTGGCGTTGGCACGCGCTCTGGCCCCAGCACCCAGGGTGGTTCTGCTTGATGAGCCTTTTTCAAGCCTTGATGTGGAGGTGAGGCTCCGCCTGCGCAGTGAGCTCTCCTCAGTGCTGGACGCCTGCGGTGCGAGCGGCGTGATCGTCACCCATGACCCCGGAGAAGCTCTGGCGATTTGCGATCGCGTTGCCGTCATGCGGGATGGCGTGCTGCATCAATGTGCATCGCCCCCCGAGATCGTGAGATCACCGGCGACGCCTTTTGTTGGATCCTTTGTGCTCCAGCGCAATTTGATTCCGGTTCAGGCCGATGCCCAAGGCCAGTTGTCTTGTCTGCTGGGAGAACTGGATGCTTCCGCCCCATGGGTCCAGGCTGACCGCAGGGCCTCCGGTGACTGTTGTGTGCTGGTGGATCCGCACGACATCAATGTCGTTGCCGATGCCGAAGGAGAGGCAAGCGTCCTCGGCCGGGAATTTCTGGGGGATGCATGGGAATACCGGATCCGTGTCGCGGATGTGCTGGTGCGGGCCCACTGTCCGATCGCACAGGAGCATCCTCCCCACACCCGTTGTCGCCTCAGCTTCAGGGATGGGGCCAGAGTCACGCTGCTTCCGCTTGGCCAGGCGTTGGCATAAAAAATCCCCCGGCGCAGCGGAGGATTGAGGAAAAAGAATTGATGGTTTCAGCGTTGGTGATGACGCACCGGGATGGGCACAAGCACCGGCTGGCGTAAGCCACCGCCGCCGTTGTCGTCATCGGAATCAGCCAGAAGCCACAGCAGCAGGCTGGCAAGAACAAAAACCGTCCCGAGCAGCAGTGGTTCGACCATTGAGGTTTCTCCCATGGCACGCACAATAAGCAGCATTCCCTGGTTCTGCTGAATCAGCTGAAACCTTTTCCTGCATCCGGTGCCACACAGGCCTTGAGTTGCTTCCGCAGCGTGTTGTGGTCGATGTTGCGGCCGATCAGCACCAATTGATTCTTGCGATCACCGGTCCAGTCGGTGTCGTCGATGGAAAAGCGTTTGCCCGCCAAATGGAAGACATGGCGGCGTTCGCTTTCGTTGAACCAGAGGATTCCCTTGGCCCTGAACACCTCCTGGGGCATCTGGTTGTCGAGGAAGTTCTGGAACTTGCGTAGGGAGAAGGGGCCATCACTCTGGAACGACACGGAGGTGAATCCCTCGATGTCCTGATGGTCACCGTGCTCATGGCCGTGCTCATGGCTGTGGTGATGGTGGCCATGGTCATGACCGTGCTCATGGTTGTGGTCATGGGTGTGATCGTGCCCATGGCTGTGGTCGTGTTCATGACCGTGATCGTGGTCATGACTGCAGTGGCCATGGTCATGGTCGCAGTCGCTGTGATCCAGGCTCGGATCGTCGGCGGGGGAACTCACCTTGTCGGATTCGAACAGTCCGACGCTCAGCAATAGGGCAAGGGGCACGTCTCCTTTCACCGACCGCAGGATCCGCGCATCGTTCTTGACTTCTCTGAGTTGCTGTTCGACGGCCTCCAGCCGCTCCTCGGAGACGAGGTCGCACTTGTTCAGCAACAGAATGTCGCCGTAAATCACCTGGGCCCGGCCAACTTCCGTGTCGAGCACGACGTCGTCGAAGTTTTCTGCATCGATCAACGTGATGATCGAATCCAGGCGGGTTTGGTCCCGCAGCTCACTGCCCAGGAAGGTCATGGCCACCGGCAGGGGATCGGCCAGACCGGTGGTTTCGACGACGATGTAATCCAGCGGCTCTGGGCGTTCAATCACCCGTTCCACCGCCTCCATCAGCTCGCCGTTAATCGAGCAGCAGATGCAACCGTTGCTCAGCTCCACCATGTCTTCATCGGTGGTGACGATTAGATCGTTGTCGATGCCGATTTCACCGAACTCGTTCACCAGCACCGCTGTCTTCACCCCCTGCTGATTGCTCAGGATGTGATTCAGCAGCGTGGTTTTTCCCGCACCGAGGAAGCCGCTGAGAATGGTGACGGGGACGTTGGCGGTGGCTGGTGCGGTGGTCATGCGCAAGGACCCATTCGACTCATGCTGGCAGCAGGGCGTCAATGGCGCTGGCCAGCTCCACATCCAGGCTGCTGAGGCCGCCGAGATCATGGGTGGTCAGGTCAATTGAAACGCGGTTGTAGACGTTGCTCCAGTTCGGATGGTGATTTTTGGATTCGGCCAACAAGGCCACCTGTGCCATGAATCCGAAGGCCTCCACGAAGCTGTTGAACTCCAGATCGCGGTGCAGCCTGTCTCCGTTCACCACCCAGTTGGGCAGGGTTGTGCTGAGTGCCGACTTCTGGGCGGCGTCAAGACGTTCAACTGGCATGGCAGCCCTGAATCACCCTTCCATCGTGGCTGGAGCTGGTCGTCAGTCGCTCAGGTCATGCAATCGATCAATCATCAGATCGGTGTCTGTGTCGATGCCGTCGTCGGTTTCCCAGGCGTTGGGGTCGTGGCGGGCCTGAATGGCTTGATTGATCCGCTCGCCATTGCGCAGGCTCAACAGGGTTTGCGGCGTGGCAGAGGTGTTCTGGGTGTTGCTCTCAGAGTTGGGGCGGCTGGATGGTTCACCGAACAGGTGGCAGGCGATCGTTCTTGAGTGAGCAGCGCTGCGGTGCTCCCAGAGGTAAACGGCTTGCCAGGTGCCCAGCAGCAGTTGGCCCCTGCTGACGCTCAGGTTCAGGGTCTGGCTGGTGAGCGCGGTTCGGATGTGGGCCGGCATGTCATCGGCTCCTTCGTCGTCATGGAGATAACGGCGTTGTTCCGGAACGGCATCGGCCATCCATGCATCCAGGTCCTGCAGCACCCGTGGATCTGCGTTCTCGTTGATCGTGAGGCTGGCGCTGGTGTGCAGACAGGTGAGATGCAGAACGCCCTGGTCCAGCCCCGTGCTGCGGATCCAGGTGTTCAACCGCCCGTCCAGACGGGTGAAGCCCCTCCCCGGGGTTTGAACTGTGATCTGATGCAGGATCTGCTGCACACCCACCGCTCTCCAGCGTTCTTTCCTTACTTTGCGTGCTGCAGCACCGTCTGAGTCCATGGCCAGCCCTTCTGCCCCAGAACTGACCCTGCTGTTCGACGGAGGGTGTCCGTTGTGTGTGCGCGAAGTTCGGTTTCTGCAGCGGCGTGATCGTCAGGCCCGGCTGGGTTTTGTTGACATCGATGCTTCGGATTACGACGCAGCGGCCCATGCCGGCATCAGCTATCGGGCGGCTATGGGCCGCATTCATGCCATCACAGGCTCCGGGGAGGTGCTGCGTGATGTGGCCGTCTTCCGTGAGGCGTATCGCCTGATTGATCTGGGATGGCTCTACGCACCGACCCGCTGGCCCTTGATCGGCAGCGTGGTCGATTGGGTCTATGGGATTTGGGCCGCCCGGCGGCTTCAGATCACCGGACGCGCCGACCTTGAGACCCTGTGCCAAGGCCGCTGCAATTTGAAATGACTCGCTTTACTGAAGCGGAGATGGCTGCCGGTAGATCAGCTTGAGCGGCCAGAGCGCCATGGGCAGAGCGATGAACAGTGTCGCCCGCATGAATAGTTCCCGCATCTTCATCAGCAGTTGCGTTGAACGTCAACAGCATGGCCTTGGTTGATCTCAGCGCGCCAGGGTGACGTCCCAGGCCCGTGAACTGTCAGTTCAGAGAAGGTGCTTAAACCCTCCTGCTTGCCACAGGGGATTCGCATTCACCTCGTCAACAGTGAGCTGGTAGCCATGTTTGGCGGCGATTTCCACCAGCTGTTCGGTGCTGATCTCCTCCTGCATCGCCTTCTGAAGATCGGGGTTCTCGAGGATTGCCTTGAGAAAGCTTTTCAACGTTGCACTCGATGACAGGGGTGGCACGGCGTGACCAACAACATCCTTTCCATCAATAGCCCTGTGGGAACACTTCTGCTGCCCCTCCTGATGGAAGGCCTTGGTTGCGAGGTTCTTCTCGCCATGATGATCTGATCTTTGCTGCAGCGTCTTGGTGCATGCGTCGACGCCTTGGGATGCACTGGGCGACCACCTGCGTGAAACGAAACTCCTCGGTTCCATCCAAAGCACCCTGTACTGGGATCAGAACACCCGCATGCCCCCCTCTGGGGCGCTTTGGCGGGGTGAGCAGCTCACGCTTCTGGCAACCCAGCTGCATGCCCGTCAGAGCTCCGCGGCTTATGCGGATCTGGTGGCCGCAGCGCGTCAGCACTGGAACTCCGCTGACCAATGCCCCGAGCAGGGCCGCAATCTTGATCTGCTGGAACAGGACCTTCAGCGGCAGCAGTCCCTCGATCCAGCTCTCGTCGCTGCCCTGGCCAAGGCCAAGGCCGAGGGCTACAACCGTTGGCAGCAGGCTCGATCGGCCTCCGATTTCAGCCTCTTCGCACCTGCGCTTCAGACCTTGATTGACCTGCGTCAGGAGCAGGCCAAACAGCTGGATGAGCCCCGCTCCTGCTGGGAGACCCTGGCGCAACCCTTCGAGCCGGACCTTCGTCTGGAGCGTCTCGAGGCCTTGTTTGCGCCGCTGCGGCAACGCTTGCCGCAATTGGCCGCTCAGGCATCCACCCGGCCTCGCCCCCGATCAGCGAACTGGGATCTTGAGGAGTCCAGCCAGCAACAGCTCTGCGATCAGCTGCTTGGTGCCTGGGGCCGCGATCCCGCCATCACCTGCATGGCGCGCTCGCCCCACCCCTTCTCCATCACGCTTGGGCCGGCGGATTACCGCATCACCACCCGTGTGGTGCCAGGGCAGCCGTTGTCGTGTTTTCTTGCCACAGCCCATGAGTGGGGGCATTCCCTTTACGAACAGGGGTTGCCGGACCAGAGCCATCAATGGTTTGCCTGGCCCCTGGGACAGGCCACCTCGATGGCGGTGCATGAAAGTCAGTCGTTGTTCTGGGAGAACCGGGTTGCCCGGAGCCGTCCGTTCGCAGAGCGGTGGTGGCAACGTTTTGCACAGGCCGGAGCTCCCTTCAGCGGCGCTCAGGACATGTGGCAGGCGATGAATCCGATGGCGCCTGGTTTGAACCGGGTTGAGGCCGATGAACTCAGCTATGGCCTTCACATCCTGATTCGCACTGATCTTGAAATTGCTCTACTGGAGCAGGGCTTGGCGGTGAAGGATCTCCCTGATGAATGGAATCTGCGCTATCAGGAGCTCCTGGGGGTGCGTCCACTGAGTGATGCCGAGGGTTGTCTTCAAGATGTGCATTGGTCGGAGGGGTTGTTCGGGTATTTCCCTTCGTATCTGTTGGGCCACCTGATCAGTGCACAGTTGAGTGAAGCGATGGCGGAGGCCATTGGGTCTCCGGAAGAGCATGTGGAGCGCGGTGATGTCTCGCCTTTGCTGGCTTGGCTGCGTGCGCATGTTCACCCGCTCGGACGCAGCGTGAATGCCGATCAACTGGTGGAAAGGGTTAGCGGACGACCCTTGAGCACCGAGGCCTTTCTGGGCTATCTGGAGAACAAGCTTGATCGGCTGCAGCAGGTCTCCTAGCTGCTTGCAACTTGCTGGGTTGAGGGGGCCCGTAGGATGCGCCGCGCTGTCCATCGCCGTTTATGGCCAACCTCGATCAGGCACCCAGCCGCAGCATGCCCAACCTGCTGCACGTGCTGCCGGCTTTCGCTGATGAAGCCGAACTTCGTCTCAACACGATCGTGGAGCTCAACTCCAACACGATCAACAAGTACGAGCTGATCACCGAAACCGGCCATCTCAAGCTGGACCGCGTTGGTTACTCCTCGCTGGCTTACCCCTTCGCCTACGGATGCATTCCCCGCACCTGGGATGAAGATGGCGATCCTCTCGACATTGAAATCGTTGGTGTTACCGAGCCCCTGATACCCGGCTCGATTGTCGAGGCCCGCATCATCGGTGTGATGACCTTCGACGACGGTGGTGAAGTCGACGACAAGGTGATCGCTGTTCTTGCCGACGACAAGCGCATGGATCACATCAAGAGTTGGGAGGATCTTGGTGAGCACTGGAAGAAAGAAACCACCTACTACTGGGAGCATTACAAGGATCTGAAGAAGCCTGGTACTTGCTCGGTGAACGGTTTCTTCGGAACTGAAAAAGCCGTCGAGATCATCAAGAGCTGCGAGGCCCGCTACATGGCTGAGATCGACCCCAAGTTGGTCGACTGAACACGTCGGTGATCGGCTGCTGATTAGGCGGGGGATGTCCCCCGCCTTTTTCATGGTCGGCTTCACTCCAGCAGCCTCGAACGTTCTTCGATCGGCAAGGAGACCGCTCGGGAGGCAACAGGGCTGAGACAAGACAGATCTGCGCTGTTGGTCTTGCTCATGAGACCAAAGAGATTCTGAAGAAAGCAGTGTTAGAGGGGCTGCCGCAGTTTTTTCTCGCGGCAATGAATACGTTGAGACCAGTGAGTCTTGCGTGTCTCATGTCGCGGTCATTGGCGCCGGTGATGTTGGCTGGCCTGTTGGCGGGGTCCGTCCTCCCAGGCCTTGCTGCTGAGCCTGCTGAGCTGGCGGTGCGGCAACCGGCCCGTGAGTCCCGCATCGTGCTTGACCTCAGCAAGCGGCAGATCACCCTCGTGCGGGGTGAGCAGCGGCTTGGCGCCTGGCCGGTGGCGATCGGAGATCCCAAAACCCCCACCCCAAAGGGGGAATTCGCCATCCTCAACAAGAAGGTCAATCCGATCTATGTGACCCACAAGTCGGGTCAGCGGCGGGAGCTGCGCGGACCTAGTAGCCCGATTGGCAATCGTTACATGGCCTTTCACCGCAATGGCCGCGGCGAGTTTGGGATCCACGGAACGGCCTGGCCGCACTGGGTTCAGATCCGTGCGGCCGTCAGCCTGGGTTGCGTGCGCATGCTCAACAGCCACATCCGGCAGCTGCTTGATGCCGTGGATGTGGGAACGCGTCTGGAGATTCGCAGTTGATCAGGCTTCGGGGCGAACGGTCTCGAAGATCTCTTTGAGGATCTCCCCTGCACCCTGACCTTTGAGGGTGTTGGCGAGGGCGATGCCGATGGCTTCGGCGTCGCTTGCCGCGCCACTGGCTTGGTCGCGGATCAAGCGTTTGCCATCAAGGCTGGCCACCATTCCGGTAAGGATCAGTTGATCACCTTCGAAACGTGTGTTCACGCCGATGGGGACCTGGCAGCCACCTTCCAGTTCCCGCAGGAAAGCACGTTCGGCCAGGCATCGCTGGGACGTCGGGGTGTGCTCCAGCACTTTGATCGCCTCAAGCACTTCGGGCTTGCCCTCTACGCATTCAATGCCTAGGGCTCCCTGGCCAACCGCGTGCAGAGAGATCTCGCCGGGGATCAGCTGGTGGATCCGATCGCTGAAACCCAGTCGACCCAGGCCGGCCGCAGCCAGGATCAGGCAGTCGTAATCGCCGCTGTCCAATTTCTCCAGCCGGGTGATCACGTTCCCCCGCACATCTTTGAAGATCAGGTGGGGGTAGTGGTGACGAAGTTGAGCCAGGCGGCGCAGGGAACTCGTTCCCACCACTGAGCCTTCGGGGAGGGTCTCGAGCTTGTAGGCCTGGTTCTTGGCATTCACCACCAGCGCATCGGCCGGGTCCTCCCGTTCGGTGATGCAACCGAGCATCAGCCCCTCAGGAAGGTTGGTCGGCAGGTCTTTGAGGGAGTGGACGGCGATGTCCGCACGATCCACCAGCATCTGGGCTTCCAGTTCCTTGGTGAACAGGCCTTTGTCGCCGATCTTGGCCAGGGCAACGTCCAGGATCTTGTCGCCCTGGGTGGCCATGGCTTCCACGGTGATCTTCAGGCCGGGATGGGCCTTCTCCAGTTCCGCTTTGACCCAGTTGGTTTGCACCATGGCCAGCTGGCTGCGTCGTGAGGCGATGCGCAGTTCGGTGAGGGCCATGGAAAGGGCGAATCAGCCGCCCACCCTACGCTTTTGGACTCGAATTCTTGGATTCGCCTTCGCGAGTTTGTGAAGCTTCGAAAGGGAGGATCTCTTTATGAAGAACGCTTAACATTCGTGAGCAACGCAGGACAGCCATGCCCGGACCCGTCGTCAATGGCGTTCGTCAGGCCGGAGCGATTGGCTCGGTTGCCCCGGACCCCCAAGAGCAGGAAGCCATGCTCCCCTTGGTGGCTGAGGGCTGCATTCGTCTGATCCTGTTGTGCAGTGGCGATGTTCTGATGGCGCGGCTGCGCCATACCACCGATCGCGATGGAGACCATGCGTATCAACTGCTGCGGCCCCGTCTGGTGCGATCAGCGGCAGGGCCCTCGCAGGATGGTCAATCCAGTTGGGTGCTTCAGCCTTATCTGGTGGGGCTGACATCGCAGCAGAATCTGGTCCTCTTCAAGGGGGCGGTGGCCTCCGTGCTTGAACCGGACCCTCGCCTGCTCCAGGCCTATGCGTTGGAAACACGCCAGGAGTGCCCCCTCGAAGAAACTCCTGTGGAACGCCTGAAGCGTGCCTTTCAGGAATTCACGGAAACCTTCGAAAGCAGTCAGTGAATCTGTTGCACTGAATTTTTGCTTTCCAAAGGAAAACCCCAGCCTCAGGCTGGGGTTTGATCTCTTCCGTGTGAGGAGGGCGTCTCAATTCCCTCACGCTCTCTTATAGGAGCCCGACACGCCATTCAGCCAGGGGGAATGTACTTATGTATTACTCCCGTGACTATTTGATGGCGGGCTTAATGCGGGCTTACTTGATGTATTCCTTGAACACCCCATTGCGGTTGGGGTGGCGCAATTTGCGCAGGGCCTTTGCTTCGATCTGACGGATCCGTTCCCGGGTCACATCAAAGATCTGGCCGATTTCCTCGAGGGTCTTCATCCGCCCGTCGTCCAGGCCGTAGCGCAGGCGCAGCACATCGCGCTCGCGGGGGCTGAGGGTGGCTAACACACCCTCCAGGTCTTCACGAAGCAGGTTCTTGGCAACATCCTGCTCGGGATTCTCGATATCGGCTTCGATGAAATCGCCAAGGCGGGAATCCTCTTCCTTGCCGATTGGGGTCTCCAGGGAGATCGGCAGCTGGGCACTCTTGGCGATGAAGCGCAGTTTTTCGATGGTCATTTCCATCGATTCAGCGATTTCCTCTTCCGTTGGCTTGCGGCCGAACTCCTGGGAGAGAACCTTGGTGGTCTTCTTGATTCTGGAGATCGTTTCGTAGAGGTGCACCGGCAGGCGGATGGTGCGGCTTTGGTCGGCAATGGCGCGTGTGATGGCCTGGCGAATCCACCAGGTGGCGTAGGTGGAGAACTTGTAGCCCTTCTCGTGGTCAAATTTCTCGGCTGCGCGGATCAGGCCAAGGCTTCCTTCCTGAATCAGGTCTTGGAAGCTCAGGCCTCGATTCATGTACTTCTTGGCAATCGAGACCACCAGGCGCAAGTTGGATTGCACCATCTTTTCCTTGGCCCGGCGGCCCAGCATCAAGCGCCGGCGGAAGCGGATGAGCGGCATTTCCACCAAGGCTGCCCACTCTTTGTTGTCGGGTTCCCGGCCGTTATCGCTCTCAAATTGAGCGGCCAGTTCCTCGAGATAGAGAAGATCGGCAATTTTGCGGGCCAGTTCGATCTCTTCGTCGGGACGCAGCAGGCGGATCCGCCCGATTTCCTGCAGATAAACCCGGATGGAGTCTTCGGTGTAAACGCCTTTGGGGCCGATCTTGATGCTGGCCAGGGCTTTGGCCTTGGCTTCCTTCTCAGCAGCTGCGGTTTTGGCTTTCTCTTCAGCGGTTGGTTTCGCTGCTGCTGCTTTGGCTGTTGATGTTTTGGTGGCGGTCTTCTTGGCGGTGGCTGCTTTCTTTGTTGTAGTGGCCTTTTTCGTTGTGGTTTTGGCCTTGGTGCTTTTCGCAGCAGCCTTTTTGGTGGTTCCCGAAGCCTTGGCTTGATCGGCCGCAGCGAGCAGTTCGTCGGCCGCGGCGTTCAGGTCCTTGGCGCTGGCCTTGCTGGTTCGTCGGCGTGCGGTGGCTTTTTTGGCTTCTTTATCGGAACCCTTCTCAACTTCCTTCACCTTGCCGTCAGCATTCGCCAGAAGAACGATGTCCGGCTTGGCAGCTTTGGTGGCAGCAGGGGTCATGGTGAATGTCGAAGTCGGATAGAGGGGAGATGCAACAGCGGCAGCAACGCACCAGCGGCAATGGCCGGAACCAAGAACTTCCGTTCAAGCGAAAGAGAACCACACAGCTGACGCTGAGACGGAGTTCATGGGCTGATGGTGGTGTCCGCGAGTCGACGAAACGCTTGGACTGATTGTGTCTGTGCTGTCCGGGGTGGTCTCAGACCGGTCAAAGTGGCAAGGAACAAGACCTTGACTTCAGACACTGTGTCTTCCCTCTGGATCGAGCGCAGGGTTGGCAGAAACTGTCCAACCTGTCCACGTTAATGAAGTCTTCCGAAGTTTGCAAGGTCCTGTCGCATTCGCCGCGATGTGTTGAGGTCTGGCTGGAGGCTGGGCGGGAAGGACGCTCCTTCAGTTATGCCGCAGATCCCAGCATGGGTTTGAAGCCGGGAGATCTGGTGCGGGTGCGGCTCCGGGGACGAGCCATGCATGGGCTTGTGGTGGAGGAGCGGGAGTGGGCTGAGCAGGATCCTCAGGAGCTGCAACCGGTGGAATCACTCCTGCAGCGAGCTGCTGTCGACTCTGATTGGTACAGCTGGCTGGAGCGGGTGGCGGACCGTTGCCATCTCAGTGTCTTCCGCACCTTGAAGGCGGCTCTGCCGTCGGGCTGGATTGGTCAGGTTGGCCAGCGTTCCCTGGCCGGCGGGCGTCAAATGTGGTGGATACAGGCCCGGGTCTCCCCTGATGCAGCGAACCCACCCACCCCTCGCCAGCGGGAGCTTCTGGCTTGGTTGGAGGGCCAGGGCGATGGCGCTTGGCAACGGGACCTGGTGGCCAGTGGGTTTGGGGCGCAATTGCTGCCGCCGCTGATCCAGCAGGGCTACCTGGTGCGTGAGCAGCGTCGTTGTGAGGACAAGGGCTCTTCAGCTGCTTCTGGCCCCAAGGAGCTTCCCCAGGCCTTGACCGCTGAGCAGCAGGACGTGGTGAAGGCCTACCAACAGCTTTCTCCGGGGAGAGGACTGCTGCTCTGGGGAATCACCGGCTCCGGCAAGACCGAGGTGTACCTCCAACTGGCTGCCCAGGAGCTGGAGCGGGGCCGGCACGTCCTGCTGCTCACCCCCGAGATCGGATTGATCCCCCAACTTGTTGACCGTTGCCGCAAACGCTTCGGCTCGCGCGTCGTGGAATACCACAGCGGTTGTGGTGACGCTGAACGGGTTCGAACCTGGCGCCGCTGTCTTGCTGCCGAACAGCCGTTGGTGGTGGTGGGAACCCGCTCCGCGGTGTTCGTGCCGTTGAAGCCGCTGGGGCTGGTCGTTCTGGATGAGGAGCACGACAGCTCTTACAAGCAAGACGCACCCATGCCCTGCTATCACGCCCGGGACCTGGCCCTGGACCGGGTTGTGATGCAACAGGCACGGCTTGTGCTGGGTAGCGCCACGCCTTCGCTCGAAAGCTGGATTCAATCGGGCCCCGAAGGTGCCTTGACCTTGGTGCGCCTGACCCAGCGGATTTCCCGGCAGTCCCTACCCCCTGTGCATGTGATCGACATGCGCCATGAACTGGCCGAAGGACACAAGCGTCTGGTCAGTCGCGCCTTGATGGATCGTCTTGCGGCGCTGCCGGAGCAGGGCGAACAGGCCGTGGTTTTGGTGCCTCGTCGGGGATACAGCCCCTTTTTGAGCTGCCGCAGTTGCGGCGAGGTGGTGATGTGCCCCCACTGCGATGTGGCGCTCACCGTTCACCGCAGCAAGGCCGGACGTCAGTGGCTGCGTTGCCATTGGTGTGACCATCGTGAGGACCTGGAGAACCGTTGCAGTCACTGTGGTTCCACGGCCTTCAAGCCGTTTGGGGCCGGGACGCAGAAGGTGTTGGAACTGCTTTCTCAGGAGCTTGAAGGCCTTCGTTTGCTCCGCTTTGACCGCGATTCCACCGGCGGACGTGATGGCCATCGACGCCTGTTGGACCGTTTTGCTGCCGGAGAAGCCGACGTTTTGATTGGCACGCAGATGCTGGCCAAGGGCATGGACCTGCCGCGGGTCACCCTCGCGGCGGTGCTCGCGGCGGATGGGCTTCTGCACCGCCCCGACCTCCGCGCAGGAGAACAGGCCCTGCAGTTGCTGTTGCAGTTGGCAGGCCGTGCCGGACGAGGTGAGCGACCGGGGCAGGTGTTGGTGCAGACCTACACCCCAGAGCATCCGGTGATTCAGCACCTGGTGGATGGTCGGTATGAAGCGTTCCTCTCTCAGGAAGTGGCCCTCCGCAAGGAAGCTGGTCTGGTGCCCTTCAGTCGCGCTTGTCTGCTGCGACTGTCTGGAGATTCCCCCAGCAAAACAGCAACGGCGGCAGCGGTGCTCGCGGAGCGGATCCGGCCGATTTGTCAGCGCCAGAACTGGTGGTTGTTGGGTCCGGCCCCGGCGCCTGTGGCCCGTGTTGCTGGCCGAAGCCGATGGCAGCTGTTGCTGCATGGTCCGGCGGGCTCTCCGCTGCCTCTCCCTCCGGGACAGGCCCTCTGGGATGGCTTGCCCAAGGGTGTGGCGCTCACTGTGGATCCCGACCCGCAGCAGCTTTGATCAGGAGGGCAGCTCCGGGAAGCCAAAGCCCAGCTTCCGCCGCACCACCTGCAGCACCATGCTGCTGATCAGCAGCATCAGGATCACCACGCCCCCTAGGCCAAGCGAATTCCAGCGCCAGCCCTGCCAGCTGATTTCGGTGGTGGTGCCGGTAAGAGCCGTGCGCTCCACCTGCCCGTGGTTGAGGCTCAGATGAACATCGAGCCCAGGGATCTCGGGCAGATCGCTGAGGTCCACCATCAGCTGCATGTGCTGCTGCACCCCCAGCAGCCAGTTGCGTTCTTCGAGCTTGAGCGTCGGTGCCGGGAGTGAGACTCCAGCCGCCCGACCAGCCACGGCCACCACTGCCGCCATTTGTTGCGCCAGCTCGTGCGATGAGGCAACACGGCTGCTGATCTGTTGGCGTCCTGGGCCTTTTTGTTCGATCTTCAGCCCGGGCACCTCCCGTTGCAGGTCTCGCTCGAATTGCTCCTGCCAGGGCAGCGGGCGTTGCTGGGTGCTCCGAACGTCCCATGTGAGGGCCAGTCGATCCGGGCCGCGAAGGTCGAGATCAGCCTCGATTCGGACGCAACCACTCAGCAAAAGCGTGATCCCCAGCAGAACCGCCATCACCAGCACGGCGAAACCCGCCGCCGGTGAACGCGTCGGCCCCGTCGGTGGTGGTGGCGGGGGTTCGGGGCGCCGCGAACGCCGCCGCCGCATGGTGGAGGTCTGCCCGCTGCCGGAGCCATCCAGTTCCAGTTGCGGCATCCGCATCGACCAGCGTTCCGGACGATCCAGGCTTGGGGCTTCAAGAACCCCGAGCATTTGTTTGGCTTGCTGGCGCAACTTGGGATCGCGGCAGCGACTCAGAAGCCTGCAGGTGGCTATGGCTTTGTCGTTCTGACCCTGACCCATCCAGGCGGTGATCATCAGGAGCCGAAGGCCCGGCCCCTCCGGGCTGTTGAGCGGGTGTTGCTCCGCCAGGGGGAGAAGCAGCTCCAGGCCCTGGCCGTAGTCCCCGCGCTCCAGGGCTGCCTCCGCTTCAGAGAGGTCCAGTGCTGCGTCCTGCTCGCTCACCCTCTAGCCGCGTCCCACCACCATGGTGCCGATGCCGGCGTCGGTGAAGACCTCCAGCAAGAGGGCATGGGGAACCCGGCCATCAATGATGTGGGCGGCTGACACGCCCTGGGCCAGGGCGCGGATGCAACATTCCGTTTTGGGCGTCATGCCCCCTGCGACCACGCCATCCTCGATCAGCTGTCTCGCCTCTGAAAGGCGCAGTTTGCGGATCAGCGAGTCGGGATCGTCCCGGTCCTCAAGGATGCCGGGGGTGTCGGTCAGCAGGATCAGTTTTTCGGCTTCCAGGGCCGCCGCCAGCTCTCCCGCCACCGTGTCGGCATTGATGTTGTGGGCTCGCCCGTCATCGGGGGTTGCGGCAACGCTGGAAATGACGGGCACATACCCCTTCTCCAGCAGCGGTTCGAGCACATCGGGATTGACGCGGGCAACATCCCCCACCAGCCCATGGCTGCCATTCCCCCAGGGGCGTGCCTCCACAAGACTGCCGTCACTTCCGCTCAAACCAACCGCACGGGTGCCGAGCTGATTGAGGCCATTCACGATCTGCTTGTTGACGCGGCCCACCAGCACCATCTCCACCACGTCCATGGTGTCGGCGTCGGTGACCCGCAGTCCGTCGCGGAATTCGGCGGGAATTTCCAGACGTTGAAGCCACTGGTTGATTTCGGGCCCGCCGCCATGAACCACCACGGGTTGGACGCCGACGCAGGCGAGCAGAGCCAGGTCGCGAAAGACGGCAGCCCGCAGCTCGGCATGGGCCATGGCGGCCCCGCCGTACTTGATCACGATGCGCCGACCGGCGAAGCGCTGGATGTAGGGGAGAGCTTCGCTGAGCACCGACACCCTGAGGGCGTCATTGTTGTGCTGGGTGGATTGGGCCATGGCTTAGGCCTCACCCGCTGGAAGCAGAAGAACGTCCAGCCGTTGTTCATCAAGTTGCTTGAGTTCCGCTCGCATCCCCTTGGCGAAGAAACGCCCCAGCCGCTCCTGTCGCTCCTGCCAGCGTTCGAGGGGAACGGCCCCCAGCAGGAAACGCATCCGCAGGCCGTAGCCGCTGTCGGAATGCAGCTCTTCGATCTCTTCCAACTGCGGTGGAGTGTCTTCATCCCAGAGTTTGAGCGCTTCCAGCGACGACTCCAGGTGGGCCTTCTGGCCATAGCGCCAGCGCGTCACATCGCCGAGCAACTTGCCCAGTTCTGGTGCCGCAGCTTCGCGTTCCTTTTGAAACGTCTTGATCGGTGTCACCCGGATGGCGGGTGGCAGCTCCGATGATTTCAGGGCCAGCCCCCCCAGCAAGATCGGGATTCCGTAGAAGATCGTGGGCAGGCTGAGGTTGGCGCTTCCGGTGGCGTAAGCGGTGGCACCGACCACGGTCAGCACGCCTCCGGCGATGGTGACGAGGCTGCCGGGGGAGAAGAAATCCTTCATGAAGGCCTTTGCTTGATCGTCATTTTGACCTCTTGGCCATCAGGATGGAGATCCACTGCTTCGAGCTAGATGCCTGATCCATCGTCGACCGGCATGGATGATCTGCTCCAGCAGCTTGACCGTGATCGCAGCTGGTTGCTGCAGCAGATTGATGGGGGCCGTTGGCCCGAGCTGAGGCTGGATCTTGCCGCCCTTGAACGGGAGCTCGGGCAATTGATCACCCGAGCTTCAGAGCTCCAGGACGAAGAGGGTCGCTAAGCGACCACGACCTGCAAGTGTCCTCTGATTCAGAAGGGGATGTCGTCGGTGTCGGGCACGAGGGGCGCAGCATTCCAGCTGGCCGGTTCAGGCTCTTTCGCCACTTTGGTCGGCGCAGCCGCAGGGGCCTGGCGGCTGGGGGCTGCGGCTGAGGGGGTGCCGGAAGGAGCTGCACCCGTGGCTGCCGCGCCGATCGGATGGAGCCGAGCCAGGGTGAATTCAGCCCTTTTTTCCTTCATGCCATCGCCTCGGGGCATGGTGTTCATCCGCAGCCGGCCTTCGATCAGCAGCCGCTGCCCGGTTTGCACACGGTTCTGCAGCTCCTGGGCAAGGTTGCCCCAGCCCACCACTTTCAATTCACCTGGCGGATCACCCTCCCGAAGGGGGTCAAAGCGCACGGCCATCTCCGCAATGGGAGTCTGGTTGTCCTGGGTGTATCGAACCGTCGGTGCGTCGATCACCTCCACTTCGAGCACGCAATGGTTCATGGCTTGAGCTGGTGTCGGCGCACATCCTGATGCAAGGCCCCGCGAATGACCAGCGCCGTGTGCTGCTGCTGGCTGGAACCGGTGATGGGCCGCGCTTGGTGAAAGAGCTCTTCCGCCGCAATTGGCGTGTGAGTGTGAGTGTGGTGACGGCAACCGCAGCAAAGGCCTACGCGGGATTGCCTGTGGAGCACATCTCAATTGGAGCTCTGCAGGGCGTTGGCGGAATCAAGGCAGCTCTGCATCAGGCCGGCCCTTTCCGTTGGGTGGTGGATGCCACGCATCCTTTTGCGGCTTGCATCAGCCATGACCTGGTCACGGCCTGTGCGGATATCGACCAACCGTTGCTGCGTTATGAGCGTCGCTTTGAACCGCTTGGAGCTGCCTCACTGGTGGCGGATGCCGAGGCATTGGCCGCCCAGTCGCTGCAGGGCCAACGCCTGTTGCTGGCCATCGGAGGTCGTCATCTTCCAGCTTTAACTGCTGCTGTGCGCCGCGCCGGAGCCATCCCCTATGGCCGTGCGCTTCCCTCCCCCGATGGATTACGCGCTGCTCTGCGGGCGGGGCTTCCCCCGGATCACCTGGCAGTAGTGCGCCCTCTGCAAGGGGAGGTGCCGGGGGCGATCGAGCGGTCTCTTTGCCGTCGCTGGGGCATCGACGTGGTGCTCTGCCGCCAGTCCGGTGGCGTGACGGAACAGCTATGGCATCAGCTCACCACAGATCTTGGGCTGAGCTTGCAGCTGTTGCGGCGTCCTTCCCCCCCCGATGGGATGGCTTGTGTGGAGGATGTGAGCAGCCTGATAGATCGGCTTGAGCGTGATTGAAACGAGTGGGCTTGTGCTGGCCCTCACCACGGAAGCGAACGCTGAGCGCGCCCAACAGCTGGCAGAGGCCTTGTTGGAGCGCCATCTCGTGGCCTGTTTGTCCATCCACCCCGTTCAGTCGTTCTATCGCTGGGAGGGGGAGCTGCAGGTGTCCCATGAGGTCCAACTGCTGATGAAGACTTCCGCCCAGCATGTGGATGCGCTGCGCTCGGCCGTCTTGGAGCTGCACAGCTACGACACCCCTGAGTGGTTGTGCTGGCCGGTGACGGCATCACCGGCCTATGGATCCTGGGCAATCGCTGAGCTCAGTTCAGATGCGTCTCCGCCAGCTGCTTGAGGGAGATCTGGGAGCGGGCCCCCAGTTGGGTCACAATCTGGCCGGCGCAGAGGGCACCGAGCTCACCACAGCGCTCAAGAGATTCGCCCTGGGTGAAGCCATGCAGAAATCCCCCGGCATAGAGGTCGCCTGCTCCCGTGGTGTCCACCAGATCTCCCAGACCGAAGATGCCGACATCCCAGCGCTGGTTTCCACTCAGCACGACGGACCCCTGGGCACCACGGGTGATCGCAATCACTGAGCAGCAGCCGCGCACCCGCTCGAGGGCCTGGTCGAAATCGTCGGTCTCGTAGAGCGACTGAATTTCAACGTCATTGGCGAACAGCACATCGACGTGGCCATTCACCAGTTCAAGAAAACTCGCTCTGTGCCGATCCACACAGAAGCCATCGGAGAGGGAAAGAGCCACCTTGCCGCCTGCTTCACGGCAGGCTTCTGCGGCGGCGATGAAGGCCCGTTTGGCGGCCGGACTGTCCCAGAGGTAGCCCTCCAGGTAAAGCACCTTGGCCTGCTTGACCATGGAGAGGTCGAGATCCTCGGGCTCCAGTTGGGTGGAAGCCCCCAGGAAGGTGCACATGGTGCGCTCGGCATCGGGCGTGACGTAAATCAGGCAGCGCGCTGTTGTGGCCCCACTGGTGGCTGCTGGCGTCTCAAAGCGTGCTCCAACGGCCCGGATGTCGTGGCTGAAAATGCTGCCGAGCTGGTCATCACGGACGCGGCCGATGAAACCAGCGCGTCCGCCGAGCTGGGCGATCCCCACCATGGTGTTGGCGACCGATCCGCCGGAGGTCTCGAGGCCCGTTCCACTGGCCTTGTAGAGAGCCTCAGCTTGTTGTTCATCGATCAGCGCCATTCCCCCCTTTTGGAGGCCTTGTTCAGCGATGAAACTGTCGTCCGTTTGCACCAGAACATCAACGATGGCGTTGCCGATGCCAACGACATCGAGACTGCAGTCGCTGGGGAAACGGGTTTCTGATGACATCGGGGCGTGGAAAGCAGCCCCGAAGTATGAACCTCAGAGGCTCAGGCGCTCAATAGGGCCCGCTTGGGGCCATGGATCGGATCTTCAACAACGATGGTTTGATCACGGCTGGCCCCCAGGGAGACAATGGCGATCGGCACTTCCATCAGATCGGCGAGGAAGCGCAGGTAATCCATGGCCGGTTTGGGGAGATCCTCAAGGCTGCGGCATTCCTCGGTGGAGCACTGCCAGCCAGGCAGTGTTTCGAAGATGGGTTTGCACTGGGCGAAATCATCAGCACTGCTGGGAAAGTGCTCGATTCGCTCGCCGTTGAGTTCATAGGCCACGCAGACCTGAATTTCGTCCAGTTCGTCCAGCACATCCAGCTTGGTCACGGCCAGACAGTCCAAGCCGTTCACCTGCACGGCGTAGCGACCGATCACGCCGTCAAACCAGCCACAGCGCCTTTGGCGGCCAGTGGTGGTGCCGAATTCACCACCGCGTTCCGTGAGCTGGTCATTCAGGCTGCCGCTCAGCTCGGTTGGGAAGGGGCCTTCACCCACGCGGGTGGTGTAAGCCTTGGCGACGCCAATGACGCGGTCGATCAGGGTTGGGCCGACGCCTGCACCGATGCAGGCACCGCCGGAAACGGGATTGGAGGAGGTGACGTAGGGGTAGGTGCCGTGGTCCAGGTCCAACAGCGTGCCCTGGGCACCTTCGAACAGGATGTTCTTGCGATCTCGCGCTGCCTGATGAATCGTCTGGGTGCACTCCACCACGTGGGGGGCGAGGCGCTTTCCGTATCCCAGATATTCCTGGATGACGTCTTCGGCGTTCAGGGGCGCAACGCCATAAATCGTTTGAAGAAGTTCGTTCTTCTCCTGAAGTGGGCCTTCAAGGCGATCCCGCAGCCGCTGTTCGTCCAGCAGGTCGATCACACGGATGCCGCTGCGCTGGGACTTGTCGGCGTAGGTGGGTCCGATCCCCCGGCCTGTGGTTCCAATCCGTCGTGCTCCCCGCTGCTTCTCCATGGCCTGGTCGAGCAGGCGGTGGTAAGGCATCGTCACGTGCGCCGTGGATGCCAGGCGAAGCCCTGAAATATCAATGTCGTTGGCGATGAGCATGTCCAGCTCACCGAGCATCACCTTGGGATCCACCACCGTGCCGGATCCGATCAGGCAGATCGTGTCGGGATAAAGGATTCCGGAGGGAATCAGGTGCAGCTTGAGCACACGATCATCGACAACAATCGTGTGGCCTGCATTCACACCACCCTGATAACGAACCACCACATCGGCGGAGCGGCTCAGGAGATCGGTGATCTTTCCTTTTCCCTCGTCACCCCACTGCGCTCCGATGACGACAACGTTGGCCAAGAACACGGCGGCCCGAAGCCGCAGATCTGCACAATCCGCGAGTATCTCAGATCTCGGGTGGCCTCGTCAAAACTGAGTTTGTCTCAGGGGCTCAGCTGCCCCGGACAACTGATTTCTCAGCCTTGTTGAGTTCCTTGGCGATGCGGTCGTGCAGCGCTTCCGGAAGGGGGCGATTGGCGTAGGAGGCGTAGTGACCAGCCAGCGAATTGAGCGCGGTCTGCATCGTGGTGAAGGAGCTGAGTCCGTTCACACGGGGCTGGGGCCGATAACGGGACATGTAGTCGTTGATCAGGGCCCGCGCGTCGGCTTCAGCTTCCGCGTGGGTGGGATCGTCCTGAGGCAGGTCGATCACCGTCAGCAGCGTGCGGGAGACCGCCACGGTGTCTTCCACGTAGTCGCCGCTCAGACGAGCTTCAGCGTCTCCACTGCAGGCCGTCAGCAGGAGGCATAACCCGAGGCCAAGGGCTACAGCAGCCCGGCTGAGGGGGCGAAGCAGGCGTGTCAGTGCGGAGAGCATGAAACCCTTAAGAGTCGTTCGACTTTAGGGGTGGAGTGCCTTGATCAGGCAGCTCACAGCCTCAACGTGGGGAAGCTTCTGCACCTCGCGGCTGCTGCGGCGCACCAGCTCAACGGTGCCCTCGCTGGCGTCGCGTCCCACCACGATTCGCCAAGGGATGCCGATCAGATCCGCGTCTTTGAACTTGACGCCGGCTCGTTCTTTGCGGTCGTCGAGGAGCACATCGACGTCAGCAGCTTGAAGCTCCGCATAGAGCGCTTCCCCCAGCTGGGCCTGGGTGTCGTCCTGGATGTTGGCAACAACCACGATGGCTTCAAAGGGGGCGATGGCGGTCGGCCAGCAGATGCCGCTGTCGTCGTGGTGCTGTTCGACGGCCGCTTGCGCCAGCCTGGAAACGCCGATTCCGTAGCAACCCATCCAGAACGGTTCGGTTTTGCCGTTCTCGTTGGTGAAACGGCTCTCCATGGCCTCGGAATATTTCCGGCCCAATTGAAAAATGTGGCCGACTTCGATGCCTCTTTTTTCCGTCAGTCGTGATTTCGGGTTGTGTTGGCAGACGTCGCCTGCCCGTGCATTACGCAGATCCAGGCTGGTTGGCTTCTGCTCGATGGCGGTCCAGCTGGTGTTGAAGCGGTGCAGATCGGGCTGGTTGGCACCACAGATGAAGCTGCCGAGTTCGCTGGCGGTTTCATCCGCCAGACGTAGGAACGTTGGCTCCCAGGTCTTGGCTCCCTTCAGAACGTCATCCGAGAGGTCGGGCCCGATCGATCCAAAGGGGATCGGATCAATCTGCTGACGGTTGGTGTCGTCGGGTGTGATCGGGCGGCAATCGAGAACACCTTTGTTGAGGGTTCGGCTGACGGCGTTCACGACCTTGGTGGGGTTGAGCTCCTGGTCACCACGGAGGCTCACCAGCAGCGGTTGGAGGGTCTCATCGTCCAGGGTCGCCACGAACAGCAGCACCTTCACCACCTGGCTCGGATTCCAGCCTTTTGTGTCGCAGAGGCTCTCGATGCTGCCCAACCCAGGGGTTGGAATCGATTCCTCCGGGCCGTCGGGGAGAGGGGATGCGGCGGATGGGATCGAAACAGCCTTCTCTTGGTTGGCGGCGTATTGGCCGTCATCGCTGATCAGGATTAGGTCTTCCCCGGCATCCGCCGTCACCATGAACTCCTGGGAGGCGGCACCGCCGATCGCTCCGCTGTCGGCATCAACAGGGACGGCATCCAGGCCACAACGCTCAAAGATGCGGCGGTAGGCCTGGTCCATGGCGCCGTAGGTCTCGCGAAGATCCGCTTCGCTGGCATGGAAGGAATACGCGTCCTTCATGATGAATTCGCGGCCCCGCATCAGGCCAAAGCGGGGACGGATCTCGTCGCGAAATTTGGTCTGGATCTGATAGAGGTTCACGGGAAGCTGCCGGTATGACCTCAGCAGCTCGCCCGCCAGGCTGGTGATCACCTCTTCATGGGTTGGTCCAAGCCCCAACTCTCTGCCCTGGCGGTCTTCGAGGTGAAACATGATCCCCTCGCCAGCGGTGTAGCCCTGCCAGCGCCCGCTTTTCTGCCAGAGCTCAGCAGGATGCAGCTGCGGCAGCAGGGTTTCCTGAGCACCGGCGCGGTTCATCTCCTCGCGCACCACAGCGGTGATCTTTTGCAGCACCCTCCACATCAAGGGGAGATAGGCGTAGATCCCTGATCCAACGCGACGGATATACCCGGCCCTGAGAAGCAACTGATGCGAGGTGATCTCCGCTTCGGCGGGAACATCCCGAAGCGTCACCAGCAGCAGGCGGGAGACGCGCATCAATCGCAACAAAATGGGATTTGGAAGTTATCACCGCTTCGGAAGCATGCCGATCGCGGAAGTGTCTGTTTTGCTGGAATTCCTCTGTGCGCCCTGAGTCTCGGCTGCTACCGTCCAGCTCAATCCAGCCTGTCCTAGGCCCGTCTCATGTTTCCTCGGTCCGTTGAATCAGTGGCGACAAGCGTTCAACAAGCGACCGAACTTTCCATGGATCCGGCTCCCTCATCGGCTCAAGCTGAGGCCCTGGTGGGAATTGACGACGTTCAGAAATCCCTGAACCGCTCCCGCGCTTCGGTGTATCGCTACACCAACACAGACCCCCGCAACCTCAACCCTCCGTTCAATCCCCGCAAGCTGAATCCGGAGTACCGCAGCGATCAGAAAGATCCGCTGATGTTCCACCCCAACGAGGTGGCGCGCTTCGCCAAGGATGTTCTACGCATCAAAGAAGTCACCGTTGAAGTGCTGAATTCCCCTTCAACGGCGACCCAGCAAATCCTGGGATCGATCCTTGAGGAGCTTCGACTGATCCGAACCCATCTCGAGGCAAGTGGGGCATCACCCTCTGACCTGAGTGCACGTCTTGACCAGCAGGATCGGCCCGCCGCTTAATGATCGGTGCGTCCTGCTTTTGGCAGTGACAGAATGAATTCAACAACCTTGTGATCGAAGGGAGGGGCTTTGCCGCTCCCCGTTTTATGGCCTCAGATGTTCCCCACCCGTCTCACGATGACGCCATGGCGTCTTCGGAGGCGGATGAGCCGTTCAGTCGTCGCGCCTCGTTGACGGCCATCAAAGGACTGCTGATTGCTGTTGTCAGTTTCAGTGCTCCTCTCGTGGCTGTGATCACGGATCGAACCTTCCCTTCTCCGCGACTGATCCCCACCGCCTCGGATCGGCATGGATCTCCATCAGCTCCCCCCGTCACCTTCGCCAGGCTTGGTGAATCTCATCGTTGAGATTCCGGCAGGAAGCAGAAACAAATACGAATATTCCGCCGAAGCCGGCGTGATGGTTCTCGACCGGGTGATGCACTCCTCAGTGCGTTACCCCTTTGATTACGGCTTCATCCCCAATACGTTGGCGGAGGATGGATCTCCCCTCGACGCCATGGTGATCATGGCTGAACCCACGTTCGCTGGTTGCCTGATCAAGGCTCGCCCCATCGGCGTGTTGGACCTCCACGACCGGGATGTTTACGACGGGAAGATTCTCTGTGTCCCGGACGCAGACCCCCGTCAGGACGAGATCCGAAGCATTCGTCAGATCGCCGCATCCCAGCTGGAGGACGTTGCGGAATTTTTCAGGACATACCGCACGTTGCAGGGCAGCGTCGTGTCGATTGATGGATGGCGCGACCTCGATGCGGTTCAGCCGTTGCTTGATTCCTGCATCAATGCAGCCGATTGATCTCAGGGAAGAGCCCCGTGATCAGGCCGGATGCTTGTAAGTTGGTGCGCACAGAGATTTGCGGTAACCGTGCCCACCATCCGATTCGAGCAGGAAGGCCAGCAGGTTGGCTGCATCGAGGGCGCGAATCTGCGTAAGGCTGCACTTGATGCGGGCGTCAACCCCTACAAGAGTCTCAACAACCTCAACAATTGCAGTGGCGTTGGTCAGTGCGGCACCTGCGTGATGGAGGTGGTTGAAGGGCAAGCCAACCTCTCCCCCCGCAGCGACGTTGAAGAGGTCTATCTGGCAGACCGTCCTGCAAACTTCCGCCTGAGCTGCCGCACCACAGTGTTTGGTGATGTCACCGTTCGCACCCGTCCCGCTGAAGGTGTGGGCCGCGGCTCCAACAGCCTCGTTGGTGCTATCAAATCCCTGTTCGGCCGCTGAGTTTTGGCCGGAACTCTCCAGGTCTACAGCTACAACCGCTGCAGCACCTGTCGAAAGGCATTGACTTGGCTTACTAAGCGAGGCATTGCCCACGAGGTGCACGACATCACCCTGACTCCACCGTCCAAGGACATGTTGGTGGCCGCTCACCAATCTCTCGGCGACAGGAAGCTGTTGTTCAACACCAGTGGTCAGAGCTATCGCGCCATGGGCGCGGCAGCAGTGAAGGCGCTGTCGGATGACGAGGCTCTCGAGGCCTTGGCTGCCGATGGCAAGTTGATCAAACGTCCCTTTGTGGAGGTGAATTCCTCCACGTATTTGACCGGTTTCAAGCCTGATCTTTGGAAATCGGCACTCCAGGGCTGAAATTCAAACCATCCAATTCGCTGATCAGGGCATTCACATCGCCTTGGTCGCGGATCTGGCGGAAGCTCGAGCGTTTGATCTCTTCCAGCAGGGCCACCAGCAAATCCTGGCTGCGGCTGAGTACGGGACCCTGCTCCAACGTGTGGGCCAGTTCCTCCCAGAGCCGATCCAAAGCCTCGGATCCAAGCGATTCCAGAACCGGGTCCCGCTGACCGATGCGGTTTCCGGCTCCTTTGGACAGGTCGAGCACGGAGGTCACCATGCTTTCAGCCAGCTGACGGCTGAATTCCGATTCGGCGTTTTGCAGTCCAGGAAGTCGCCGCAGGGCATCCGGCACCACGTTCCGGTCCAAGCTCTGCTGTACCAGATGGCTGATCACGGCTTGCAGTTGCGGTCGCATGGCCGGGCCAATGCGGGTGAGCAGCAGGGGAAGCCACAACCGCAGCAGCTCGATCACCTCTCGCTCATCATTCAGATCACTGCTCTGGTAGCTGCAGAGTCCGCGAACCCTCTCCGGCAGCTGTGGTGATCGGATCAGTTGCTGCAGAGCATCGACCACCCTGATGGCGATCACTTCAAACAGCTCCACTGCCAACAGGGCCACCACGCCGCGACTGATCACGGCACGAAGCGGTTCGAGTTGCAGTAAGCCGGCTCCGCAAAGCCGTTCTGTGACCGGGATTAGCCTGAGCCAGCGTGCAAACGGCAGCAGCAGGGGCAGGTCGATCCAGCGGCGTAACAGGGCATCCCGCCAGCGGATCGCTGGGTAGCGCTGTTTCAGACGCCAGGCACGCAGAAGAATGTCGAGCAGAAACAGCAGTTGAAATGGTGTGTCGATGCGCCAGCTCAAATCGCTGGGGCGGCCGTTTTCATCGATGCTTCGCCAGTAGTTGCTTTCCACTAGCGGCAGGATCTGCTGGCTCCAGAACTGACGCTCCTGGCTCCAGGGAGAGCGTTCAAGATGCTTGGGGCTGAGAAGAAGCTTGGCGGATTCACGGGCTGATTCCAGGCCGGTGCGGGCGCGCAGTCGGTTCTTGAATTTTTCAAGCGTGCCGGCTTGGCCTGAACTGATGAATGGGTTGCTGTCCATCAGCGCTGTGGTGAGAACCGCCTGCTGCTTCAGCAGAGCGGTGCTTTCAGCAGGGCTCGAGCCGTTCTGCTGCAGTGCCCGATCCAGGGCGCTGTAGGCCTTGAGGTAAGCCTCGGTGTCGCGATGGGGTTCGATGCCCTTGAGGGGATCCAGCCAGGGGGTGATGTCCGGCAACCAGGGCAGGGGAACCACCAGGGGAAGCGATGGCACCGGATAAAGATTGCGTTGCAGCCAGAAGTTGCGCAGGGGGATGTAGGTGAGGTCGATGGCGACCCAGGTGAGATTGACCGCGGCGATCACAGCAATGGCCTGGTCCCAGCGGCGCCAGCTGAGCAGGCCGTGTTGGGGCTTCAGTGCTTGCCAGCGTGGACGGATCATGGGGCCTGCAGGCTCCCCCTATCGTGGGTCGAAAGATTGAGCCTGCCCACATTGAACGCGGAGAGAGGGCCTTCCGATGTGAAGGGCAGAGTGAGCGCGATCTGGGAGTTCTGGGCCCCTTTTCTGTTCACGGTTTCGCTGTATCTCCTGCTTCGGCAGTTCGCCTTTGAAGCCCGCTATATCCCTTCGGGGTCGATGCTGCCGGGTCTTCAGGTGGGCGACAAGTTGATCGTCGAGAAGCTGTCGTATCGCTCCCGACCTCCTCAGCGGGGAGAGATCGTTGTGTTCAATTCTCCGAGCGCCTTCGATCCCGTTTGGAAGTTGGAGGCGGGGCAACCCAATCCACTGAAGTGTGGCTTCGTCACCTTCCCTGGCATCAGCTGGGTTGTGGATCGTGTGCTGCTTCAGCGCTATCCCGAATGTGAAGCCTGGATCAAACGAGTGGTGGGTGTGCCTGGTGATGTTGTGGAGGTCAACAGCCGTGGTGCCGTGAGCATCAATGGCACGGCCTTCAATGAGCCTTACGTCACCAACTTCTGCTCCGATCGCGACGGAATGATCGGCTGCAAGGGCCTGTATGCAGTTGTTCCCGAAGGCAACGTCGTTGTCCTGGGCGACAACCGCCGCAACAGCCAGGACGCCCGTCGTTGGCCGGGCGGACCGTTTTTGCCTGACAATCAGATCATCGGGCGTGCCGTCTTCCGCTTCTGGCCCCCTTCACGTGTCGGTCCGCTTAGCAACTGAGGCCACAGGCCACAACGCGTCCCTGAAGCTCCCGCCCCAGCCAGGGGATGTTGGCGGCACGTGGTGCTCCTGGCGTGTCACTGCCGATGGTCCAGCGTGAATCGGGATCAAACAGTAGCCAGCGCCTGCTGCCGTGGTCGAGTTGTTCAGGGGGCTGATCGATCAGGGCTGACGGCCCAAAGCTGAGGGCTTGCCAAAGGTCTTCAACGCTCCAGTGGCCCGGCCGCACCAGGGCATTCCAGAGCGCAGGAAGCACCACATGGTGGCCGCTGAGGCCTGCGGGGCGCTGGTCACCCGGCAACAGCATGTCCTCAGCATCCAGAGGAACAGCGTGGACAGCTACGGCAGTAATCGTTCGCTGCTGAACGGCCTGGATCAACAGCTGGCGATCGTCTGGACCACCGAGGGAGGGGCAGACGCGCCAGCCCGGATTGCTGCTGGCCAGCATGCTGCGGTCGGTGAGGAGATGCCACCAGCTCACGCTGCTTATGGGGGGCGACTCGCAGCCTGAAAGCTGCTGCACCGCCGCTGCTGTGGAGAGGTTCATCAGCCGCAGTTGTCGTTCCGGATGACGTTGGTGCAGCAGCAGCACCTGGCCGAGAGGAAGGGTCTCGCTGGTGACCGGATCCGCTGGCCATCCGGCCCGCAGCGTCTCCACCCCTTCCCGCACCAGCCCCTCTCCCTGCAGAGTGGGATCCCGGGGTGCCACGAGCACCGGGCAACCCCCCATTTCTCCGAGCAGCAATCCCCGTTCCAGCAACGGGGCTGGAACCATGGCGTCGTCGTCCGCCAGTCCGATGGCACCGTGTTCGAGAAGATCGCCATGGGGAGCAAGTTCATCCCCCTTGCCACCACTGCTGAAGCCTCCCCAAAGGTGCAGGCGAACCGTTGCCGTCTGATCCTGATCGAGGCTGAATCCCTGGAGTCGTTCCGGACGATCGCGCCAACTGCTGCTGCGGGGAAGCAGGGCAATCTGGCCGTAGCCTCCTGCGGCGGCACAGTGCCGCAGGCTCACGGCTGTTTCTTGATCCCCACTGAAGGGGGTCTCCAGGACGGAATGGGGATCAACCAGGCAGGGAGCGACCAGTTGATCCGCTGCAGGACTGGCTTTGATGCCCAGGCCGAGGGCCTGCTGCCTCGCCTCGTCGTCAAAGCCGACGAGAACCCCTTGGTTGATCAGGACTGCACCCAGCTGAACCGAATGTCCGGGGCCACGCAGGACGCGCACCGGATCCAGCAGCAAGGTGTCGTTCATGACGTCAGAGAGCGCCTGCTGCCGTGCGGTCAATCACGCTTCCGAAGTGGGAGGTGAGGTTGAGGCAGGTCACCACTGCAGGCTGGCCTGGATCGGCGGCAATGTCGACCACCGTGACGCCACCGTTGCCCTGTTTGACGGCCCAGATGTCGGCCGGGGTCAGCCCCAACAGGTCGCAGAGGATCGTCTTGTTGACGGCGTCGTGGGCCACCACCAGCACCGTTTCCTCAGGCTTCAACTCGCCAGCGATCTCTCCCCAGCTGCGAACGGAACGGGCCCACACGTCCTGAATGGTTTCCCCCTCAGGCATCTGCACGGTCTCCGGAGCACGTTTCCAGGTGTCCAGCAGCTCCGACCAGTCCTCTCTGATTTCGGATTCGAGCTTGCCTTCCCAGACTCCGTGTCCGATTTCCACCAGTCCGTCGATCTGGGTCAGGGGCACATCGGGATGCGCCTCGAGAATGATCTGGGCCGTTTCGGTCGGGCGCGACAGCGTGCTGCTCCAGGCCCGATCGATGGGGATGTCTTTGAGGAAGTCGCGGGCGGCCGCGGCTTGACGGCGACCGTTCTCATTCAGCGGAATATCGATCTGCCCCTGGAAGCGCCCGGCTTTGTTCCAGTCGGTTTCGCCGTGTCGCACCAAAATCAGCCTGGAGTTTTTGCCCTTCTCCGGAAGCGGTTGCAGGTGCGTGGTGCTGTTCAGGCATTCAATCTGCACCTGGGGGCCGTTCTCTCCCGGCCGGATGTTGAAGATCGAAAGGGAGGTGTTGTCGACGCGAAGCCGCCGGAAGCCGTGGTCGGGTTCCCCCAGCAACACCAGCATCAGGCAGCGCAGGATGGCGTTGTGGGCCACCACCAGCACCGTGTCGTTGCCGTTGGCGGGATGGCGTTCCAACAACTTGCTAATGAAGTCCTGCGCCTGTTCCATCAGCTCAGGCAGTGGCTTGTAACTCGAACCATCACGACGCTGGAGCTCCAGCTCCATGGGCCGCTGCTTCCAGATCTTGTAGACCTCCGTTGAGCCTTGCATCAGTTCGTCGATGGTCTGGCCGGACCAGGGCTCAAGATCCACCTCCAATAGTCCGTCATCAAAGACGGGATCTGGGGTCTGACCACCTTTGGTCTCCAGCAGGCTCGCCGTCGTCGCGGCCGCTCGCTGCAGTGGGGAGCTGTAGATGGCCTGGAGGCTCACGTCCTGAAGCGAACGGCCCAGGGCCCGGGCCTGCTCATGGCCCTCCTCGCTGAGGTTCGAAAGATCGTCGCGGCCCTGGATCCGTCGTTCCTTGTTGAAACTGCTGAGACCGTGGCGGACCAGAAGAAGACGAAGGGGCACGGTTCAGCGTCAGGGCGCGGCTATCGTATGGAAGCGGCCTTTCGGGTGGACAATCGTGGGCAGTTGACGCCTGCTGGTGCCCAGTTCCCCACAACCGGTTTCCCCGCGCTGGAAGGGACTTCTGGCGGCCTTGTCCCTCGCGTTGGCCGGTTTCATCTGGTTGTCCGGCTTGATTGACAGCCTCTCGCGACCTTCGGTGGCACCGGCCCTGAGCCTTCAGCAGCAGGAGCTGACACTTCTGGCCGAACCAGCAGTGCCGCCTCCGCTGCGGGAGGCCCTCCTGGGGGAGGCGCCGCGGGAGGCGCTGCGCAAGGCCCTTGAGGGAATCAGCGCAGAAGAGCGCACTGAACGGCAGCAACAAATGTTCCTGCTGTTGGAAGGGCAAGGTTCCGTATCAGCGGATCTCGAACGCGGTGGCGACGATCCTTTGCTCCAGCAGCTCCAGTGCGAAGCAGGCGCCGCTGATCCGACGCTCTGCATCGATGCTGCTGCCGCGGGGCAAGCGGCGTTCCGTTTGGCCCTCAGCACGGTGCTGCCCCTGGTGACGGCTCTGCTCGGTGGCCTGCTGCTGCTCGGTCAGGCCTGGCGTCTGCTGCGAGGTCGTCTGATGGCCTGGCCCGATGTTCAGGGGCCGGAGCTGACCCTGGTCGACATGGCCCTGCTGGTGGCGGGTGGCTTTGTGGTGATCAGTGCCGTTGGCGTTCCGCTGGTGGCGTTCCCGTTGGTTGGTGCACTGACGGCGGGGCTGGGCAGCCCTCGTCGTGAAGCCGTCAGCGTGGTGATCAATTACGGCGTGATGGCGCTGCCGAGCTTGCTGATCCTCTGGCGGCAAGTGCGTTCGCTGCCCAGGGAGAGGGCACCGCTGGGGGGATGGATGCAGTGGCGTGTGCGGCCGCTGTTCTCCGCTCTGCGGGATGCAATGACGGGCTGGTTGATGGTGACGCCGGTGGTGATGCTCACGGGGTGGTTGCTCGTGCGCCTGGTGGGGGACCCCGGGGGCAGCAATCCGCTGTTGGAGTTGGTGCTGGGCAGCCGTGATCCGCTTGCTCTGGGCTTGCTTGCTCTCACCGCGGTTGTGCTGGCGCCGTTGTTTGAGGAGACGATCTTCCGCGGTGCCTTGCTGCCGGTGTTGGCGACCAAGCTCGGTCCCCTCCCGGGGGTCCTGCTCAGTGGCCTGTTGTTTGCCATGGCCCACATCAGTGTTGGCGAGTTGGCACCGCTCATGGTGTTGGGGGTTGGGCTTGGTTTGGTGCGGCTCCGCAGCGGACGCCTGTGGCCCTCGGTGTTGATGCATGGGCTGTGGAACGCCGTGACCTTCCTGAACCTGCTGCTGCTCTGAGCCTTGCCCCGCCTTTCTGCAGGTGGTTCACTGGCCTATTCGCCTGTGATCCCGGTGGTTGCCGCTCCGGAACAGCGTGCATCGACCACGGCTTTCGAGCTGATTCAAGGGTCACTGTCCTCCGGACGCATTGCACGACGCTCCCCTCTCCTTGGAGGGCTCCATCGCCTGATGGACGGCACGCTGCTGGGATTGATTGCGGCGGTTGCCGTTCTGGCCGGCCTCACGCTGCACTGGCAGCATCGCTGGACTGTGGCCTTCCGCCTGCTGGAGGCAACCCGCACCCAGGCGCACCGGTTGACGGAATCAACCGCTGTGATGGAACAGCATCTCTTGCTGGGTTCTCAGCAGCCCAACCGCCTGGTGCCAACGCAGGTCGCCAATCTGGTGCATCTTGATCGCCCCGATCCGGGCTCATTGCAAGCGTCCGCCTCCTCCCCAATGGCATCGCTGCAGGCCCTGGGGAATCAGCCCATTCGGGCCGGCTACTGATGACGCGGGTGTCAGGGCGTCGACCCATCCGTTCGCGCAGCTCCCGCGCGCGGGTCGTGCCTCTGACCCAGGTTCCCCCCAAGCGGCTTTGGATCATCTTCTGGATCCTGTCGGCAGGTTTGTTGGGGTTGGTGGGTCGCATGGCCTGGCTGCAGTTGGTGCAAGCCCCCGACCTTGAGCAGCGTGCCCGTCAGCTGCAGACGCAGCGCACCCAACCCTTGGGGCAACGCCGTCCGATCGTCGATCGCACTGGCCGCTTGGTCGCGATGGATGAAAAGCGCTTCCGGCTCTGGGCCCATCCCCGCTACTTCAACATGCCGGGAGATGACCCCAATCTCGTCCGCCCTGCCGAAGATGTGGCGGCGGTGTTGGCCGATCCCTTGGCGCGTCCCGCACCTGCGCTGCTCAAGGCCATGGGAACCCAGGCCTCAGGGATCAAATTGGCTGAGGAGCTGGATCCGGAAACGGCTGATCGCATCCGGGCCCTCGGAATCAGTGGTCTCGATCTGGAGGCCTATCCCCAGCGGGTTTACCCCCAGGCGTCGTTGTTCGCCAACGTGGTGGGCTTCCTCAATGCGGAGCGGCAACCTCAAGCGGGTCTTGAGCAGAGCCGTGATGGTGATCTGGCTCGCCATGAGCAAACCCGATACCTCCGCCGGGGTGCTGATGGCACGCCGTTGCCGGCCAACCTCGCTCCGGGATCCTTCTATGGCGATGATTTGCGCCTGCAGCTGACGCTGGATTCCAGGCTCCAGCAGGTGGCGCTCAAAGCTCTTGCTGAGCAGGTTGCCAAGTGGAAAGCCCAGAAGGGCGCCGCAATCGTGATGGATGCCACCAATGGTGAGTTGTTGGTGCTGGCATCGACACCCACCTATGACCCCAACCGCTACTGGGATTTCCCCACAGGGCGATTTCGGGAATGGTCCGTTCAGGATCTCTATGAACCCGGCTCGACGTTCAAGCCGATCAACTTGGCTCTGGCCCTCCAGGACGGCGCCATTCAGGCGACGGATCGGGTGAATGACGTGGGCAAGCTGATGGTCGGTGGTTGGCCGATCAACAACCACGACAAAAAAGCCCATGGTTTGGTGGACTTCGCCACTGTGCTGCAGGTTTCAAGCAACGTCGGCATGGTCCAGGCCATGCGGCGTCTCGACGACGACGCCTACTGGAACTGGATGGAGCGTCTTGGCATCAATCAGCGTCCCGACACTGACCTCCCTGGTGCGGTGGCTGGTCAGCTCAAGAGCAAGAAGCAGTTCACCAGTCAGCCGATCGAGCCGGCGACGACGGCCTTTGGTCAGGGGTTTTCTCTCACACCGCTCAAGCTGGTGCAGCTGCACGGAATGCTGGCCAATGGTGGCAAGTTGATCAGTCCCCACATCACCCGTGGCTTCCGCTCGGGTGATGCCTTGGCTCCTGCGGCGGCACCCAGTGGTCAGCAGTTGCTGAACCCGGAGGTCACGCGCACGGTGCTCCAGTGGATGGAATCGGTGGTGGATCAGGGCAGTGGCAAGGGAGTGAAAACACCCGGCTACCGAATTGGTGGCAAAACAGGTACGGCGCAAAAGGCCCTGAATGGGATCTATCTCCCAGGAGCCAAGATCTGCAGCTTCGTGGCCACCTTGCCGATTGAGGATCCCCGTTACGTGGTGTTTGTGGTGGTGGATGAGCCCCGAGGTGAACACGCCTATGGCTCCACAGTTGCCGTTCCTGTCGCCAAACAGATCATTGATGCCTTGCTGGTTGTTGAGCGCATCGCCCCCTCAAAACCTGCTGAATTGAACAAGCTTTTGAACAGCTGACGCATTAAAAAGCGCGGCTACGTTACGGGTATTGAGCCGTCGTACATCATGGCCAGCCTGCTCGATCAGCTTTCACAAATGACCGTGGTCGTTGCCGACACGGGTGATCTGGAGGCGATCCGTAAGTTCACCCCTCGGGATGCCACCACCAACCCGTCGTTGATCCTGGCTGCTGCACAGATTCCGGCTTATCAGAACCTGATTGATGAGGCTTTGCGGTCATCGCGCAAGTTGATGGGCAGCGATGCAGCGGTGGAAGATGTGGTGCGGGAAGCTCTGGATGAGATCAGTGTGATCTTCGGTAAGGAGATTCTCAAGATTGTTCCCCGCCGTGTGTCAACGGAGGTGGATGCTCGCCTGAGTTTTGACACCGACGCCACGATTGAAAAAGGGCGCAAGCTGATTCGTCTGTACAACGATGCCGGCATCAGCAACGATCGCGTTCTGATCAAAATTGCCTCCACCTGGGAAGGCATCAAAGCCGCCGAGGTGCTGGAGCAAGAGGGGATTCACTGCAACCTCACCCTTCTGTTTGGTTTCGGTCAGGCCGTTGCCTGTGCCGAAGCCGGCGTCACTCTGATCTCCCCCTTCGTCGGGCGCATCCTGGACTGGTACAAGGCTGAAACCGGACGCGATTCTTACCCCGGGCCTGAGGATCCGGGTGTGATTTCTGTGACCAAGATCTTCAACTACTACAAAACCCACGGCTATGGCACGGAGGTGATGGGGGCGAGCTTCCGCAACATTGATGAGATCACGGAGTTGGCCGGTTGCGATCTGCTCACGATCTCACCGAAGTTGCTGGATCAGCTCCGTGAGACTGATGCTGTGCTGACCCAGAAATTGGATGCCACCCATCCCACCGATGGCGAAGCCAAGATCCACGTCGATCGCGCCACCTTTGATGCACTGATGCAGGACGATCGGATGGCCAGCGACAAACTCACCGAGGGCATTAAAGGCTTCAGCAAGGCCATTGAAACCCTGGAGCATCAACTGGCCCATCGTCTGGCCGAACTGGAGGGTGGATCTGCCTTCCGCCATGCCGTTTCCGAGATCTTCATGCTTAACGACATGAACGGCGATGGCTCGATCACCCGCGATGAATGGCTCGGCAGCGATGCCATTTTTGATGCCCTGGATCAGGACCACGACGGTCTGATCTCTCAGGAGGACGTGCGTCAAGGTTTTGGCGCAGCGCTGACTCTGACCTCGGTCTGAGTCGCGCTGGTTCCATGCATGCGCTCGACACCATGCGT